>CAVKBP010000060.1:0-13129 GCA_963654395.1 Ruminococcus sp. CAG:382
CAAGGATAAGGATACATATCTTGAAAAAGTTAAGAATGCAGCTTTGAATTTTGATGAGAGCAAGGAAAACAGCCTTGACAGAAAACAATATGTAACAGACGCATTACTCAGAATGAGTATGTAATTAAGCAGGTATTATATGAAAGAAATTAATATTGATGAAAAGCTTGCAGGGCAGAAGCTGATGCGCTGTCTTGAGCGATATCTTTGCAATGCCCCTAAGAGCTTCCTTTACAAAATGCTAAGAAAAAAGAATATTACACTCAATAATTCCAAGGCATCCGGAGATGAAAAGTTAAAATGTGGTGATACCATCAGGATATTCTTTTCTGATGAAACCTTTGAAAAATTCTCTAAGGATAATAACCAGACAGCAAGGGATGACTACTATAGCAGGATATACAGGCCGCTGGATATAATCTATGAGGCTTCTGATGTCATATTTATTAATAAGCCGTCAGGAATGCTTTCACAGAAGGCTAAGCCGGAGGATGTGTCGCTGGTTGAATATCTGACAGCATACCTTATACATGAGGGAGCAATTAGTGCAGAGGATTTAGCTTCATTTAAGCCGGGAGTATGCAACAGGCTAGACCGCAACACAAGCGGTATAGTGGCTGCCGGAAAGACGACTAAAGGCTTGCAGAGGTTATCAGAAGCATTTAAACAAAGGACACTTGGCAAGTATTATCTGTGTATCGTAAAGGGAAAGCTTGACAAGCGCGCCCTGATTAAGGGATTTCTCTACAAAGATAATAAAACTAATAAAGTAACTGTAAGTACGAAACAATTAAAGGATTCACTGCCTATTGAGACAGAATATATTCCGGTATGTACCAATGGCAGTGTGACGCTTCTTAAGATTCATCTTCTTACAGGGCGCAGCCACCAGATAAGGGCACATCTTGCAGGAATCGGACATCCTCTGATAGGCGATTACAAATACGGCTCTAAGCCTGTCAATGATACATTTAATAAGAAATACGGAATTAAAGACCAGTTGCTGCATTCCTATGAATTAGATATCCCTGATATGGACATCCACATATATGCTGCAATACCTAATTCTTTTAAAAATGTAATGAAGGGGGAAGGGTTATGCCAACCTGGAATTCAAGAGGACTTAGAGGCTCTACACTAGAAGACCTTATTAATATGACTAATGACAAGTACAGAATGTCGCACCTTGCGCTTGTCCAGAAGATTCCGACACCTATCAAGCCGATTAATATAGACCAGCAGACAAGACATATTACTCTTGCATATTTTGACCAGAAAAGTACGGTTGACTATATAGGTGTTATACAGGGGATTCCTGTGTGCTTTGATGCAAAGGAATGTGCCACAGATACATTTCCAATAGCCAACATCCATGCACACCAGATTGAATTCATGCGCGAGTTTGAAAGACAGGAGGGAATAGCATTTATTATTATATGCTTTTCTGCAAGGGATGAGTTCTATTATATTCCATTTTCTGATATAATAGCTTTCTGGGATAGAAGTGAAGGTGGTGGACGCAAAAGCTTCACTTATTCAGAAATCAATAAGAATTTCCGTATATATGCAAGACAAGGGATTCCTATCCATTATCTTGAGGCTGTACAGAAGGATATTGATTTACACTAGTACTGGAAAACTGGAAAGGAAGGTTTTGGCATGACAAATGATAATCTGACTATTAATAATCATGTTTTGGGAAACAACCATATTGATGAATATGAATTAATTGATGGATATGCTGTCGTAGATACTAATTTTACCATTGTAACAGCGAATGAACCTATGTATATGTTTCTTGGAATGTCTATGCATTATTCAATCATGGACACAATACATCAGGTTGACTTAGACGATTTTGTTGATGTTGCGAACAGCTTAAGACCTGGAATTAAAAAATCCATGTGTATCCGCATGAGAAGGATAGACAATTCCTACCGCTGGGTGCTTGTGGATATCGAGAAAAAGCTGCTTCCAGGCACTGACTCCTCAGAATATCTTGAACTGCATATATCAGATGTTTTAGTTATCCGTGAGCTTAATAAAAAATTACAGCAGCATATTACCGGATTTAACCAGACTGATGAAAATGCGGATTCTTTAATTACACTGTCCGAGACTGATATGCACGATTTCTTTTCAAGAAGCATTAAGGAAGATAATAACTGCCAGTTGTCATTTATATATCTGGAAGTCGATAATATTGAGCAGTTTAAAGCACAGCATACTGAGGAAGAAATCAACAGAATTTCACAGGTGATCGAGGAGGTTATATTAAAAGCCATAGATAAGCGTGGCATTCTGGTTCGTGTTGATGCCTTTAAATACACGATAGCTGTTAAGAATATTAATACAGAGGTTAAGCTGCGCGCATTTCTTGAGCATATAAGGACTATGATTTCATGGAACTGTAAATTTATTGATCCGGCATATAATATCAGCTTTTCTATAGGTATCGGAAGATATCCCGAGAACGGAACAGACATCGGGCTTATTACCTTGAAGATTAAGCGTGCTATAGAGCTTGCGCGTTCTAAGGGCGGCAACAGATATATCATTTACAAGGAATTCCTCCATGGGGAGATAGAAGATTATCAGAAATAGTTTGTTGACAATAAATGTATATTTATGTATAATTCAAACAAATTTAGTGCGTTAGCATAGTATCACTTCAACGCATTAAAGCATTTGCTATGACGAAAGGACATATTTCTATTATGAAGAGAGATTTATTACATACACCAGAGGGTGTACGGGATATATACAGTACAGAATGTGCAGAAAAGAAGATTATTGAGAACCGTCTTCATGATGTCTGTACATCCTATGGTTATAATGACATTCAGACACCATCCATTGAATTCTTTGATGTATTCAATAAAGAGCGCGGAAGTGTTCCATCTAACGAAATGTTTAAGTTATTTGACAGATATGGAAATACTTTAGTTTTAAGACCTGATATGACACCTTCCATTGCAAGAGCTACGGCTAAGTATTTTGAGGACAGGCTGCTTCCAGTCAAGCTCTGTTATCTTGGAAACACATTTATTAATGTAAGCAAGTACTATCAGGGCAGGCTTAAGGAAAATACTATGCTGGGTGCAGAGCTTATCAATGATAATTCTCTGGCAGCAGATTATGAGATTATCTCTATGGTTATTGACTGTATGTTATCAGCAGGTCTTACAGAGTTTCAGGTCGAGCTTGGAAATGTTGCTTTCTTTAACGGTCTTTTGCATAAGGCTGGAATCACTGGCGATTCAGCCGAGGAACTGTTAAGGCTTATCAAGGAAAAGAATTATTTCGGTGTTGAAGAGCTGATAGAGAGTCTTAATATTGATGAAGCGACTGCCAGGGTGCTGCTCGAGCTTCCACAGCTATTCGGCGGTACTGAGGTTCTTGAAAAAGCTAAGGCATTGACTGATGAAGAGGAATGCATTCAGGCTATTAACAGGCTTGAGCAGTTGTATGAGCTGCTTAAGAGCAATAACTATGATAAATATATTTCATTTGACCTTGGAGATTTATCAGAGCATGCATATTATACAGGAATTATATTTCATGCATATACCTTTGGCACAGGAGAGCCTGTTGTGAATGGCGGACGATATGATAAGCTTCTTGGACAGTTCGGCTGTGACAAGGCTTCTATTGGTTTTTCTATTACAATTGACAGGCTTATTGCGGCACTTAACAGACAGAATATCCATATTCCGCATGATTTCAACGGAACACTTCTTGTCTACAATCCGGACAGGCTTGGTGATGCAATAAATGTTTCTAAGCAGCTAAGAGGTACTGGCGTTAATGTGTGCATAATTGAGTATAAGGATTTTAAGACAGATTCGCAGTATATTGAATATGCTAAGGAAGCCTCTTTAGTAAATGTCGCATTTATTGATGAGAAGTACGCTTCTGATTCAACTGTAAGAGTTATTGATGAGTCTGGAAAGAATGAAAGAGTGGCAGTAAAAAGCCTTGTGGGAGGTACATTTTAATGAGATATATAACTATTGCACTGGCGAAGGGACGCCTTGCAAAGAAGGCAATGGAAATATTTGAACAGATTGGTATTCCCTGTGAAGAGATGAAGGATGAAAAGACAAGAAAGCTTATATTCACGAATGAAGAGCTTGGCTTCCGCTTTTTCTTGTCTAAGCCGTCTGATGTTCCGACATATGTAGAATATGGGGCAGCAGATATCGGTATTGTAGGCAAGGATACTATTCTTGAAGAGGGCAGAAGCCTTTATGAGGTGTACGACCTTCAGATGGGCAAATGCAGAATGTGTGTATGCGGTCCTGAATCAGCAAGGGAAAAGCTGCAGCACCATGAGCTTATAAGGGTTGCTTCCAAGTATCCTAATATTGCAAAAGACTACTTTAATAATATCAAGCACCAGACTGTTGAAATTATCAAGCTTAACGGCTCTGTGGAATTAGCGCCTATTGTAGGTCTTGCAGAGGTTATCGTCGATATCGTTGAAACAGGTGCGACCTTAAAAGAAAATGGTCTTGAAGTGCTTGAGGAGGTGTGTCCTCTTTCTGCAAGAATGGTTGTAAACCAGGTGAGCATGAAGATGGAGCAGGAGCGGATAATCAAATTGATAAATGATGTTAAAAAATATATAGAAGCACAGAATTGAAAGTGTATACGGAGGCAAATTCCTCTCCTCACCAAAGGGTTCGGATTTTGCTTCGCAAAACAAGGAGGCAAATTCCTCTCCTCACCAGAGGGTTCGGATTTTGCTTCGCAAAACAAGGAGGAATATAATGCGTATCGTTGAATTGACAGATGAAAGTAAGAATAATATTTTGGAGAATCTTTTGAAGAGAAGTCCTAACAGCTACGGAAAGTTTGAATCAGCAGTTGCAGAGATTCTTCTTAATATCAAGACTAAGGGTGATGAGGCTTTGTTCGAATATACTAAGAATTTCGACAAGGCTGATATTAATGCTGGCAATATTGTTGTAACAGAGGCAGAGATTGAGGAGGCATATTCTTTAGTTGATCCTGAGCTTATCGGGGTTATAAGAAAGGCTATCGTTAATATCCGTTCTTTCCATGAGAAGCAGAAGCAGTATAGCTGGTTCGATTCTAAGCCGGACGGAACTATATTAGGACAGAAGGTTACTGCACTTGCAAGAGTCGGTGTGTATGTGCCGGGCGGAAAGGCTGCTTATCCTTCATCAGTTCTTATGAATGTTCTTCCAGCAAAGGTTGCAGGCGTTGAGCAGATTATTATGTGTACACCTCCTGATAAAGAAGGAAAGGTATATCCTACAACACTTGTTGCAGCTAAGGAGGCTGGTGTTGATGTTATATATAAGGTGGGCGGAGCACAGGCTATAGCAGCTATGGCATATGGTACTAAATCTGTTCCTAAGGTTGATAAGATATGCGGACCTGGTAATATCTATGTTGCCCTTGCTAAAAAGGCTGTATTTGGATATGTAAGCATTGATTCTGTTGCAGGTCCTAGTGAGATTCTTGTAATTGCTGATGAGACTGCTAATCCGCGTTTCGTTGCAGCAGACCTTTTATCACAGGCTGAGCATGATGAGATGGCTTCTGCAATTCTTATAACTACAAGCGAAGAGCTTGCACATAAGGTATCAGAAGAGGTTGATAAGTTCGTGGCTGAATTATCAAGAAAGGAAATTATCCAGAAGTCACTTGATAATTACGGATATATCCTTGTTGCAAAGGATATTGATGAGGCTGTGGATGTTGCCAATGAGATTGCATCAGAGCATATGGAAATCGTTACAAGAAATCCATTTGATGTTATGACTAAGGTTAAGAATGCAGGTGCTATTTTCCTTGGAGAATACAGCTCAGAGCCTCTGGGTGACTACTTTGCAGGTCCTAACCATGTTCTCCCTACTAATGGAACAGCTAAGTTTTTCTCACCTTTAAGTGTTGATGACTTTATCAAGAAATCAAGCATTATTTCTTACTCAAGAAATGCTCTTGAGGCTATACATACTGATATTGAAAAATTTGCAACAGCAGAGCATCTTACAGCTCATGCTAATTCAATTAAGGTAAGATTTGAAGACTAATTAGCGCACTTGCGCAGAAATGAGGATTATATGGCTGTATCTGAATTAAGACAGGCAACTGTAAAAAGAAAAACAAGCGAAACTGATATTGCTTTATTTTTAAGGATTGATGGTTCAGGAGAAGCAGAGGTTGACACAGGAATCGGTTTCTTTGACCATATGTTAAAGAGCTTTGCAAAGCATGGTCTTTTTGACCTTAAGCTAAAGGTGACTGGTGACTTAATAGTTGACTGCCACCATACTATTGAGGATGTCGGAATTGTACTTGGAGAGGCTATTAAAGAAGCCATAGGAGATAAAATGTCTATAAGAAGATATGGCGATATCATTCTTCCTATGGATGAAACACTAATTATGTGTGCAATTGACCTTTCCGGAAGACCATACCTTGGCTTTGAGTCTACATTTACAGCGGACAGCGTTGGATACTTCGATACACAGATGGTTAAGGAATTCTTCTATGCAATATCCTACAGTGCAGGCATGAATCTTCATATAAGAAAAATTGCGGGCGAGAACGACCATCATATTATTGAGGGAATGTTCAAAGCATTTGCAAAGGCATTGGACGAGGCGACTATTAAAGATACAAGGATAAAGACAATTCTTTCAACTAAGGGAAGTCTTTAAGATTTAAGGAGTTACACATATGCGATTATATCCAGCGATTGATGTTAAAGACGGACAGTGTGTCCGCTTAAAGAAGGGACTTTTTAATGAAGTCACTGTATATTCTGAAAGACCTTACGAGATTGCCAAGGGCTTTGAGGAGGCAGGAGCGCAGTTTATCCATACTGTTGACCTTGACGGCGCGCTTAAGGGACATGGTGTTAATGCCGAAACTATTAAGAAAATATGCTCAAGTGTCAATGTTCCTGTGCAGATGGGAGGCGGAATCCGTACTCTTGAGAACATTCAGGAGGTTCTTGACCTCGGTGTATACAGAGTTATTATCGGTACTAAGGCTGTTGAAAGCCCTGATTTTATCAAGGCTGCCATTGACAGCTTCGGAGCTGAGCATATTGTTGTAGGTGTTGATGCCAAGGATGGTCTTGTGGCTATCGAGGGCTGGGAGAAGGTCAGTGACAAGACTGCACTTTCACTTGCGCTTGCAATGAAGGATATCGGCGTTCAGACTATAGTATATACTGATATATCCAAGGACGGTATGCTTGCCGGTCCAAATGTTGAGCAGACTAAGCTTCTTTCTGATAAGACAGGCATTGATATTATTGCGTCAGGCGGCATGAGCTGCATGGACGACCTCACACATATTAATGATGCCGGCATACATGGTGCGATAATCGGCAAGGCTATATATGAAAAGCGTATTGACCTTAAGGAGGCTGTTAATCTTTTTGAATCGGGAGCGTCTTATGCAAAAGCTTTAGCAATGCCTGAGGCTGATATTGCATTTAAGGATTTAAAGCTTGATGCTAATGGTCTTATTCCCGTTGTCGTACAGGATTATGTCAATGGTGAGGTTTTAATGCTTGCCTACATGAATGAGGAAGCCTACAATAAGACCTTAGAGACAGGCATTATGACCTATTACAGCAGAAGCCGTCAGGAGCTGTGGGTTAAAGGCCTTACATCTGGACATTTCCAGTATGTCGGCTCTCTTGACATTGACTGCGACAACGATACTATTCTTGCAAAGGTCCGTCAGGTTGGCGCTGCATGCCACACCGGAAACAGAACCTGCTTTTATAGAAATATTAAAACATGGAACAGATAATTTATGGAATATAAATATATAATCACAGATATTAATAACCGGATTTTCTGCTGCATATATACCACTGATAACACCTGCCACTATCTTAAGCCTTTAGATAGTGGCAGTATTACTGGTAACATATATGTTGGCAGGGTAGAGAATGTCGTTAAGAATATCAACGCGGCATTCATTGAGATAGCAGATAAGCAGAAATGTTATTATTCTATACCAGATAACAAAGTCCCTATATTTTTTAACGAGAAAAACAATCCTGCCATATGTCAGGGCGACAGGATTCTTGTCAAGGTTACAACCGAGCCGCTTAAAACCAAGCCTGCAAAGGTATCTTCAAAGATAGAGCTTACTGGCAATTATTCGGTCGTTTCCAACGATGTAAAAGGCGTTCATGTATCAAAGAAGATAAAAGCTGATGAAACAATCGCTGATATTAAAAAATGTATTGCAGATATTCTAATTAAGAAGCAAGATGAGGCTGTAGAAAAAACAGGCTATGATTATCTTAAAAATTTTGGAATCATTCTAAGAAGCGGCTGTGCCAATGCTGATATTAACGATATAATTAAAGATGTCAATGCATTGTGTGACGAATATACCGATATGCTTCGTAAGGCTGTCTTTTCAAAATTCTATACACGGGTACATAAGGACAGACCTGCGTATATTGAAGATATAGTGCATCTGTCTGGAAAGGACAGTGTTGAGGTTATTACCGACATTCCGGATATATACGAGGAATTACAGACATTTCTGCCTCAGGACGGTGCAATCAAAATCCGCATGTATGAGGATGAATTGTGTCCTTTATACAAGCTCTATTCAATCGAAAAGGAGATTGATACTGCACTTTCCAAAAAGGTCTGGTTAAAATCAGGCGGCTATCTTATTATTGAGCAGACTGAAGCGTTGTCTGTCATTGATGTCAATTCCGGCAAAAATATTTCTAAGGCAAAGAGCATGGAAGCTATAGAGGCTTCCGCGTTAAAGACTAATCTTGAAGCCGCAGACACCTTATGCCGGCAGATTAAGCTGAGGAATCTTTCTGGAATTATAATTGTCGACTTTATTAATATGAATCAGAAAAATTCTGATATTCTTATGGAACATTTGAAATCTCTTGCAAAAAGGGATATAGTAAGTACAACTATCGTCGACATTACCAGACTTGGCCTTGTTGAGATTACGAGGAAGAAAACAGGAAAAAGCCTGTCGGAAAGCCTTGGAAAGTACTGAAAATGCATGGAGGATTTATGGATAATACTGAAAATGACCTTTCACAGGAGATTCCTGCATACGAAAGAAGATATAAGAAAATATCAGAGTGGTTTCTTAATTCTAAGCCGGCTTATGCAATTCTTAAATTCATATACAGATATATGGCTTACCTGATTGCATTAGCATACATAGTTCTTATTGTAATGAGCTTCCGCGGAACATTTTTTAAGGAGGCAACTCCGGTTATTTTAAGAAACAGCGGCATGATTATTGAGACTGACAGCATGCTTCTTACATCCAAGCTTGTTCTTACGCCTCTTACATCCTTTGTTCTTGTATCTGTCATAAGAAAATGTATTGATGCCAGAAGACCTTATGAAAAATATGATATAAAGCCATTATTTAATAAAGCCACTAAGGGAGAATCGATGCCAAGCAGACATGTCTTCTCAATTACAATTATTGCAATGTGCTGGCTTTATGTTTCAGTTCCAGTTGGAAGTGTACTGCTTGTGCTTGTAGCTGTTATGGCAGCAAGCAGGGTGCTCGCAGGTGTGCATTTTGTAAGAGATGCCGCTGTCGGATTTATTGTTGGGATTGGATGTGGAATTATTGGTCTGTGGCTTATCTGATTTTATCTGAAATTTTGAAAAAACATTTGACAAATGATACATGAATGTGTATTATATGTTTTGTGTGCCGCTCAGTTAGGGCATAAGTGTATCTGGTATATACCAGATTCCCCAAAACTGGCGAGTATTTAATTAAGGAGGATACCATATGTACGCAATTATAGCAACAGGTGGTAAGCAGTACACAGTTTCTGAAGGCGATACTATCAGAGTTGAGAAGCTTGCAGTTAATGCTGGTGACACTGTTACATTTGATCAGGTTCTTTTTGTAAACAACGGCGAGGCTAAGGTTGGTGATCCAACAGTTGCAGGTGCTACAGTTACAGCTAGTGTTGTAGGCGAAGGCAGAGATAAGAAGGTTATCGTTTACAAGTACAAGAGAAAGACTGGATATCACAAGAAGAATGGTCATAGACAGGCTTACACAGAAGTTAAGATTGAAAAGATTAATGCTTAATTTTTGTATGGATGTTTGTGAGGTGTGTTATTCATGACTCATATAACTTTTTTTAAGAACTCTGGGAATGAGATTACAGGGTTTTATTCTGCAGGTCATGCAGGATATGCTGAAGCTGGCAGCGACATTATATGTTCTGCTATTTCAGTTCTGACTATCAATACAATTAATTCGATAGAGGCTTTTACCGATGATAAGTTTGATGTGTCAGTGAACGAGGATGAGGGAATTGTCATCTTTAAGATGGCTATGCCTGTCAGTCCGGAAACTTCGATTTTACTTAAGTCATATGAATTAGGTGTTAATTCTGTGGCTGAGGATAATCCGGAATACTTATCAATTAGTGTTAAGGAGGTGTAACCTTATGTTAAATATGAATCTTCAGTTATTCGCCCACAAAAAGGGTGTAGGTTCTACAAAGAATGGTAGAGATTCAGAGTCTAAGAGATTAGGCGCTAAGAGAGCTGACGGACAGTTTGTTTTAGCTGGTAATATTCTTTACAGACAGCGTGGAACAAAGATTCATCCAGGTGTTAATGTTGGTCGTGGTGGCGATGATACATTATTCGCACTTGTTGATGGAACTGTTAAGTTTGAAAGAAAGGGCAAGGATAGAAAGCAGGTTTCTGTATATCCTGTTGTTTCAAACAACTAATATGTTTTTTAGCTCCAGGTCTTCGGATTTGGAGCTTTTTTACTATTGATTAAAGACAGAATGGAGGAAAGGTTATGTTTGCAGACAGAGTCCGCATTTATATTAAATCCGGCAAGGGTGGAGACGGCCATGTGAGCTTCCGGAGAGAGCTTTATGTTCCAGCCGGCGGTCCTGACGGCGGCAATGGCGGCCGGGGCGGAGACATTATTTTCGTTGTTGATAAGGGACTTAATACACTCGGTGATTTCAGACATAACAGCAAATATATTGCTGAAAGCGGTGAAGAGGGCGGCAAGAGAAGATGCACAGGTAAAGATGGTGAGAACCTTATTATCAAAGTACCTGAAGGAACTGTTATATATGATGATGAATCCGGTAAAGTTATTGCAGATATGTCTGGTGATAATCTTCAGGAAACTATTCTTAGAGGAGGCCGCGGTGGTAAGGGCAATATGAATTATGCCACATCTACCATGCAGGCTCCACAGTATGCACAGCCGGGACAGGATGCGCAGGAATTATGGGTTCGTCTCGAGCTTAAGGTTATTGCTGATGTTGGTCTTGTAGGATTTCCTAATGTAGGTAAATCTACATTGTTATCAAGAGTTACTAATGCTAGACCTAAGATTGCTAATTATCATTTCACAACACTTAATCCTAATCTTGGTGTTGTTGACCTTGATGGCGGCAAAGGCTTTGTTATCGCAGATATTCCCGGACTTATTGAGGGAGCATCGGAGGGTGTCGGCCTTGGACATCAGTTTTTACGACATATCGAAAGAACTAAAGTTATCATTCATATTGTTGACGCAGCTTCAACTGAAGGACGCGATCCTATAGCTGACATTAAGGCAATCAACAAAGAGCTTGAAAATTATAACCCTAAGCTGCTTGAAAGACCACAGGTTATAGCAGCTAATAAGATTGATGTTATATATGATGATGGAAGCGACCCTGTACAGGCTATAAGAGACGCATTTGAGCCGGAGGGCATTAAGGTATATCCTATATCGGCTGTTACAGGACAGGGCGTTAAGGAGCTGTTATATGCAGTCAGGACGCTGCTTGATAACTTCAAAGATGAACCTGTGTTATTTGAGAAAGAATTTGACTATGACGAGCTTATGGATAATACTAACGACAGCTTCGAGGTATATGTCAACGAGGACGGCGTGTATGTTGTCAACGGAGCAAAGATTGATAAAATGCTTGGTTATACTAACCTTGAATCTGAAAAGGGATTTGACTTCTTCCAGAAATTCATGAAGCGCTCAGGTGTTCTTGATGAGCTTGAGAAGCTTGGAATTGAGGAGGGCGATTCTGTTATCGTCGGTGATTATCTTGAGTTTGATTATTATAAAGCATAGATTAATAGGAGAGAATATATGACAAGCAAACAGAGAGCTTATTTAAAAGGCCTTGCAATGACAATGGATCCGATATTCCAGTTTGGAAAAAACAGTCTTACTCCTGAGAACACTGCAGCTATTGCAGAAGCTCTTGAGGCAAGAGAACTTATTAAAATCAGTGTTCTTAATAACTGTGCGGATGATCCGAAAGAAATTGCACAGATGGTTGCAGAAAGAACACGCTCACAGGTTGTTCAGGTTATCGGTAAGAAAATTGTTCTTTACAAGGAATCTAAGGACAACAAGAAAATTATTTTACCATGATTGATTCAGACAAAATAATAGGTATTATGGGCGGGACATTTAATCCTGTCCACAAGGGACATACAGGCATTGCAAAATGTGCCTATGAGCAGTCAGATATTGATGAAATATTATTTATGCCGTCAGGAACGCCTGCCTATAAGGATAATTCGCCGATTGTAAGCGCTGCTGACCGTTGTAACATGGTACAGCTTGCAATAAAGCCTTACGATTATATGTCACTTTCGACGATTGAAATTAAGCGTTCCGGAAATACCTACACAGCCGATACACTTGCACAGCTTTATGACTTATATAAGAAAATATATTTTATAGTAGGTGCGGATTCGCTTATGTATATGCAGGACTGGTATCACCCTGAATATATATGCAGCCATTGTCATCTTTTATGTGCTGACAGAGATAATAGTCCAACTGACGCACTTATGAAGCAGAAGCATTTTCTTTCTGACAAATATGGTGCAGTTATTGACTTTATCAAGGTTCCCAGTCTTCCCTACAGCTCAACTGACATACGTAAGAAAATTTCAATGGGGCTGTCAGTAAAAGATGATGTGGGAGAGGCTGTAGAAGAGTATATAAGATCCAGAAGGCTTTATATTTAAATGGCAGGAATGGAAATTAGTGCGAAAAATCAGACTGATATCTGATTTTTCACACGGCTATTTGTGACGCAGGCATCACAAATAGCTTT
>CAVKBP010000061.1:0-13042 GCA_963654395.1 Ruminococcus sp. CAG:382
GAGCCAAATCTGACATTTGGCTCGCGATTTCTCCGGCACTTTGTGCCTGCGGAATGGAGGATTATTATGTTAAATGAATCAGTTACTAATGTGTTAAAGAACAGTATGTGGGATCTTGCGACATGTGCAGATGGTGAGCCAAATGTTGTGCCGGTTGCATTCAAGGATGTGACAGAGGATGGAAAGCTTGTTGTCGGGGATGTATTTCTTGAAACAACCTTGGACAACTTAAAGAAGAATGGCGGCAGGATAGCTGTTTCAGCATATGATGCACAGAAGCTTGAGGGATACCAGATTAAGGGTGTTGCTGAATATGTTACAGAAGGTGAGCTTGTAGATACATTCAAAGCAATGGTTGAGAAAATGTTTAACGGAGCAGCAACTGCTAAGGGAGCGCTAATCATTTCACCTGAAAAGGTTATCGTTACGACACCGGGAGCTGACAATAAGAAAGAGATTTAATCAGTTAGATGAATAACAAAGAGCCTGCCAGTTGGCAGGCTTTTTCGTACAATTGAGATTGTTTTTACGCCTTGTTGAATTCTGACTGGTTAATCAGCAATCACAACCTTGCAGTCCTTCTTGAAGCAGGCGATTCCATACCTGATGAAATTGCGCATGCCATCCTGTCTAAGCTTATCAACATATGATTTTTTTTCGATTTGTTTAAGTGCCTCATCACATGCTGCATCCATATCGCCGTTCTCGGCATATTTAAGCTCTATCACGATTCCGGTTCTATTGTCCGGAACTTCAACGAGGATATCGCTGTAGCCGGTTCCTGACTCGGCATTAGACTTAATGAGCCAGCTTGCTTTGTAGCCGAGAAGACCAAGCAGAATACCATGATAGAAATTCTCTTTTTTCTCCTTTGCAACAGCGGTGTCTCTTATGCTTATCGTATTCCAGAGATAATCACCGAAAAGCTGCTCAATTTTTTCTGCATTTTTCTGGACAAATGCATTGCAGAATTCTTCAAGTGTCTTTCCGTCATTGGCAGTCGTGTCACTGAACCATTCACGGATTTTCCTGATGAAAAGATTCCTGATTTCTTTATTCGGTATGGATAAACGGACTCTGCCATCTTCGGTGACACCCTGTTTAGTCAGATAACCGGTGGTAAAGAGTACACTCCATAAGTTAGCAATACATTTGTCTATCTCATCATAAGTAAGCTCAAGTGATATATCCTTTTCAATATATTCGCCTGCTATCAGGCGTTCAATCTCATCCTTAGTCTGGACATCAGCCTTGTCTATAAAGCTTCTGACAAGAGAATTGCTACTCGAATTAGACCAGTAATCCCGAGGCTTTGCTGCATGGTCTGCACACAGGCTCTTGCAATATCTGATTACATCCCATGGACAGTAGATATCAGTGTTTCCGAAATGATAGCCGTCGTACCATTCCTTCATATCCGCATAATGCTCTGACAGATTATAATATCTAAGTATCTCCTGAACCTCTGCATCAGTAAAGCCAAAGCATTCGTCGTACTGGGCGTCCATGATTGAAATAACTTCAAAATTGTTCAGTCCTGTAAATATGCTTTCTTTAGATATGTGCAGACACCCTGTCAGAATAGCGAACTGCAGGTAATCATTTGTCTTTAATGCCTGACCAAAAAGACCTCTGATAAGAGAAACCATTTCATTGTAATAGCTATTCTGGTAGGCTTTGTCGAGTGGTACATCATATTCGTCTATGATTATTACGACCTTATGACCATAATGCTTATATAATAATTGTGACAGCTTGCGGAGGCTGTCGTTGATATTCTCGTCTGTACCGGTAAGCATTTTTACGAAGTAGGCTTTATCCTCATCTGTGAGAGCATCGCTTGTTTTAAGATAATAATGCCGGTCCATTTCAGTGGATAGAATTGACTTGAGCATCATTTTCGCATCCGCAAATGTAAGTCCTTCAACGCCCTTTAAAGTAAGAAATATTACAGGATATTTACCCATATGAGCTTCGCAAAGCGCTTTATTTCTGGAAATGTAAAGACCATCAAATAAAGACTTGTCCGCACCTGTTTCAAAGAAAGAGCGCATCATGCTCATGTTCAGAGTTTTGCCGAATCGTCTGGGACGGGTAAAAAGAGTAACCTTTGACCAGTTTAGTAATAACTGTTCTATAAGCATGGTTTTGTCTGTGTAGTAAAATCCAAACCGTCGTATGTCTTCAAAATTTTCAATTCCAACAGGCAGCTTTAAGTTGTTTTCCATATGAGCCTCCTAATAAAATCTTATTCCGGTGTGGTTACTCACAGTATAGCCGATTTCGTATGTGATTGCAATTTCACATCGCCGATGGTCACGATATCCTAGTACATCGATTTCTAAATAACTATCCCCCCAATTTGCCTGTTTTTCTGACTGCACATACCAAAAAGCCTCCTAGTCAATATAATCAGAATCATCAAGGGTATTAAGCTCCTCGTGTTCAATTGTCACTGACTGGTGGGTTTTGCGATATTTTAATGGGGTTACATTCATTATTTTTTTGAAGGTTCTCTCAAAGTATGATGCACTTTCAAAACCTAACTTTGTTGCTATATCTGATATGCTGTCACAGGATTTTTCCAGCAGCTGGGTTGCTTTCTTGATTCGGAGAGTATTGATATATTCTGTTATGGTGAAGCCGGTGTATTCTTTGAATATTCTACATATATAGTATTTACTCATGAAGAGCTCTTCCGCGATAGCATCAAGGGAGAGATCACTCGTATAATTCTTTTCCAGATAGGCGCTTATATTATGCGCTGATGTCTCTTTTACACTTCTGATTTCTGGATGTCTTTGCTGGCTGTCTTTCTTTAATGAAAGTAATTTGTAAAGCCAGTAAAGAGTTACTATTTCAATTCTGGACTGGTATCCGGCAGCTTTTTTAGTCAGCTCATGGCGGATATCTCTGTACAGATTAAGAAATGCTATGCGGAGTTCCTCGTTAAGATGATATATTCCATAATTGTTGTGAATGAAGCTGACAATATCAAGACCGGGATATTTCCTGTCAAATTCACACATTTTCTCGTAATCAATATAGAGAATAACACGATTGTAGCCTTTATCCTCAGATGATATTGAGCATGTGGTATGGACGAGATTGGTATCAAGTATTGTCAGATCACCAGCATAAGCATTATAGCTTTTATTGTCGAAGAAAAATTGGCGTTCGCCTTCAACTATATAAAATATCTCATATTGGTTGTGAAAATGCTTGACATTCATATTAAACTGACCGTATCGGATAAGCTGTTCCACAGATATTCCGTCACATTTTCCAAAGAATGTAATCTTATTATCTGACATAAAACACCTCCCGATTAACTGAAATTTATTAAAAGTATAGAGCAAGATAGTTAAAAAATCAAATATATATAGCAATTTTGTTCAAGAAATGTATTATTTTGCGGTGCTATAATCCTGTTACAGGATAAGAAACGGCTGATACAAACAGCCATGAAAAACGCGCGATTTTCAGAATTTCAAAAGAAACAATAACTAAAGGCGTCTTATTTAAGAAAGGAGAAAGTCATGAAGGCTTATAAGAAAATAATAGGCTCAGCGCTGGTTGCAGTGTGTGTCATTGTTGTAATAGTGACATTCGTTAAGGTAAAAGGAATTAATTCAGCAGATAAGCTGACACTTCAGTTGGCACATAACCAGTCAGCAGGTTCAGAAATAGCAGATTCTATAGCAAAGATTTCTGATTATGTAGATGAAGAATCTGATGGTGAGGTAAATATTAAGATATTTGCCAGTGGAGTTCTTGGTACTGAAAAAGAAGAAATAGAGATGGTCAAGGCTGGAATTATTGACATGGCAAAGGTAAGTGCCAATACATTAGGTCAGTTTGATGACAGATATGCAATATTTGCAATTCCTTATCTGTTTAAGAATCAGGAGCATTACTATAACGCCATGGAGAACAGCGAAGCAATTAAAGAGTTATTCAATGATACAGCGGATGATGGATATATAGCTATCGGGTATTACGCTAATGGTGCAAGAAATTTCTATCTTAAAGAAGATATTGCAGTTACAGATACATCTGTATTAAAGGGATTAAAGATCCGTTCAATGCCAAGTTCAACATCCATGGATATGATTGAGAAAATGGGTGGAACTCCGGTTCCTATGGCAGCATCTGAAACATATGCTTCTTTACAGCAGGGTGTAGTTGATGGTGCAGAGAATACAGAGCTGGCACTTACTGTTGATGGACACGAGGATCTGGTTAAGTCTTATACATACACAGAGCACCAGTATTCACCTGATATATTTATCATAAGCACCAGCACATGGAATAAAATGTCTGAAAAAGAAAAGCAGAGCCTTATAACAGCACTTGAAGAGACTAATGATAATTTCAAGAGTCTTTACAGCGGAATGATGGAAGAGGCTATTGAGGAAGCAGAAAGCAAGGGTGTTCATGTATATAGGGATATTGATAAGACACCATTTATCGAAGCAGTACAGCCTATACATGAGAGCTTCTATAACAAGGGTGAAGCATATAAAAAGTTATATGATGATATCCAGAAATATGCTGAATAATGCAGCAGGAAGGAGAAAAGCATGAAGTATTTGAATAAGGCAGTTGAGATAATATTAGAGGTGCTTGTAGCGGGTATGGTGCTTGGCTGCTGCTGGCAGGTAATTACCAGATTTGTGTTAAATAATCCAAGCAAATATACGGAGGAGTTGCTGCGATATATGCTTATATGGGTTACCATGATGGGTGTTCCGTATGCATATGGAAAAAACAGTCATCTTGCAATTAATCTTATCGTGAAGAATTTCAAGCCAAAAAATGAAACATTGGCACAGATAGCAATAGACATATTTATTATGATTTTAAGTGTTTCAGTTATGATTGTCGGAGGAATTATGGTTACTGCCAATGCAGCAGGACAGCTTTCACCAGCTATGCAGATTCCTATGCAGATATATTATGTATGCGTACCTGTATGCGGAGTTCTGATGGTTATTTATGGAATATTTAAGATAGCAGATCATATTAAGACATTATGTGAAAATTAAGATTAAATAATGCATGTATATGCAGAAGGAGGCAATATGGAGATACAGGCAGCTATAGTATTAGTGATAGTATTCTTTTTGTTACTGGCATTCAGTGTTCCGGTATCATTCAGTATTATATCAGCATCACTTATTACATTAATTATGTTTCTTACACCACATTTTGGTGTGTTTATATCAGCTCAGAAGATGGTTACAGGTATTGACAGCTTTACATTACTTGCAGTTCCATTCTTTATGCTGGCAGGATTGCTGATGAGTAATGGTGGTATAGCGAAAAGGTTGATTAATCTTGCTATGCTTGTTTTGGGAAAGGTTCCCGGTTCTTTGGCAATGACTAATGTTGCTGGTAATGCAATGTTTGGTTCTATATCAGGCTCAGGTATTGCAGCAGCAACAGCTATTGGTGGTGTTATGCAGCCCCTTGAGGATGAGCAGGGATATGACAGGGCATTTTCGGCAGCAGCAAATGTTGCATCAGCACCTGTTGGACAGTTAATTCCACCAACAGCTTCATTTATCGTATTCTCAGCAGCAAGCGGAGGAGTTTCGGTAGCAGCATTACTTATGGCAGGATGGATTCCTGGCTTATTATGGGCATTACTGTGCATGGTTGTAGCTTTCATATATGGAAAGAAGCATGGATATGTAATCAAGAGAGATGCACTTACAGGTAAAATTATTTTAAAGACAATCTGGGATGCTATTCCAAGTCTTTTCCTTATTGTAATCATTATTGGTGGTATATTATCAGGATATTTCACACCAACAGAAGCATCTGGTGTAGCTGTTGTGTACGCATTTATACTGGCAGTATTTGTTTACAAGAGCATTAAGATTAAAGAGATTCCGGGAATTTTAAGAGAAACTGCTGTAATGACTGCAATAGTAATGCTTATTATAGGCGCTTCATCAGTGCTGTCATTCGTATTATCGTTTACAGGTCTTCCACAGGCAATAAGCTCAGCATTACTTGGAGTATCTGATAATAAAATAGTTATTCTGTTAATTATTAACTTAATACTTCTGATTGTAGGAACATTCATGGATATGGCACCGGCATTACTTATATTCACACCTATATTCCTTCCTGTAGTCAAGGCATTGGGAATGGATCCAATCCATTTTGGAGTAATGATGGTAATGAACCTTTCAATCGGAACAATTACACCACCTGTAGGCAGCGTATTATTCGTAGGCTGCAGTATATCACATCTGCAGGTAGAAGAAGTAATCAAGAAGCTGGTACCATTTTTCGGGGCAATTCTGATTGCACTTCTGTTAGTAACATTTATACCACAGTTAAGCATGTGGCTTCCGGCAGTATTCGGACTGCTTTGATAAGAAAAAAATAAGACGGAGGACATACATATATGAACAATAAAAAACCTGACAGAAAAGAAATTGAGAGTAAGCTGAAGCTTGTAATTGACAAGCTTATGAATCTTGGCAAGCCTGATAATGATGAAGAACTGGAAAAAGGCGGGGAAGCTATAGGGTTCTTTAAAAGAGATTTTGGTATTAAAGAATGGGACTGGCCACAGGGAGTCGGATTGTATGGACTGCTTAAGATAATGCAGGTTAATGGCAATGACGAATATAGAGAATTTCTCTATAAATGGTTTAAGGAAAATATAGCAGAAGGTCTTCCATCAAAAAATATTAATACTACAACACCTTTACTTACTCTCGTTGAGTTGAATGATTATTACAATGATACACAGTTCGAGGAACTGTGTATCAAATGGGCAGAGTGGCTCATGAACTGCCTTCCAAGAACCAAGGAGCGGGGATTCCAGCATGTTACAAGTGCGAATGGAGACAGACAGGGAGTAAGGCTCAATGAAAATGAAATGTGGATAGATACTCTGTTCATGACCGTTTTATTCCTGAATAAGATGGGGCAGAAGTATAACCGTAAGGACTGGATTAATGAATCAATACATCAGGTTCTTATGCATATTAAGTATCTGTGTGATAACAGGACAGGCTTGTTCTATCATGGCTGGACATTTAATGAAATGAACAATTTCGGTGGTATATTCTGGTGCAGAGGAAATAGCTGGTTCACACTAGGCATCCTTGATTATGTAGATATGTTTGAAGGAACCCTTAACAGTGGTGTTAAAGAGATAATAATAGATGCATATAAGGCTCAGACGGAGGCGCTGAAGAATCTGCAGGGTAGAAGCGGCTTATGGCATACAGTACTTACAGACCCGACAAGCTACGAGGAGGTATCCGGAAGTGCTGCAATTACAGCAGGCATATTAAAGGGAATCAGAATGGGAATACTTGATGATTCTTATATAAATGTTGCCAATAAGGCGGTAAATGCGATACTTAAAAATATTGATTCAGACGGAACAGTACTTAATGTGTCTGGTGGAACAGGCATGGGATATGATGCGGATCACTATAAGAATATTCTTATAGCACCGATGGCATATGGACAGTCACTTACAATACTGGCTTTAGTGGAGGCGTTACAGAATGATAAAAAAAGCATTTAAAATGTATCTTAAGGCAGGCTGTGCTGATGAATATGAAAAGCGCCACAATGAATTATGGCAGGAGATGAAGGCAATGATTCATGAATATGGCGGGCATAATTATTCTATATTCTTAGATGATGAAACTAACATATTATATGGTTACATTGAGCTTGAAGATGAAGAAAAATGGGCGCAGTCAGCAGATACGGCGATTAACAGAAAATGGTGGGAATATATGGCACCACTTATGAAGGTGAATCCGGATGACAGCCCTGTAAGCGACAATCTAAGATGTGTATTTCATCTTGACTAATTATATGAATACAGGAGGTAAGCTGACATGAAACCAGTATACTACCTTGCTGTTGACATAGGTGCATCAAGTGGAAGACATATTCTGGCATCTATTGATAACGGCAGAATGGTGATTGAAGAAGTATATCGTTTCGATAACGGAATGGTTAATGATAATGGGAATAAGCTCTGGGATGTTGACAGGTTATTCAACAATATCATCGAGGGAATGAAACAGTGCAGGAAGCTAGGTAAAGTTCCGATAAGTATGTCGATTGACACATGGGCTGTTGATTATGTCCTTCTTGACAAGGATAACAGGCGTATTGGAAATGTATATGGATACCGTGATGGGCGTACTGATGGAATGGATGAAGAGGTTTATAAATCAATTACAGAAAAAGAACTGTATTCAAGAACAGGTATCCAGAAGCAGAAGTTTAATACTATATATCAGCTTATGGCAGATAAGCTTAGAAGACCGGAACAGTTAGAGAAAGCAGACACATTTATAATGCTTCCTGATTATTTTCAGTATATGCTTACAGGAGTTAAGGCGTCAGAATATACTAATGCAACATCAACGCAGCTTGTTAATCCTGAAACCAGACAATGGGACTATGAGCTGATTGATATGCTTGGGTTTAACAGGGATATGTTTATGGAGCTTAAGCAGCCGGGAACAGTGCTTGGCAGACTGACCGGATATGTACAGGAGCTTGTTGGGTTTGATACTAATGTTGTCATGTGTGCAAGCCATGATACTGCTTCTGCTGTTATGGCTGTTCCAACAATATCTGATAATGTGCTGTATCTTAGTTCCGGAACATGGTCACTTATGGGAACGGAGCTGATGAAAGCCCATTGTGATGAAGAGAGCAGAATGTGTAATTTTACCAATGAAGGTGGATATAATTACAGATTCAGATATTTAAAGAACATTATGGGACTCTGGATTATCCAGAGTGTAAGGCATGAACTGGAAGATAAATATACATTTGCACAGATTTGCGAGGAGGCACAGAAGGCTGATTACATATCATCAGGAATAGATGTTAATAATCAATGCTTTCTTGCACCTGAGAATATGACAGAGGCAATAAAAGCATACTGCAGCAATAACAATATGGCGGTACCTGATACGGTTGGAGAGCTTGCAGCGGTTGTATATAAGAGCCTGGCTGACAGTTATGCAGATACAGTTATGCAGATAGAGAAGAATCTTGGCATTACATATGATGCAGTATATGTGATAGGTGGAGGAGCCAATGCAGGATATCTTAACCAGCTTACGGCAGATTCGACTAAGAAGATAGTTGTGTCTGGACCGACAGAGGCGACAGCTATAGGAAATGTCATGGCTCAGATGATAGCAGATAATGTATTTTCAAATCTTAAAGAAGCAAGAGCGTGTGTAAGAGATTCTTTTGATATTAAAAGGTATGAAAAAAGAAGCAATTAATTCTAAGTAGAAAATGAAAGGATAGTGCTTTATATGACTAATGAAAGATATGAATCGGCAAAGAAGATATATCAGAATATAGGAGTAGATACTGAGGCAGCATTAGAAAGGTTAAAGGATATTCCTGTATCAATGCATTGCTGGCAGGGTGATGATGTAATTGGCTTTGACAGCAGGGAAAGTCTGTCAGGTGGAATACAGACTACCGGAAATTATCCGGGAAGAGCGGCAACTCCTGAGCAGCTTATGCAGGATATAAGCAAGGTACTGACACTTGTGCCGGGAAAGAAAAAATTAAATCTTCATGCAAGCTACGCAATAATAGATGACGGTTCAGACAGGGATGCAATAAAACCAAAGCATTTTGCCAGATGGGTAGAATTTGCCAGGAAATACAATATGGGAATTGATTTTAATCCAACATTTTTTTCACACAGGATGGTTAAGGATGGGCTTACATTATCATCACCAGATGAAGAAGTAAGAAAATTCTGGATTGAACATGGCAAAAGATGCATTGAGATATCTGAATATTTTGCTGATGCAACAGGTCAGCCATGTGTAATGAACATATGGATTCCGGATGGCTATAAGGACATTCCGGCAGACAGATTAGGACCTAGAAGAAGATATAAGGAATCACTGGATGAGATTCTGTCAGTGCCATATGATAAGAGCAAAGTATTTGTGTGCCTTGAGTCTAAGGTCTTCGGCATAGGAGTAGAATCATATACTGTTGGTTCATCTGAATTCTGTATGAATTATGTAGCGGGAGCAGGCATAACACCACTGATGGATAATGGACATTATCATCCTACAGAGGTTGTTTCGGACAAAATATCTGCAATGCTTTTATTTAATGATCATCTTGCTCTGCATATTACAAGACCTGTCAGATGGGACAGCGACCATGTTGTGTTATATGATGATGAAACAAGAGAGATTGCAAAGGAGATTGTCAGGGCTGATGCACTTGATAAGGTATTCATAGCAACGGATTATTTTGATGCTTCAATTAACAGAATATCTGCATGGATAACAGGAATGAGAAGTGTCCAGAAAGCTCTTCTTTATGCATTATTAGAGCCGGTATCACTTCGTGAGCTTCAGAATGAAGGAAGATTCACTGAGCTTATGGCAGCACAGGAGGAATTAAAGACTATGCCATTTGGTGATATATGGCAGGAGTATCTTAACAGAGAAAATGTGGCTGCTGATTATATCAGTGAAGTCATTGATTACGAGAAGAAAGTATTGGAGGTAAGGTAATGAAAGATATATTAACAGCTCCATTTCTTAAAGAAATGTGTAATACTACAGCCAATATGTACAGGCTTGGCTGGGACGAAAGAAATGGCGGTAATATCAGTTATATGCTTGATGAAGAAGTAGTATCGCAATATCTTGACATTAATCATGTGATAAGACAGATACCTACAGGATTCAAGGCTGACGAGCTGATTGGAAAAATATTTATAGTAACCGGAACAGGTAAGTACTTTAAAAATGTAGAGAATGATCCGGAGAACAATCTTGGAATAATAAGGATAGCTGAGGATGGAACGACAGCGCAGTTGTTATGGGGATATAAGGATGGAGGAAAATTCACAAGTGAATTACCGGCACATCTTATGAGCCATATGGCAAGACTTTCCGTAGATAAGGAAAACAGGGTTGTTATACATTCACATCCAACCAATACACTGGCGATGAATTATGTTCATGAACTCGATGAAAAGAAATTCACGCACACACTCTGGGAAATGTGTACAGAATGTATAGTTGTGTTCCCGGACGGTGTGGGTATCCTTCCATGGATGCTTTGCGGAACTAATGAGATAGGCGAGGCAACAGCAGAAAAGATGAAGGAATTCAGGCTTGTTATCTGGAGCATGCATGGCATATACGGAGCTGGAAAAACTCTTGACGAGACATTTGGTCTGATTGAGACAGTTGAAAAGGCAGCACAGATATATATGCTTACAGCAGGTCTTGAAAGAAAGAATACCATAAAAGATGAAGATATGGTTAAACTGGCAGAGTATTTTAAGGTGGATTACAGGAAGGATTTCCTTAATATCTGAAAAATCACTAACAGGTTGTACATCCTGCGGCATTCAGGACAGCAGCTAATATGAAAAAACAGCATTGTGGAAATTGTAAAACTGATTTTCAGGCATAGATTAAGGGACGGAATATTCCGCCCCTTATTTTGAATAATATTTTCATCAAAAATTAAATAATAGTCAAGTGCCAAATTAAATTTCAGGTGAGTTGAAAGTTAGTGGTGTGTGGAGTAATATGAGTTATATTGTTAAAATGTACCGAATTATGCTGCAATGGTTGGATTGAAGAAATTGGACATTTAAGTATAGGTTGAAAATCAGATGAATAATTGAAAAAATCGGACATAAAAGAATGATATAAAGCCAGTACAGGAAAGGGTAAAATTATGGAAATCCAGAATGTAACAACTAAAGACGCAGAGGAGCTTCTTGAAATATATGCGCCATATGTTAAGGATACAGCAATAACATTTGAATATGCTGTGCCTTCTGTTGAAGAATTCAGACAAAGAATCGTGAATATTTCAAACAGATATCCATATATCAAGGCAATAGATAACGGACAGATTGTCGGTTATGCGTATGCTGGCTGTTTTAAGGACAGGAGGGCATATGACTGGTCGGTTGAGACAACTATTTATGTACGACAGGACTGCAGGAGAATGGGAATTGGCAGGCTTCTATATGACAGACTTGAACAGGAACTTAAGAGTATGGGAATACTTAATATGAATGCATGTATTGCATGCCCTGTAAAGGAAAGTAAGTATCTTAATGACGACAGTATTCGCTTCCACAGCAGATTGGGATTTTCTGAAGTCGGTCGTTTCCATGACAGTGGATATAAGTTTAACCAGTGGTTTGATATGGTGTGGATGGAGAAGATGATTGGGGAGCATGACGCAGAGCCAGCGGAGGTACATTGGAGAAAGCGAGCCACTGATAAATAAATTTTATTTGTTGAGCTGTTCTATAAGATAATCTATATCTGTTGAATATTGCGGCTTAATTCCTTTGCTATATAAGTCGAGATAACGCTGGCATTCTGCAACAATTTGTTTGCTGTTTTTATCGATAATGTTTTTGATTAATGTTGCGAAAATGTTTCCGTCAGTACGGTAGCGGACAAGATATTTCTTTGAAACAGGGAACATTTTTATGTAGTGTAAACCATGACGATTTTTTGGCTTTGTTTGTGGACGGGGTGGCAATGCAAAATATTGATTCTTTGGAGCAGAAGCAGGTATGTTGGAGCGAATAGGAACAGCAAAGTCATAATCAGTATTCTTGTATTTTAAACGGATTACAAGTACATATGGTCTGGTGCTTTTTTGCAGAACTTCAGAATCGCCGCTGTATTTTAGTAAAAGTGAGTTATTTATCGAAACAAGTTTCATATTTTTCCTTTCTAATAAAGAAGAGCCTGCCTTTTGGCAAGCTCTTCATACAAGTAAGCGATATTCTACGCTTTACAGCACCCCGTCGCTTGCGGAGGTTAAACATACATGTTCATCATATTCTAGCCGTGATGACCGACGAGCTATCGGCTCTTTTATAGTATATTCAAAAATAGATAAAAATGCAACAATTATAAATCTTTTCAAGAAATTTTTCAGAGAGTATGTAACTGTTCAGAGCCAAGCAAAATTTCAAAAATCAGACATGGAATGCTTGCAT
>CAVKBP010000062.1:0-13041 GCA_963654395.1 Ruminococcus sp. CAG:382
GGCGCTCGCCATATGAACGAGAGCCAAAGCAAGCTTTGCTCTCGTTCGCATGGCTCACTGCTTACAAAAAATGCCCCTGACCGGAATCTGTTGCTTTATTCCAGATTCTGGTCAGGGACGAATTATCGTGGTGCCACCCTTGTTCATGAACATATCCTTAAGCTTATTAGTCTGTTCATTACTAATAAAAAAGGCGGCTTACCCAGACCGGATATGCCACCTGTATGCTCAACTCATTATCAGATACATTAATATATCCTTCCCCTGTAACGCGGGGCCGCGTCGTAAACTACTATTAGTTCATCTACGCATCTCACAAACCCATTCCTTACGGCTCTCCATGCTGGCTTTCCACCGCCGCCAGCTCTCTGTGATGTACCCTCCGAAAGTACTCTTTTGATCATCGACTTTAAATATTTAACTGCCACCTATAATAGCACTATGAGTATCAGGCGTCAAGCATCTTTTCATCAGCCATGTAAATCACTCCACTCATTTGTAACGCTTTCTGTTTTATGTTTATGAATAATATTTCTGATTCTTACTCTTCGTTTTGTCTGGCTCAGTTCTCTGCAATTCACCAGATTCGAGCATCTATCAAGTACAGCGTTTCTTAAAGTATCTTCTCCAGCTCCGAAAATGCATCTATCTTCGCCACATACCTGTCCTGTGAAACCTCTCCGAATCCATATGCTGCATAGATAAAATCTATCCCCGCATCCTCAGCAGATTTTGCATCTCCTGCTGTATCACCTACATATACAGGATTCTTAAGATTATTTCTTTCAATGAGTATCTTATTAGATTCTCCCTTTGGAAGAAATGTCCTTCCCCAGCACTCTGTATCTTTGAAAAAATCGGACATAAGATGTGCTGTAAGAAAGCTTTCGATATAACCATCCTGACAATTGCTCACAATGAATAATGGATATTTCTGGCCAAGAGCATAAAGTGTTTCTGACAAATGTGGATAAAGAATCCCACCCTTTTCGGCAAGATACCCATTCTCAAATGTACACAGCTCATCCATAAGCGCATTTCTGACAGTCTCCTCTTCATTAGGAAAAAGCTTTGCCGCGATATCATACATAGGAAGCCCCATGCAGTCATTAAGGTCTGCTTCTTCTATAGGTGCCCTGTGGATTTCTGCATGGCGGGAAAGAATTATATTCCACGCCTCACATATCGGCTTTCTTGTATCCCACATAGTTCCGTCAAGGTCGAATATTATTCCATCATAAGTCTTATTAAGCATTATTAACCTCCAGCTCTTTATCAAGTTCATCAAGCAGCTTCTTTAACTGCTCTTCCTGTGTTATATCATACACAATAGAAAAGCAGTCTCTTGCAAGCCTATAATCCTTATCGTTCATCATAAGCTCACCAACTCTGTATATGATACCAACTGTCTTAGAATCTGGTCCCGGCTCAACCTCATTCTTATCAAGAATTTTCTGCATTTCTTTAATTGAATACTGTGGTGTCGTATCGTTTAAAGCCTGTTCAAGATACTTAAGCTCACTGTCGGCATTGTCTGTCCTGTAATATATATTGCTGTATGTGTAGCATACTCTTGCAGCCTCTGTATTATACCTTGCAATAAAATAAAAGCCCATATTTCTGTAGTATCTTGCCATTGTTGCCCTGCTGCAGCAAAACCTGTATGCCTGCCTTGTGACATCAAGATATCTTGAAAGCATATTAAGCTCCTTATAGCATTCCGCAAGCCCAAGATAGGAATCTAAGTCAACCGGATTCCAGCATATTGCCTTTTTAAATGCGTCTTCAGCCCTGCGGTATTTTGAAAGCTTAAGGCACAGATTACCATAAGTCCTGTAATATTCCCCAACCGGAAGCTCCGTACACAAAACCTCCGTCTCCGGCTCAAAGTAACATGCATACACATAATATTCCATCACATGGTTAAGACTTATATATATTGATCTTCCATCCATGTCCGATTTTTTCACAAATGTATCTTCAAGCTTTCCAGCCTTACGCTCCTCCGCACCTTCTTCAATTCTTTCAAGTATTGCAGATAATATATCTGCAGACCTTTCATAATCACCTGAATTAAATATCTTTTCGTAATCCGCGAATCTGTCCTTAACATCTGCAAGTCTTTTATAATCCATTATCTCTCCTTCTTAGCAGGAAGCTCATATGTTCCGATAAGTACAGCCACACTTCTTGGCTCTACGCGTACACTTCTATAATTATCGTCAATTACAGCACCTGAAACATTTGAATCCATAACAACTCTCCAGCTTCCCTTTTCCACCTTCGGGAGAGCAAATTCATGCGCCTCCCA
This sequence comes from Ruminococcus sp. CAG:382, assembly GCA_963654395.1. Lineage (GTDB taxonomy): Bacteria > Bacillota > Clostridia > Lachnospirales > Lachnospiraceae > Lachnospira. Next base: position 2,312 of record CAVKBP010000062.1, read on the forward strand.
GTGCATATTGTAAGCGGCATATATAAGGCGGCAGTCTTTTTCATCAGCGTCACCATATATGCATGAATACATAACCCCGATATGCCTGTCATAGGTATTCATCTGTGCAAACCAGGCATTAGTTCCATGATATGATATATCCGGATAACCGCACGAAGCCCTGTCACTAAGCGTCAGTGCCTGTGGCATATGAAGTATCTTATTCTCCTGTCTTAAGCTGATAAGAGCCTTTGTCCATTCAAGAATCTCTTTTCCTTCCTTCGTCTCTTTCCAGTTCACCCACGAAAGCTCGCTGTCCACACAGTATGGATTATTATTGCCATTCTGTGAATTGCCAAATTCATCTCCCGCAAGTATAAGCGGAGTACCTGCTGAAAGGAAAACCATTGCAAGCGCATTTTTAATCTGGCGCAGCCTTAGCTCCTTGATTCTTCTTTTTCTGGTAACTCCCTCTTCGCCGCAGTTCCAACTGAAATTAAAATCCCCGCCATCCCTGTTATTCTCGCCATTTAACTCATTGTGCTTTCTGTCGTAGCTTACAAGATCGTGCAGCGTAAAGCCATTATTGTTGGCAATGTAATTAATAATTGCACAGTTGGCTTCATTCTTTCTTGATATGGCAGCAAAATCTCCAAGCATATTTTCATCGCCCTTTAACAGACGCCTTGCAATATTCTGGAAATCATCATTATAACCAGCCATATGCTTTCTCGTTCCAGTCTTTCCATTCCAGTACACGGTAATAATCTTAGTATCAGCAAGAAGCGCATCCTGCGAAAGAGCTTTAAGCGCAGCCTCATCACAATACACATGCACTCCGTCAATATGATATTCTGTAACCCAGTACCTTACACATTGAAGAATAAATCCAGTGCTCTCGTCAGTAAAAAACATCTCCATTACAACTTCTATGCCGTTCTTATGAAGTGCTTTCACCATGTCCTTGAATTCCACAGTATAATCCCTGTACACCCCCTGATGCCGAGATGCCGTTGCCGTATATGAGGCCTTAGGCGCAAAATAAAATCCGCCTGTATATCCCCAGTAATTGACCTTCTTTACATTCTTATCCACGCTATAATGCGTTCCGTTTCCGTATTTAGCAAGCACACTGTCTGAAAGCTGTGGAAAGCGCCCGATTTCATCAAACTCATATGCCGGCTGCAGCTCAAGCGTTGTAACCCCCAGCTCCTTAAGATAAGGAATCTTATTCACTATTCCTGCAAATGTGCCTTTATCCCTTACCTTCGAGGTTCTGCTCTTAGTAAAGCCCCTCACATTCATTTTATAAAAAATGCAGTCGCTGTAATCCAGATTAAGCGGTCTGTCACCCTGCCAGTCATAATCAGCTATATCTACCGGTGCCAGATACACATTTTTCTCATCAGTCTGTCCGAATCTTCCGCAATCTGTGACTGCCTTAGCATACGGATCAAGATACAGCCGTTCATCTATTTCATAGCAGTAAAAGCATCTGTCCAGCTTCTTTCCGGACACATGTACTGAAAATATATTGCCACATTTCATAGAACTGTCCAGCTCAATGCGCTGCTTTAGTTTCATATGGGCATCAAAAATCATTAAAGACACCTCAGCACATTCTGTCTCAAATGAAAAATTATATCCGTCCTGCATCCTGCTGCAGCCCATAAGCATAGGATTTCCCTTATTAATAAGCATGTTCCTCTCTCCACTCTATTTCTTATACAAGTCTTTCATAGTATTCTTGTCCAGCTTGTAGAATCTCATAATAAATATCGTCACAATCCATCCAACTATCGGAATAATACAATAGAAAAATACCGTCAGGAACTTAAGCTGTGGTGTCAGCGGATCCTCCACCTGCGGAAATACCTTGGAATATCCAGTCATCGCCAGTGCAATTCCTACGAATCCAGTTCCCAGTGCCGAAAATGATTTATCAATAAATGAAAACAGTGCTCCCATTATTCCCGGCACAAAATGTCCGCTAAGTGTATATTCATAATCAGTACAGTCAGCAATCATTGGAACGACTATATTATTAGATATTGATTTCACACCGTTAAGCAGCGTAAATACAAGCAGGAATGCTATTGTTATCAGATTAATATGTCTTAATGACACATTTGTAAGGTCGGTAAATATCATCATAAGCATGAGTATCGTCTGGAAAATAATTGCCAGATATGTAGACCTTACCAGTGTCTTTTTCTGTCCGTGCCGCTTGGCATATTCAATTCCCAGATATATTATTCCAAGATTCGGAATACCTACAATTATGCCAATTATGCCAGCCAGCGGATAATTCTGCATAAGAATTCCATAAAGCATTACAAGCACTGTAGAATTGCCATATACCATCTGTGCAAATTTGTTAGATGCCGCTGCTATAACGAGCATCCTGATTGGCTTATTATGCTTTATAATTGCCACATAATCCCTGAAATGAATCTGCTGCCGGTTGTCCTCATCCAGCTTAAAATACTTGACATTATCCTTGCTCCAGATTCCGGCTACCGCCAGCGCAGAGCATATCCCGGCAACAATCACAACCGTAATCACGAATTCCGAAAAAAGCGCCTGTGACTGGAAGGTCTTATATTTTTCAATAAGATATACCGAAACATAGAAAGCAACCAGACCATGTGCGAACATTATAAATGTTGAATCAAAAAATGTTATCATCGGTCTCTGCTTCATATCATTGGTGATAACTGACTGACCTGACTTTACCACTGCTGTCTGGAATGTGTAACCTATTATATATACTGAATACACAATTATAAAATACAGCGGTCTTAAAACAGCCGGAACAAGGCTTGTGGTAAAAAACAACACAAGACTGCTCACAGCCATAAGTATATACCCTGTAACTATATAAGGTCTGAACTTGCCGTACTTTCCGTTAGTTTTATCTATAAAATATCCGATTACCGGATCTGTCACCCCATCAAATATTCTCATTCCTGTAAGAATAACTGAAATAAGCACAACTGAAAGTCCTGCTATTCCGTTAGCATAATACGAAACATATCCCATCATTGCAAGGAACAGATTCGTTGATGTATTATTAAGCGAAAACAGGCCAATCTGCCATATTCTGGCTCTGTTAGGCTCTATATGCCCCTTAGTATTCTCCATATATTAATCCTGCCAATACATTTGTATATTATATGTAACTATCCCATGCCATACAGACTGCGGTTCTGCGAATGCCTGCATTCAGACAGCTAAGCAGTTTTATACGGCAAATGTGGTTCTGAATAAATACAATTATATAATTATATGCCCTCATAGTCAAATTCTGGTATGAAGCTCTCCTCTGCCACATCCCCCTCCTGAATGAAACCATTATTAATGCCGCAGTCAATTGCATAGTCAACCACCGAATTATATTCTTTCCTGGTCACCTTACGCGATAAAAGCGGATGTTTCTTAAGTCTCTCCAATGGCGTATACTGGCTCATTATGCTTATGTATATATCATCCCCATATGTATCAAGAAGATATTTTATCACCGCTTTGGAGTCCTTAGCTGTTCCCGGAAGCACAAGATGCCTTACAATCACGCCCTTTTTCATAATTCCGGCTTCAACTCTTCCCGTCTTTACAAATGTGTCCTCTTCCCCGAAAAATTCCGGCTTTCCGGTCTGTCTTACCATTTCCTGTATTGCCGCCTTAGCCACATCTGCGTAATCCGGTGCATTCGAGTACTCTGCCGATAACCTGCCATCCATATATTTCATGTCAGGCAGATATACATCAACAAGCCCATCCAGCAGCTTTAAAGTACTTACATTCTCATACGCACTGGAATTATATACAACAGGTATAACCAGCCCTTTATTCTTTGCCTTAACAAGCGCCTCCACTACCTGCGGCACAAAATGTGTTGCAGTGACAAGGTTGATATTGTTGGCACATTTGTCCTGTAATTCAAGAAAAATGTCAGAAAGCCTGTCTACTGTTATCTTTTTCCCTGTCTGCGCCCTCGCAATCTCATAATTCTGGCAGAATATGCACCTTAATGTACATCCCGAAAAAAATACAGCACCGCTTCCATGTTCACCTGATATGCATGGCTCCTCCCACATATGAAGTGCGGCTCTCGCCGCATATATATCATTAGTCATTCCACAGAAGCCCTTTTCTTTATTTCTGTCAACCTTACAGGCTCTCGGGCATATATTACAATTCATAATTTTCCTCTGTTAATGTTCATTAATCATGGAATCGAGCTTATCAAGCGCATCACTGATTCCACCTACCTCACATATTAAACCTTCTTCAACTGCCTGTCTACCCACAAGCACCGTTCCCAAATCTTTAGATAACTGCGTCGTATCGACCATCATTTCCTCAACTCTTTCCTTGCTCACTGCACAGTGGGCCGCAATAAATGATGTTATTCTGTCAGAAATACGTTCAAAATAATCATAGGTCTGCTGTACCCCGATAAGCGTTCCGTTCATTCTTACCGGATGAATTATCATGGTAGCTGTCGGCACGATAAATGAATAATCTGTGCTTACAGCAAGCGGCACACCGATACTGTGTGAATCGCCTATTATAAGCGAAACTGTAGCTTTTCTCATTGAAGCAATCATCTCTGACAGAGCCAGCCCTGCACTGACATCACCTCCGACTGTATTCATGATAAAAAGCACGCCCCTGATATCTTCGTCCATCTCAAGCTCTGCCAGCTTCGGCAGTATATGTTCATATTTTGTTGCCTTACTTGCTGCCGGAAGACTGTCATGCCCTTCAATCTCACCAATAATTGTTATTACCTGAACCGCATTTTTTCTGACCGCGCCATCCCTGTAATCGCCCTCTTCTTTTACCTCATCAGATTTTCCCATGTCCGCCTCCTGAATTTAATTTTGTAATCCTTCAGTATTAGGGTTGGCGTTTTGTCAGGAAATTATTCCAGAAAAAGCAAAAAATCCGCAAGACCAGATAAGTTCTGGCTTCGCGGACTTTTTAACCAAAGCCACCTGCCGGAATCGAACCGGCGACCTTTTCATTACGAGTGAAACGCTCTACCGACTGAGCCAAGGTGGCAGTATAACCATCAAAGGACGGAAACTGCTATACATTATAGCTGTTAATTTATTTTTTGTAAAGTGATTATTTTACTAACATCCAAGTTGTCCTTCGAATATTCTATATCAGGATATTTCAGAAAGGAGACTTTGTTAATGAAAAAAATCTTAAAAATATATGCTGCAGTTATCGCGTCTGTGTGCCTGTTCATGTCATTTCCGGCAGATATCTATGCTGTAGTAATAGATGTCAGCAGCCATAATGGATTCATTCAATGGGATAATATGAAAGATTATATTGAAGGCGCAATTATCCGTATAGGCTATGGCAGTGACGACCAGTCACAGGATGACGCCACCGCCATACGGAATATGGACGAGTGCGAGCGGCTTGGCATCCCTTACGGTGTCTATCTGTATAGTTATGCTCTTGATTACTACGACGCGGCAAGCGAAGCTGCCCATGCCTTAAGGCTTCTGGATGGCAGAAATCCAGAGCTTGGCGTGTGGTTCGATATGGAGGATGCCGACGGATATAAAGCCCGTAATGGTATAAATGTGTACTCAGAGGGTGAACTGCTTTCTGACTTCTGCGAAATATTTGTAAATGCGATGCGCGTCAGCGGGTATAAAACCGGTGTATATGCCAATTATAACTATTTCACTAATGTACTCGACCTTGACAGATTAAAAGCAATACCTGACATGAATATCTGGCTTGCACACTGGGGAATTGATTCTCCAAGCCTTGACTGTACCATGTGGCAGTTTGGCGCTGTTGAAATCGAAGACAGGGAATATGACGGAAATATATATTACTCGGATTATTCTGTTAAAAAAGATGACAGCACCGGTGAGACTGTCCGCTATGATGACAGCTCTTCCAACGAGATAAATGTATTCTATCAGGCAAAGCTTGCCTCCGGGCGCTGGCTTCCTGTGGTTAAGAACAACGAGGACTACGCCGGAATCCGCGGACAGAATATTACAGGGCTTGCGATTACAACTGATACCGGCCACATAAAATACCGCGTCCATGTAAATAGCGGCTGGCTTGGTTTTATCGACAGCCGCAGCACTGATATTAACGATTACTACAATGGATATGCAGGCAACGATACACCTATTGATGCCATAGAAATATATTACTACACGCCTGACGATATTGTTAATTCATCCGGATATCACTATGCATTCTACAGGGTAAGCCCTGTGAATAGTAGTTACTACAGCCCGCAGAAGGATAACAGTACAGATAATGGAATGGATGGATATGCCGGTATATTCGGACATTTCATAGACAGGATACAGATTGATATAAGATGAGCGGTTCTTTTCGAGCTTTGGGTATAACCAAGAAATGGCATGTAAAAAACGATAGTTTTTCGCATGCCATTTAAATTCTATTTTTTATTCAACGCCTGCTTCCCTTAAAAACCTAGCCTTAATCTCCTGCTCAATTCTTAAAACCTCTGCTTCACCCGGATTTCTTCCATCAATTCTAAAATACGGCACATAACCGCCTGCCATATTGTCATGTCCTCCTCCGGTTCCAATTCCTTTAAGTGCATTCATGGCAATCACACCTGACAGGTACTTTCCGCTGCTTCTTATAGAAAGCTTGATGCCCTCCTGCTTTAAGGAATAGACTATTGCAAGATTAATTCCGTCAAGTGTAAATGTAAAATCACATATTGCTGCAATAAGTGCTTCCTTGCATTCATAGCCGGCACATGCAAAGCATATATCTTTTCTTATGTCCATTGTATTAAATGCGTCCTTGTACGCCTTGATATCGTCATAATGAAGCACACTGCTGTCAAGCTCTGAAAGAATATCTCTGTCAGCCATCATATACAGCTTATAAAACATATCAAGATCTAGCTGTGTCACACCTCTTTTCATATCTGCTGTATCCATTTTGATACCATATAGAAGCGCTGTTGCAACATTTTCTGGCATCTCAATATTATTGTCAAAATAATATGTTGCAATAATAGAGGCACATGCTCCCACATCAGGTCTTATATCTGAAAATCTATAATTCACATGTTCATAGACAGGATGATGGTCAATACATATTATCTCCTGGCCATTCATGTCTATAATATTAGAATTACCCTTCTGTGCATCTACCAGAATAAATTCATCCTCTTCACTGAATTCATCAGGATTCATATATTCCTTTACCTCAATGCCAAGAAGTCCTGCCATCTTCGCCGTTACCGTCCGCTCTATGTTTCCCTTATAGCATATTCTGGCATCTATTCCCTTTGCCTTTAAAAGCTCCGCCAGTCCATATGCACATGCAATAGCGTCCGGATCAGGAAAATTATGCGTCTGGATATACACTCTGTCTTCACTTATGTTAGCAATAATTTCTTCTAAATAGTTCATAAAACTCCCCTCACATGGCACTTATGGATTTATTATATTATTTATGTCCGTTTTATTCAATCTTGATTATCACTTTTCCTTATTTCTTTCATAAATTATATTAACCATAGTATGGGAGTAATCCATTTGGAAGCAATTCTGTCCTTAGAGCATATATATTATTCTTATCATGATAAAAATGGGGAAACTCCGGTAATCAATGACCTCTCCTTTGAAATAGAGCCCGGCAGCTTCACATCGATTGTAGGTCCGTCAGGCTGTGGCAAATCAACTCTTCTGTCGCTTCTGTGCAACCTTATAAAGCCAGAAGCCGGAACTATATATATAAAACCACCAGAAGGCAGTAAAGACTCCCGCATGGGATATATGCTGCAAAAGGATAATCTCTTTGAATGGCGGAGCATTTATAAAAATGTTATGCTCGGGCTTGAAATAAATAATAAGAAAACGCCTGAAAATATCGCATATGTCAACCATCTCTTAAAGCAGTATGACCTTGAGGAATTCCGTTCAGCAAGGCCGTCACAGTTATCCGGAGGCATGAGACAGCGTGCTGCACTTATCCGCACACTTGCCTTAAAGCCTGATATCCTGCTTTTAGATGAACCCTTTTCTGCCCTTGATTATCAGACAAGACTTGATGTAAGGGAAGATATATGCAGCATATTAAGAAGTGAGAAAAAAACGGTAATCCTCGTCACTCACGATATATCCGAAGCCATAGCTATGACTGACCGCGTTCTTATTCTCACCAACAGACCTGCCAGACTTCTTAAAGCCGTAGAAATCACAGCAAGGGATACGCTTTCAACCCAGAAATATTTTGACGAGATAAGGGAGGTGTTAAGATGAATATCAGCCCTTTACAGCGCAGATTCGTAGTAAAACAACGCATATATTCCATATCCGTAGCACTCTCCCGCATTCTGCTGTTCTCGGGTTTCATCGGCATATGGGAGTTCAGTGCCAGCAGAGGTATTATCAATGCATTTATATTCAGCTCACCCATTCGGCTGTACCAGACATTTATGGAGCTTGCAAAAGACGGCGTGATATTCATGCATATATGGGTGACACTGTATGAAACACTGGTCGCATTTGGAATAATAACGATAGCCGGTATAATATTCGCGGTTCTTCTGTGGTGCTTTAAAGGTCTTTCGGACTGCCTGGAGCCATTTATGGTGGTGCTCAACAGCCTGCCTAAATCAGCTCTTGCGCCAATGCTTATTGTATGGCTTGGCACTAATACTAAAGCAATAATTATAACCGCCGTATCTGTTGCGGTATTTGGAATGATTATTAATCTGTACACTGGCTTTTTAGGAATCGACAAGGAAAAGATAACTCTTATCCGGACGCTTGGAGGTAATAAATGGGATATCCTATGTAAGCTTATTCTTCCCGGTTCTAAAAAAATCATTATCAGCAACATGAAGGTAAATATCGGTCTGTGCCTTGTAGGCGTAATTATCGGCGAATTCTTAGCTGCCAAGAAAGGCCTTGGATACCTGATAATATATGGCAGCCAGGTATTTAAGATGAGCTATGTAGTGCTTGGAATCGTTATCCTGTGCATTATATCGACGCTTCTTTTTGCTTTGATAAATATAATGCAAAAGCTGTTTCTAAAAGACTGAATTTATATTATAATGAGAGAGCGTTGCACAAAACTTTGCATTTTACTTCTGCATGGGCAGTCGCATTTTGCTTCGCAAAACAAGGAGGCTAAAATCCTCTGCTCCTGCATGAGCAGTCGCATTTTGCTTCGCAAAACAAGGAGGATTTATGCTTTCTACTACTATTAAGGATTTAAAGGGTTTTATGAATAAGCTTCTTTTAAGTGATACATTTGATAATATGTGTCTTGCAGAAGCATATATATGTACAGGGTGCAGCTTTACTATTGATGGAAAGCTCAATACGCAGTTTTACAGTGAGGAGGAGTTAGCCACTATGCCTTCCTCCAGATACTCTTCGTGGAAGACTGTCAGACCATTTATATTCAGTGTTATTAAGGGTAAAAAGGTTCCTGAGCTTCTGAAAATCACATTTGTCCTGCCGGAAGCTGCTGTTACTAAGCTGATTCTTGAACATGAGCTGGATTTTGATCCGGCTTGTGTCAATGGACTGTTTCTTAATGTACGGTATCAGGATGGAAGTGTGACTATGACTACTGCCTCATCGCTTAGCACCTTTACACTTGACCGCTCCCTTGATGAAGCATTTGAAAAATATGTTCTTGACTTCTTATCCTGCGCTGATATCTCGTATGAAGAATGATTGTAATTGTTTAGAATTATTTAATAAATCCCGAAAGCCGCCTGTTTACGAGTACAGGCGGCTTTTTGTTAGCACTCTTTGTATTTGAGTGCTAGTTTTTGCTTGACTTATGTTTCAGTGTGTATTAAATTAACATTTAGTTTAATACTATACAGATTGGAGAGTGAAATATTATGTCAAAAGAACATGGTAATTTATCTATTAACAGTCAGAATATTTTTCCAATAATCAAGAAGTGGATGTACTCTGACCATGATATCTTCTATAGAGAGATTGTTTCTAACGCCTGTGATGCTATTACTAAGCTTAAGAAGCTTTCTTTGATTGGAGAATATGAAGCTCCTGAGGATATCGAATATAAGGTTGAGATTAAGCTTTCAGCTAAGGATAAGACTATTAAAGTAATTGATAATGGTATCGGTATGACTAAGGAAGAGGTTGATGAATATATCAACCAGATTGCTTTCTCAGGTGCAGAGGCATTTCTTGAGAAGTATAAGGATAAGGCTAACGATGACCAGATTATCGGACATTTCGGTTTAGGCTTCTACTCAGCATTTATGGTTGCTGACCAGGTTACTATTGATACTCTTTCATTCAAGGAGGGAGCTGAATCAGTCCACTGGTCATGTGATGGCGGAACTGAATATGATATAAGTGAAGGAAACAGGACTACTCCTGGTACAGAGATTACTCTTTACCTCAACGAGGACAGCTATGAATTTGCAAATGAGTACAAGGCTAAGGAAGTCCTTGATAAGTACTGCTCTTTCATGCCTGTTCCAATATATGTAACTAACGAAGATGCTGGTGAGCAGACAGAGGAGATTCCAGAAGAAGAGGTTACAGATAAGGATACAGTTCTTGACACATTTGTTAAAGACGCTGTAACCGAAGAGGTTGAGAAGGAAGACGGAACTAAGGAAACCGTTGAGAAGGTTCCTGCCAAGAAGATGGCTAGGATTGTTAAACGCCCTGTTGCCATCAACGACATCCACCCTCTCTGGACAAAGCATCCTAATG
>CAVKBP010000063.1:0-12929 GCA_963654395.1 Ruminococcus sp. CAG:382
ATATAAATTTTCTAAATTGGCAGGCTGTAAAATAAATTTACCTTTCAAAGCTGTTATCAGCATTATATAATTGACTTTACAAAAAAGATGTACTATCATCTATATGGATGTAGGTACATCTTTTTTGCTCAAATCATATATATCAAAGGTTATTATATATATCAAAAGATATCATATATATCAAAGGATATTATATATATCAAAAGATATCATATATTAAAAGTTATCATATGCATCAAAATATTAAATGTATCAAAGATAAAAAGTCCATTAATTAACTAGAGAAAATGTATCATAAGAGTACATCAGTCATAAAAGCATAATGGATTTTTCAAAAAATGAGGTGAAATTATGGATAGTTCAGAAAGAAAGATTACGAAAATAGCAAGAGAAGCCGCTAAATTCACTGTCCAGACGATGAAGGAGGATGGTATTGGAACGGCAGAGTTTGATTTTATTCATCTGGTAAGACACAATCCCGGCATTACGCAGGCGGATGTCAGAGCTCAGTTAAAGATTGATAAGGGAGCTGCGGCGAGAAGGGCAGCAAGCCTTGAGAATAAAGGATATCTGTACAGGAAGCCTAATCCGGAGGATGGAAGAAGCCAGTTGCTTTATGCGACACAGAAAGCTGAGCAGCTAAAGAATTCTAAGGCTAATATTGAGAGTGTATTCTATGACTGGCTGCTTGAAGGACTGGATGAGGATGAAAAACAGACCTTCTGTGGACTTTTGGATAAGCTGTACTGGCGTTCAAAGGAAGAGCGGAGAGCAGGATTTACCCATGTATCAGAAAAAGTTGCATGTTCGGCAACAGAGGGCAATTATTATGAAAGCTAAGGTTCAAAATAATATCATGAGTGATTTGTAATATCATGAATGGTTCGAAAAGAATAATGTCATGAGTGATATAGATAACATGAATGACACAAGAAAGAATAACACTATGAGTGACGCAGCTAAGAATAGTAGTGTGAAAAATCTAAGATTTGTGCCTGTGCACAAACTTGAGATGCTCTGAAAAACGAGCAGGAATGGAGATTACTATGACCGACAGAATATCATATTATTTTAAATCACAATGGCACATCCTTCTGATTATAACTGTATCCGGGCTTATTTATAATCTTGGGCTGCTGGCAGGTCCATGGTTTGAGGGAAGGATGACAGGCTGTCTTGTCAGTATAGCTGGCGGTAAATCAACATTTGCAGATATGCTTGTGCTGGTATCAGGTTATGTGGCTGCAATAGTGGTAGTGCAGATTTCAAGGTATATCAAGAGGTTTTATGTAAGGAGATTCGCCAACAATGTCAATAAGAATATGAAAGAGGTTCTGTATGACAGTCTGGTGCATAAGAGCAGACCGCAGCTACAGGAAGAGGGGGCTGGAGATATTCTTACCAAGGCAATTCTGGATGTTGATGACTGCGCCGAGGGAATGCGGAAGTTTACAACAGAAATATTTGACACAGGAGTGGCGCTTGCGGCATATGCAGGAATGCTGCTTTTCTATGACTACAGGCTGGGGCTTATATGTATGTTATTCCCGCCAGTATCTTATATTATTGCCCAGAAGCTGAAAAATGTAGTGCAGAAAACTGGTGCGGAGTATAAGGTGCAGTCAGGAAGACTAAGCGCGGCAACGCTTGACAGGGCAGAAAATGCGGTTACATACCGCGTATATGGCTGTGCGCAGGAAAGAAAGCAGGCGTACGAGGAGAAGCTTACTGCCTATGAAAGGTCAGCGGTAAGAGCTAATATATGGGGGACGGCGTTTCCACCAATATACAAGGTCATATCGTTAGCCGGAGTTATATTTATATTATATTTCGGTAGCCGGAATGTGCTTGGAATGGGCTGGAGAAGCTGGGATATTGCGGCTCTGACTACATTTATGGCATGCTTTGTGAAGCTGTCGGAGAAGTCTTCACACGCCGCGAAGCTGTTTAATGCAGTTCATAAGGCACAGGTTTCATGGAAAAGAATCAAGCCGTTTATGAAGCACGAGGATTATAAATGTGCTGATAACAGCGTCAGATGTGACATGCTTGAAGTAAATGGATTGGCATTTGCTTATCCGGGAGGTGTTGATATATTTAGTGATGTAACATTTAAAGCGGGAAAAGGTGATATTATCGGAATTACAGGTCCGGTTGCCTGCGGAAAATCAACGCTTGGAAAGGCGTTCTTATGCGAATATCCGTACAGGGGAAGTATTAAGGTAGATGGGCGTGAGCTGGCAGGATTGGATGCTGCGAAAAAGGATGGGCTTGTCTCATATCTTGGACATGATCCGGAGCTTTTTAATGATACGATTCGGAATAATATTCTGCTAGGAGATTCCACGGATACTACGAAGCTTCTTAAGGCAGTGTGCTTTGACGAGGAAGTAAATGAGATGGAAAACGGACAGGATACTCTTGTCGGCAGTACAGGTGTGAGATTGTCAGGAGGACAGGCGCAGAGGCTTGCACTTGCAAGAACGCTTTGTCATAAGAAGCCGCTGCTTATATTGGATGATCCGTTTTCAGCACTTGATAAGGAGACTGAAAGAAAGGTGTTTGCTAATCTTAAGGAATATGCTAAGGACTGTGTTGTGCTTCTGATTTCGCACAGGCTGTATCTGTTTCCGCAGATGGACAAGGTTATATGGATGGATGAGGGGAAAGCTGTGGCTGGAACACATAAGGAAATCATGAGAGAATGCCCACACTATGCGGCTCTCTATATTGAACAAAATGAAGAAATATCAGCGGAGTGATACGCCTGAAGGACTGGAACACATTTTCACATCAAACAACAATAAAGGAACAGTGACAAAGTGATATGCCGAAAGGATTGGAACACATTTATGAGAATGAACAAAATGAAGAAATATCAGCGGAGTGATATGCCGAAAGGATTGGAACACATTTTATACAATGAACAAAATGAACGAACATCAGCGGAGTGATATGCCTGAAGGACTGGAATACATTTTTACAATGAACAGAAAAAAACAGAACGAACAGAATCAATAGAATGAACAGGAGCAGCAGAATAAATAGAATCAACAGAAGGAAGGAGCAGCTTATGAGGAATGAAAGTGCTGGAAAAGTTATATTTAAAACGATAAAGAGTAAGTGGCTTCTCACAGCAGGGATTGTAGTCACTGTCGTAGGAGCAATTGTGGCTGCGCTTATTCCGCCGCTTATTCTGGCAAGGATTATTGATACAATTACTGCCGGAAAGCTGCCAGAATTATATATGGTGCTTTTATATTTCGGGGTTCTTCTTATAACAGGTCTTATGGAAAGTGCAAGGGAAAGCCTGCTCACAGTATTTGGACAGAAGATTACACATGCGTTAAGAAGCGCACTGATGGACAAGTATGGCAGGCTGACAACAGGCGGTCTTACAAGTCAGGAGCCGGGGACTGTTGTTTCAAGATTCGTTGGTGATGTTGATACTGTCGAGAACCTGTTTACTTCAGGAATTATAAGCATGTTCGCTGATGCCTGTAAGATAATCAGTATTCTTGCGGTCATATGGTTTAAGAATAGGGGGCTTGCGGTTGTGCTTCTGGTTATCCTTCCGTTCCTGTTCTTATTTACAAGATTTGTCCAGAAAAATATGCTGGCGGCGCAGCTTGAGAACAGGAGGGCTGTCGGAAGGGCGTCAGGACATGTACCGGAAACTCTTCACAATATAAGAACGATACATACGCTTGGTAAAGAAAATTATATGGCAGAAAGATATGACGAGTACATAAGTGAAAGCTACGCAGCAGTTGAAAAAACTAATTTCTATGACGCTGTATATTCGCCGGTAATTCTTATAATTAATGCAGTCGTAGTGGCTGTCGTCATGCTGTTTTCGGCATCAGGAAATCAGACTGTGCTTACATTTTTTGGCATGTCAGCAGGTACAGCGGTTGCAGTAATTAACTATATTTCGCAGATATTCACGCCTGTTGAGAGCCTCGGCATGGAGATTCAGACAATACAGTCAGCGATAGCCGGAGTACGCAGAATTAATGAATTTTTTGCAATGGATGAATTAAAGGAATGGAAGGCTGATAAGGATTCGTGCATCAAAGGAAATGCAGAGTGTGACGATAATAGTAGAATATTAGTAGATTTTAATGATGTCACATTTGCTTATGACAATGATGATAAAAATGTTGTTGAAAACTTAAGCTTTACCGTAAAAGAGGGAGAGCAGGTCACTCTGTCGGGAAGGACTGGTGCAGGAAAGAGCACGATTTTCAAGCTTCTTTTAGGACTGTATGAGCCGGATAAGGGGAGCGTGTCTATTGCAGGGCAGAGGGTTACGGCTATTCCTGATGATAAAAAACGAAGGATATATGGATATGTTGAGCAGAGTTTTCATATGGTTCCCGGAACCATAAGGGATCAGATAACTCTTTATGATGGTTCGATTACAGATAAGGATGTGATTGAAGCGGCTAAGGCGGTGGGACTTCACGAGACTATTGAGGAGCTTGAGAATGGCTACGATACTATATGCAGACCGGAGGATTTCTCACAGGGACAGTGGCAGCTATTGTCTATTGCAAGGGCGGCGGCGGCAAAGCCTATGGTGCTTCTGCTGGATGAGATTACAGCCAATCTTGATGCTGATACTGAGAAAAATGTGCTTGAAGCATTAAACAGGGTGAGCAGGAACAGGACTGTCATATCAATATCCCACAGAACTAATGCAAGAACAGGAAGAGTTATTGAAATAGCGTAATTTTCATAAGCTTTCACTGGCTTATTAGGTGTTAAAGAAGTATAATGCCTGTAGAATATTATATTCACTTAAGAAAGCTGGTTGATATTATGAATAAAAGACAAAGGGAACAATTAAGGAGAAGAAAGCTGGTAAGACAGAGAAGATGTCTGCTTGCAGGCTCGTTTGTTGTGCTTATGTTGCTTATGGTAATATTTGTTGTAAGAGCTGTTAAGAATAACAGTCTTAAGGTGTCATGCCCCGATACTCTGGTTGTTGAGTATGGAAGTGCTGATGATGACACGACAATCTATGAAACTATCAGGAAAGATCTGCTTGGAAAGAAGGATACAAAGACAGATATAGAGATTGAAGGAAATGTCGATGTGACTAAGCTTGGAGAGTATGATATTAAGGTTATAGAATCAAGGAAGAAAAAGCATGCTTCTAAAAATGTAGCAGTAAATGTAGTTGATACACAGTCACCAGTCATAAGCCTTGAAGGAGAAGCCGATATTACGATTGAAGCCGGAAGTGATTATGAAGAAGCTGGATACAGTGCAGAAGATAATTATGATGGTGACATCACTGATAAGGTAGAGATTTCGGGAGAAGTAGATACACATACTACAGGAGACACTACGATAGTATATTCGGTTAAAGATTCTTCAGGTAATGAAGCATTTACACAAAGAGTCATACATGTGGAAGATACTACAGCACCACAGATTTCGCTTTCTGGTGGAGATGTATATTATATCAGAATGGGCGATACATATGATGAGCCGGGCTTTACAGCCGAGGATGCATGTGATGGTGATGTGACTGATAAGGTGTCTGTATCCGGAGATGTTGATTCAGATAATGCAGGCTCTTATACAATAACCTATGAGGTATCAGACAATTGCGGCAATGAGGCAGAGGTTCAGCGGACTGTCAAGGTAGTCGCGCCAATGCCTGATAATGCGGTTAATCCGGGAGATAAGGTTGTCTATCTTACATTTGATGACGGACCTGGACCATATACAGATAAGCTTCTTGATATTCTTGATAAATATAATGTAAAGGTTACATTTTTCGTAACTAATGAAAAATCCGACTATCAGAATCTTATTGCTAAGGAAGCACAGCGCGGACACACTGTTGCCATACATTCAGCATCACATGATTATGCTAAGATATATCAGAGCACAGAGGCATATTTTGCCGACCTGGACGAGATGAATGATATTATAAAGGCACAGACTGGAAAAACAACGAACCTGATAAGATTTCCGGGAGGCTCGAGCAACACGATAAGCAGGAAATACTGCAATGGTATAATGAGCCAGCTTGTGTGTGCATTTGAGGAGAAAGGATACAGATATTGTGACTGGAATGTTTCAAGCGGTGACGCTGGCGCAACAACGAGTACAGCACAGGTTGCATGTAATGTTATAGACGGAATTAAGAGAAACAATGTGTCTATAGTTTTACAGCATGATATCAAGGAATTCAGTGTAGATGCTGTTGAGGAAATCATACAGTGGGGACTTAGCGAGGGATATACATTTTTACCAATCACAGATACTACACCTATGTCACATCACAAGGTTAATAACTGAATATTAACGATTACTTAATTACATACAGGCATCAGGGAGATTACCTATGGGACACAATAATATTAAAGATGAAGAACTGCTCGAATATGTGGTTAAAGATTTTAAAAGCGGCATACAGCATGGGATTCTGGTTGCCAATCTGGCTTATGAGCTTGCTAAGAGGCTGGGACTTGATGAAGAGGAATGTCAGGAGCTTAAGGTTGCAGGAATGCTTCATGATATTGGAAAACTTAAATTATCAGAATATCTATATGGGAGAAATTCAGACGAATTATCCGTTGAAGAGCTTAAATATATGAGAATGCACTCTAAAATCAGCTTTGATGTATTGAAAAATTATGATTATTCGGATAATATAAAGAAAGTTGTTCTCTGGCACCATGAATGTTACGACGGAAGTGGTTATCCTGATAATCTTAAAGGAACAGACATTCCGTTGGGAGCAAGGATTCTTAAGGTGGCAGATGAATTTGCAGCGCTGATATCTGACAGACCGTACAGGAAAGCATTTGATGTGGACACGGCTGTGAATATTCTTATCGAGGAGATTAAGAACCTTGATATGAGAGTATTTATTGAGTTTCAGCGCATGATTCACGAGGAAGAAACATTTGAGATAATAAGCAATAGCAAGATAGATTTAGATAGTCTTAGTCTTAATGATATTCTGTCCTTCGCAGATTAGTATTTAATTACAGGAAAGAGGTAAATAAGATGGCAGAGTCAATGGTTGGCTTAAAGAGATCACACAGATGTACAGAGGTTTCATCGGCTGATATTGGTAAGAAGGTTACTGTTATGGGATGGGTTGCCAAGAGAAGAAATCTTGGTTCACTTATTTTCGTTGATTTAAGGGATAGAAGCGGTATCCTCCAGATTCTTTTTGATGAAAATATAATTGGTAAGGAAGGCTTTGACAAGGCATATACACTTCGTAATGAATTCGTTATCGCTGTTGAGGGCGAGGTTATTAAAAGAAGCGGTGCTGTTAATGAGAATTTAAAGACGGGTGATATTGAGATTGCCGCTAAGACTTTAAGAATCCTTTCTGAGTCAGAGACACCTCCATTCCCAATCGAGGAGAATATCCAGACTAAGGAGGATATAAGACTTAAGTACAGATGTCTTGACCTTAGAAGACCTGATATCCAGTCTAATATCATTATGAGAAGTAAGGTCGCAACTCTTACAAGAGCATTCCTTGCAAAGGAAGGCTTCTTAGAGATTGAGACACCTATGCTTACCAAGTCAACACCAGAGGGAGCAAGGGATTACCTTGTACCTAGCCGTATTCATCCGGGTAAGTTCTATGCACTTCCACAGTCACCACAGCTTTTCAAGCAGATGCTTATGTGCTCCGGCTATGACAGATATATGCAGATTGCAAGATGCTTCAGGGATGAGGATTTAAGAGCAGACAGACAGCCTGAATTCACACAGATTGATATGGAATTATCATTTGTTGATGTTGATGATGTTCTTGATGTCAATGAAAGACTGCTTGCTTATCTTTTCAAGGAGATACTTGATGTGGATGTACAGCTTCCTATCCAGAGAATGACATGGCAGGAGGCTATGGACAGATTTGGTTCAGATAAGCCGGATTTAAGATTCGGCATGGAATTACAGAATGTATCAGATATCGTTAAGGATTGTGGCTTCGGCGTATTTACAGGAGCGCTTGAAAATGGCGGCTCTGTAAGAGGTATCAATGCTAAGGGACAGGGCGGCATGCCTCGTAAGAAGATAGATGCACTTGTTGATTTTGCCAAGGGATATGGTGCTAAGGGACTTGCTTATATCGCAATTCAGGAGGATGGCTCATATAAGTCATCATTTGCAAAGTTCATGACAGAGGATCAGATGAATGCCCTTGTCAAGGCTATGGACGGTGAAGCTGGCGACCTTCTTTTATTCGCTGCTGACAGAAATAAGATTGTATGGAATGTACTCGGTGCATTAAGAGTAGAGCTTGCAGGTCAGATGGGACTTCTTGACAAATCTGATTATAAGTTCTTATGGGTAACAGAGTTCCCACAGTTTGAATGGTCAGATGAGGAAGAAAGATTCGTTGCAATGCATCATCCATTTACAATGCCTATGGATGAAGACCTTGATATGCTTGAGACTAACCCTGGTGCAGTCCGCGCCAAGGCTTATGATATCGTTCTTAACGGAACAGAAATCGGTGGTGGTTCAGTAAGAATACATCAGGCTGATGTTCAGAGCAGAATGTTCAAGGCTCTTGGCCTTACAGATGAGGTTGCCAACGAGAAGTTCGGATTTCTTCTTGACGCATTCAAGTATGGCGTACCACCACACGCAGGACTTGCTTATGGTCTTGACAGACTTGTAATGCTTATGGCTAAGAGAGATTCTATCAGGGATGTAATTGCTTTCCCTAAGGTAAAGGATGCTTCCTGCCTGCTTACTAATGCACCTGATGTAGTAGATGCCAAGCAGTTGGATGAGCTTTCAATTAAGATTGAAGAAGAGAAAGCGGAAGAATAAAATATATGCCCCGTACTGAGTTCATCGGCTACGGGGCTTTTTTGATATTTATTTACATTTATTTAATAGTAATCTGTTCAACAGATGTGTCAGGGGCGGATGTACTCACGCGGTACAGAACCCCCTGATTTTCGTAATACTGGAAAAATGTATATCTTGATGTGCAGTGTATATTAGTTATATTTCCTGCGGCAATAGCTTCTGTCTGCGTTCCGTCTATATTCATCCTGTATAAGCCTGTCACTGATGAATCCCCCTCCAACTGGAAAAATATCTTGTTGCCATACACATTAAAGTTGATAACCTTACCGCTTTTTGAACCGGCATAGAGCTGCTCAAGCGTCCTGCTGGAAAGATTGTAACGCACTAAGGAATAATTCTTACTTAAGTCAATATAGTAAACATAGCCATTCTCAACATCTGCCAGATAAGAGTTACAGTCATAGACAACGGATGTCCTTCCTGATTTCGTATCATAGCTTAATACATTGTGCTTTCCCTCGGGATCAGAAAAATATATTGTCTGGTTCTGCACACATGCCGGTGAGTATGGGGTGTCAGATATTTTGGTATCCTTCTTTCCGGCAATGTCAACCTTGTGAAAAGCAAGCGGCGTTGTATCGCTGTAGCGCTGGTAGTACAGGTCATTACCGCACAGGGCAATAACACCTGACAGATCATCATACAAGGCTTTGGCTGATTCGCCTTTCAGGTCACAGCGGTATATACCGAAAAACTGTCCCCTGAATACCGAGCCGATTGTCTCCTGCTTGAAATTATTCCTGACATAATAAATGTAGCTGCCACAGACATTAATGGATGCGACGCTGTCGTTATTTAATTTCGTGGCGTTCGTGCAGTCTGAATTCATAACATACAGCTTATTGTAGTCGTATGGATTGGCAAAATATATTTTGTCATTGTATTCGCAGAAAAGACCGCCGTTGCTTAAGTTGCCGGCTGTGTTGCCGACCGCGTTATCGTTATTATAGTCAATGCCGCTTTTTTTAACTGAAAAGAATATCAGGACAGCAAGTGCAATGCCAATAACTGATATTACTCCTATGGTTATAGCTTTCTTCATATGTTATCACTCCCTTATGCACATTTTCTTAATTATAACATAAAGAGCATTTCTTGCATATCATTAAAAATGTGGTAAAATAAGGTCAATACATCGCTTTAAAGAGGAGAAGTATATGTTAGATCTGAATGAGATACGGAATAATATTGACAAAATCGACAGCCAGCTTGTGGAGCTGTTCGAGGAGAGGATGAAGCTGACAACTGAGGTTGCAGAATATAAGATTGAAACAGGAAAGAAGGTCCTTGATCCAGCAAGAGAGAAGGTTAAGTTAGAATCAGTTAAGAAGCTTGTGAAGAATCCTGATAATGTGCATGCCATTGATGATTTATTTTCACAGATTATGGCTAATTCAAGGAAGAATCAGTATATGCTTCTTGAAAAGATGGGACAGACCTTAAGAGAGCCATATGAGGCAATTGATGAGATTAACAAGAAGGACTGCAAGGTCGTATATCAGGGTGTTCCGGGGGCATATTCGTATGCAGCCATGATTAATTTCTTCGGCAAGGAGGTTGATAATTTCAATGTTCCTACCTGGAGAGAATGCATGGAGGCAGTTAAGCAGGGACAGGCTGATTATGCGGTGCTTCCTATTGAGAATTCCAATGCCGGAATCGTGGCTGATGTGTATGACCTGTTACAGGAATATGATAATTACATAATTGCGGAGACTTATGTTAAGATTGAACATTTGTTACTTGGTCTTCCGGGTACTGACCTTGAAAATATAACCGCTGTATATTCACATCCACAGGGACTTATGCAGTGTGACAGATTCTTAGACACACATAAGGACTGGCAGAGAATCAGTCAGGCTAATACAGCACTTGCAGCGAAGATGATTTTTCAAGAGCATAATAAGACTCATGTTGCTATTGCAAGTAAGGAAGCTGCAGAGCTTTACGGACTTGATATCTTAAAGACTGGAATTACAGACCAGGAAGGCAATACAACAAGATTTGTTATTGTTACTAATACAAGAAAGTTCGTTAAGAACGCGCAGAAGATGAGTATTGTATTTGAGACAGCCAATGAAGCAGGCACTCTTTATAATCTGTTGAGCCACATTATATACAATGGGCTTAATATGAATAAAATTGAGTCAAGACCTATTGAGGGCAATGTTGAGGGAAAGAGATGGAACTTCCGCTTTTTCGTTGATTTCACGGGCAATATTGACGATCCTAGAGTTATGAATGCTTTAAGGGGAATTGAAGAAGAAGCAGAATCAATTAAGTTGCTTGGGAACTACTAATGTGGTAAAATAATACAGCCGTCAGGCAATAATTAAACTAAGATAAGTGAGGGATATTAAGGTGAATTTAGAAGAAGCAAAGCTTAAGCTTTCAAAGTACGGACAGGAACAGGTATTAAGATACTATGATGAGTTATCAGAGGATGGAAAGAATGCTTTATTAGACCAGATTGATAAAACTGATATGGAGGTTTTATCAGCAATTGCACATAAGTCTGAGCTTGTAAAGAAGGGTGAGATTACACCACTTGCAGCTATGGAGCTTGATGAGATAGCTGCTAATTATGACACATTTAAAAATACTGGACTTGAGGCGATTAAGGCTGGCAAGGCAGGTGCTATTCTTCTTGCAGGTGGAATGGGAACAAGGCTTGGCTCTGATAATCCTAAGGGAATGTATAATGTAGGAGTTAATAAGGAGCTTTATATATTTGAGTGCCTTATTAATAATCTTATGGATGTTGTTAAGGAAGCAGGTACTTATATACATTTATTCGTCATGACTAGTGAAAAGAATAATGATGCTACAGTTTCTTTCTTCAAGGAAAAGAATTTCTTCGGATACAAGAGCGAATATGTACATTTCTTCAAGCAGGAGATGGCAGCAGCTACTGATTATGATGGTAAGATATATCTTGAAGAGAAGGGAAGAATGGCTACATCACCTAATGGCAATGGTGGATGGTATATCTCTTTAAAGAAAGCCGGATTAACAAATGTTCTTCAGGATAACGGAATTGAGTGGCTGAATGTATTCGCTGTTGATAATGTTTTACAGAGAATTGCAGATCCTGTATTTATCGGTGCTACAATCGAAAAGCACTGTGCAGTAGGCGCCAAGGTTGTAAGAAAGGCTGCACCTGATGAGAAGGTAGGCGTTATGTGTCTTGAGGATAACAGACCTTCAATCGTCGAGTATTATGAGCTTACAGAGGAGCTTATGAATGCTAAGAATGAAAAGGGTGATCCGGCATATAATTTCGGAGTAATCCTTAATTATCTGTTTAAGGTTGCTGACCTTGAAAGCATTGTTGAGAAGAATCTTCCATTGCATATTGTTGAGAAGAAGATTCCATATATTGATGAGAAGGGTGAGGTTGTAAAGCCAACTAAACCTAATGGTTATAAGTTTGAGAGCCTTGTGCTTGATATGATTCACCAGCTTGACAGTTGCCTGCCTTTCGAGGTTGAGAGAGATAAGGAATTTGCACCAATTAAGAATCCTACAGGAATTGATTCGGTTGAATCAGCAAGAGAGCTTCTTAAGAAGAATGGTGTTGCAATTTAATACATTTTGTTGTATGTTATTAATAAGCGCTGTACAACTGGCGGAAGATGCTTAAGCAGCATTGTGGGATAACCCACAGGGAGTACAGTTTATATTAAAGATTAGCCGACCGCCTGGGCAACGCAAAGCATAAAGCTGCGTTCCCAGACGGTCTTTTTGCATTTGCTGAATGCAGTCAATAATTTTAATAGGAGGTCAGTGATGACAATTAAGAATCTTTCAGAGGAATTATCAGGATGTGTTTATCCGGGAAGAGGTATTATTGCCGGTATGTCAGAGGATGGTAAATGTGCTGTATCTGCTTACTTTATTATGGGAAGAAGTGAGAGCAGCCGTAACCGCGTATTCGTACAGGATGGCGAGGGTATAAGGACAGAGGCTTTTGATCCATCTACACTTTTAGTTGCACCAGAGCTTATTATCTATGCTCCTGTAAGGGTGTTAGGACATGACACTATTGTTACTAATGG
>CAVKBP010000064.1:0-12925 GCA_963654395.1 Ruminococcus sp. CAG:382
ACAGGATTTGTGCTTGCGCACAAACCTGAGATGCCTGAAAAAACAGGTGAGAATGGAGGAATTATGAAAGTATCGGTTATTATACCGTCATTAAATCCTGATAATAAGCTTGTGGCTGTTGTTAATGCTTTGCTGGAAGAGGGCTTTAAGGATATCATTGTAGTTAATGATGGAAGTGATAAAGAGCATATGGCTCCGTTTGAAGAGATTGCCACACATAGTGAGTGTACAATTCTTACACATGAGGTTAATAAAGGAAAGGGCAGAGGCTTAAAGACTGCATTTGAATACTGCCTTGAGAATAGAAAAGACATTGACGGAGTTGTTACGGTGGATGGTGATAACCAGCATCGTGCCGGAGATATTAAGAGGTGTAGTGAGACTATGACAGCAACTGGCAATGTTGTTTTAGGTGTCAGGGATTTCAGCGGTGATGATGTGCCGGCAAGAAGTAAGTTCGGTAACAATATGACCAGCGGAGTATTTAAGGTGCTGTGCAGATTGAATATTTCGGACACGCAGACAGGCTTAAGGGCGATACCTTATAAATATCTTGAGACATTTGACAAGGTAGAAGGTGAGCGCTTTGAGTACGAGACTAATATGCTTCTTGCATTCAAAAAATATAATATCGGATTTCAGGAAGTGCCGATTGAGACTGTGTACATAGAGGATAATTCTTCATCACATTTTAACCCTGTCAAGGACTCAATCAAGATATACAAGGTCATATTGAAGTACCTTTTTAAAAGCACAGGGATGAAATATGCAGGAAGCTCAATTGCTTCATGGGTGATAGACAATGCGATATTTAATATTCTGGAGTTTGTGTTTATCGGTCTTGCTATAGGCGTGAGGATATTCATAAGCACTGCAGCCGCAAGGATATTGTCATCTGTGTTTAATTTTACACTTAATAGAAATGCGGTGTTTAAATCACAGTCTGGTCTTAAGCAGACGGCTGTAAGATATTATATTCTGTGGTTCTGCCAGCTTGTATGCTCATATGTGCTGGTATTTGCTGCGACCAAGCTGTTTGCGCTAAGTGTTGTGCTTTCAGGTGCAGCTAAGATAATAATTGACTTGGGACTGTTCCTTATAAGCTATCAGATTCAGAAAAGATGGGTTTTTAAATAATTCAGGAGGAAATTATAGTGGCAAAGAAAGATGATGATATAAAGTTTTACGATGAAGCCAATGATATTGATGATCTTGAACTTGAAGATATTGACGGATTTGATCCTTTTGATGTACTGGATGATGACTATGAAGAAGAAAAAACATATGGTGACTTCAGGATTTCAGACAGCGGTAACAGAAAAAATAACAAGAAAAAGAAAAATCCAGTGCTTGTATGGGCTGGAAGAATAGGTGCAACTCTCTTATCAACAATTCTTATACTGGTGATATTCCTGTATGCAGTTATGGCTATGCTTGTGTATGGTCCATCTAAGACAGCGAAGGTCCAGTTTGTTCTTTCTGTACAGGAGACAAGTGCAATAGGCTTCCTTGCCAACTGGTTCTGCTCACAGGATGAGATTGACCAGATTAAGGCTAACAATGCCATTAAGGATACGGATGAGATTACAGATGCCGGTCTTGTAAATGTTGATTCATCAGCGCAGGATTCTGAAACTCCTGACATTGAGATAGTAGATGTCAAGGGTGCTACATATTCAGGAAAGCTGATGATTGTTAAAGATCCAAGCAGATTATTTGTAGGAACGGTTCCGGAATTCACTAATGGCAACGGAATGGTTGTTGCAGACATAGCTAAAAGATACGATGCAATTGGTGGTGTTAATGGTGGAGAATTCGTTGATGGCGAGACAACCTACACAGCTATGCCTATCGGACTTGTAATGAAGGACGGCGAGGTGCTTAATGATAATGGTGGAACCTCCCATGTTACAGGTATCACTTATGATAATAAGCTTGTTCTTGGTAATATGAATGCCGAGAAAGCAAAGGAGCTTAATATAAGAGACTGTGTCAGCATAAGCAACAGTATCGGACCATTTCTTATTGTCAATGGTGAGGCTCAGGATATTGTGGGTATAGCAGGTGGAACTAATCCAAGAACTGCTATCGGACAGACAGCAGACGGAAAGATTCTTCTTCTGGCAGTAGACGGAAGACAGCCTAACAGTATAGGTGCAACCTTCTCAGACCTACAGGACATCATGGCACAGTATGGCGCTGTAAATGCGTCTACAATGGATGGTGGAACATCAACACAGATGTATTATGACGGCGAGGTAATTAATGTACCATATTCACCGACAGGACCTAGAAGCTGTCCTACAGCATTTTTAATTAAGTAAGAAGCAGGCAAGAATGGAGATTAGTGTGAAAAATCAAAAATTTTTCACACACAAGATTTGTGCTTGCGCACAAACTTGAGATGTCTTGAAAAGCAGACAAGAATGAAGATTAGTGTGAAAAATCAAAAATTTTTCACACACAAGATTTGTGCTTGCGCACAAACTTGGGATGCTCTGAAAAACGAGCAGGAATGGAGATTAGTATGGCACGAAATAATAAAAGAAAAAAGAAGCTTTCCGGCTTTAAGAAATTTTTATGTATATACTGCGGAATTCTTCTTGCCGCAGGTGTAGTTTTACTGGTTATGCTTTATAGTCTTCTAAAGGATTATGAAGAGGGAATGCCCTCAGGTGCAATGGACAAGATTGTCAACCAGTTTACGGCTGACGGAATTGGTAAATTGTTATCTGACAGCGAAGTAACTGTTAATGAATTTGAAACAACTGATACAATATCAGAATATCTTAAGAATAAGTTAAATGACGGTGAGGTATCATATAAGAAGAAGGCAGGTGAGTATTCTGAAAAGACTCCTGTATTTGTAGTCTATGCAGGTGACACGCCTATTGCCAGGGTTGAGCTTAAGTCAGAAGGAAAGAATGCACATAAGTTTAACAAATGGACTCTTGGTGCGGTTTCCTTTGGCGATTACAGCAAGAGTGATTCAGATGTTAAGATAACAGCGCCTACAGGAGCAAAGGTCTACATTAATGGTGTTGAGGTAAGTGATACATATAAGACAGAATCAGAGGTTAAATTTTCTCCTTGCCTGCATGTATCCGATTATGTGACAACCCCGACTAACGATGTATATGATGTCGGA
The DNA here is from genome assembly GCA_963654395.1 of Ruminococcus sp. CAG:382. Classification (GTDB taxonomy): domain Bacteria; phylum Bacillota; class Clostridia; order Lachnospirales; family Lachnospiraceae; genus Lachnospira. The sequence continues at coordinate 3,149 of CAVKBP010000064.1, forward strand.
CAGCTTATTGCACAGCCTGATATAACAGCACAGCTTAATGGTAAGGAGCTTACGGCAGAGTATGATAAAAAGACTGGCTATACATTATATTATCCATCAGATGAAGAGCTTTATAACAGCCTTGAATCCAGAATATATACAATAGCAGAGCAGTATGGTGCTTATATTATCAACAGAGGAAGTCTTTCAAAGCTTTCAAGCTACATGATAGGTACGGCGGCTGACTATGTAAGTGATATTCCGGCTATATGGGCATATCTCTGGGGTAAGTCATATACATACCAGTTCAATAATGAATCAATATCTAATTTCAGAAAGTATTCAGATGACTGCTTTTCATGTGATGTTTATTATGATCTTTATGTTGATTACCAGACAGGAAATACAACATATGCAACCTCTCTGACATATACATTTGTAAAACAGAAGGGTACATGGATGCTGGCTGATTTCATGATTAACTAATAGAATAAATGCAGAGCCGTTCTAATCTTATCTGGTTGGGACGGCTTTTTTAAAAAATCTGTAAATATTCAGAACCCCATTCGTCATATAAAACTGCTGTTCTGCCTGAATGCAAGCATTCGCAGAACGCAGCTTTGCAAGGCTCTGAATATTTACAAAAAATTTATAGCTTTTATTACACATAAGATGTAAAATCTAATTCGAAATCAATTATTACATAAGATCTGGAGATAAATATGTCGGAATCTAATAAGCGTAATTTTATAGTTCATGGTGGTATTCTTGCAATGGCTGGTATTCTGGTAAGAATAATCGGCATGCTCTATCGAATCCCAGTTGTTAATATAATAGGCAGTGAGGGCAATGGTATATATGGAGCAGCATATAACATATATAATATAATGCTTGTGCTGTCTTCGTACGGACTGCCTATGGCAGTATCAAAGCTTGTGTCAGCAAGGTTTGCAAGGAAAAGATATAAGAGTGCGGCTAAGGTGTTAAGATGCTCTTTGATGGTTGCATTATGTACAGGAGGAATTGCGGCACTTCTTGTGTTCTTTGGCGCTTCATTTATTGAAAATGTCATATATGGCGGAGGTCTTCCGGGGCTGGCTATTCCTTTAAGAATTCTTGCACCAACTATATTCTTAGTCGCAGTGCTTGGGGTTATAAGAGGCTTTTTCCAGGGACAGAGTACAATGATTCCTACGGCTGTTTCACAGATACTTGAGCAGATTGTCAATGCCATTGTAAGTATTGCAGCCGGATACGGAATGATGAAAGCATTTGCAGCATCACCGGATGTGGCGGCATACGGCGCAGCAGGAAGCACGCTTGGTACAGCAATGGGAGCACTTACAGCTTTGTTGTTCATGGGATTTCTGTATGCAGCTTATACGCCTACATTTAACAGGCTGAAAAGAAAAGACAGACATACCGAGGCTGATGGCACAGGTGAGATATGTAAGATTATCATATATACAATGGTGCCGATTATACTTGGACAGACATTTTACCAGATAAGTGCGCTGATAGATGATGTAATGTTTAGTAATATAATGATTGGCAGGGATATATCAAGAAGTATTTCTACAGACCTTGGTAATTTCAGCTCAAGCTACAGTCTTCTCATAGGCATACCGCAGGGAGTAGCCTCTGCAATGTCTGCCTCAATGCTTCCGAGCGTTGTGGCATCATATACGGATGGAGATTATGATTCTATATATGACAAGATTACTAAGACATTAAAGACTAATATGTTCATAGCAGTGCCGTCATTTGTCGGACTTGCAGTTATCGGGCAGCCTATAATTAAGCTGTTATTCTCGCGTTATAACAGCGCGCAGGGTGGAATGATGTTAAAGATAGGAGCAATTGCTGTAGTATTCTATACCTTGTCAACAGTTACAAGTACAGCGCTGCAGGGAATCGACCGTGTAAATGTTCCGATGATACATTCATCTATATCACTTGCGGTTCATATTGTGCTCGTATATGTTCTTCTTAAGTTTTCAGCACTTGGAATATATGCAGTTGTAATTGGAAATGCAACATTTCCGATAATAATATTTATACTTAATTTAAGAACCTTATATCATGAGATTGATTATTCAGTGCCGTATGTAAGCGTATTTGCAAAACCGGTTATATCGGCATTTATAATGGGCGTGTTTACATTACTTTCGTACAAGGGAATGTATGCGCTGACATCATCTAATGTTCTGGCTTTAGTAATTGCATTTATCGTTGCATTCCTGACATATTTTGCACCTTACTTTGCCTTGACTAAGATGAGAGTATTTGAATAAAGCAGGAAGTAATTTCTGCATGGAAGGAATAATATGTTATGTGAAAATTGTCATAAGAATGAAGCGTCAATTCATTATACAGAGATAATTAATGGGATAAAAAGGGAACATCATATATGCATGGAATGTGCAGGAAAGCTGGGCTTTTCAGGGATAGCAGACAGTGCGGATTCTGAGTTTCCATTTGTAAGACTGCTCACAGGACTGCTTGCAGGCAATTCGGCACAGGTAGAGGATGGTCCTGTGATGCATATAAGATGTCCCGGCTGTGGAATGACATTTGACGAATTCACAATGGTAGGTAAATTCGGCTGTGCTGAGTGTTATGGAGTGTTCGGACCTCTTATTGAGGATAATATGAAAAGATTACATGGTGATTCAGTGCACAGAGGAAAGGTATATAAGAAATACCAGAAGCAGGCTGGAGCTGATACTGCTGCCGGTACTCTGCCAGTTATGCAGGCTGAAGATGAAAAGGAAGCTGTGGCAGAGCGTATCAGGGAGCTGGATATGAAATTAAGAGAGGCTGTCGAGATAGAAAATTTCGAGGAGGCAGCAAGATTAAGGGATGCAATCCGCCAGTTAAAGAAGACAGAGGGAGGCGGTAACAATGCTTAGATGGTTTGAAGAGGGCGGCAGTAACTCTGATGTAGTAATATCAAGCAGGATAAGGCTTGCCCGTAATATTGACGGCTATAATTTTTCTTACAAGATGTCAACAGGGGATGCCAAAAAGCTTGTTAAGGATGTTACTGATAAGCTAAAGACGGTGTCACCAATTGATGGATACAATTCATATAATTTTGATTATCTTGATGCTTATCAGAAGATGGGCATGAGGGAAAGACATGTTATAAGCCCGTATCTTGAAAAACAGGATTATGCGGCGGGCTTTGTTGCACCTGATGAGGATGTATCAATAATGATTAACGAAGAGGATCATATAAGAATACAGGCATTTTCGGCGGGGATGAATATGGAAAAGGCATATACACTTGCTGATAAGCTGGATGATATTATCGGTGGAGTACTTGATTATTCCTATGACCAGAAATTCGGTTATCTTACAACCCTTCCCTCTAATGCGGGAACAGGCATGAGAGCAAGTTATATGCTGCATTTGCCAGCGCTTGCAGGAAATGATAAAATATCAGGGCTGATTCCTGAGGTCGGAAGATTCGGACTGGTGTTAAGAGCGATGGAGGGGGACAATAACAGAGCTTTAGGCGATATATACCAGCTTACTAATCTTGTAACACTTGGAAAGAGTGAGAAGGATATCATTGATAATCTTGACAATATAGCTGAACAGATTATTGCGCAGGAACGCAATTACAGGAAGCAGTATGTTACAAGAAGAAAGATGACAGCACTTGATATGGTATACCGTTCATATGGTGTGTTAAAATATGCCAGAAAGGTTACACTTAATGATGGGGAGCTGCTGCTTTCACAGATCAGGTTCGGGCTTGCAGAAGGTCTTATTAAGGCAGACGGCTTTGATGAGAGCAATATATATCAGCTTATGATTGGAATTCATCCGGCTAACCTTCTTATGATTTCTGAAAAGGATATGGACGAAGAGGAGCTGGAGGTGTCAAGGGCAGACTTTATAAGAGAACATCTGCCAACGATACATTAATTAATAGAGATAGTTTGTTATAGAAAGGGTTACAGATATGCAGAGCAGATTTACCGGAAAAGCGCAGGAAGCGCTTAATTATGCGGCAGATACAGCGGCTATGTTAGGACATGGTTATATAGGTTCAGAGCATCTTCTCATAGGACTTATCAAGGCAGAGGGAGGACTTGCTTCTTCGGTTCTTCTTAACAATGATGTCACTGATGAGAAGATAATTAATCTCGTATGCCAGCTTATTGCACCTGACAGTGTTGTCAATGTCAAGGAACCGTCAGGATATACTCCGAGAGTGAGACATATACTTGACAATGCGGCAAGGGAAGCAGCGAGATTTAAGTCAGAGCTTATAGGAACAGAACACATTTTAATAGCGATAATAAAGGAAACAGACAGCGTGGCATCAAGGCTTCTTAATACAATAGGAGTTCCTGTCAAGAAAATGTATGTGGATCTTCTGATGGCTATGGGAGAAGATGCAGGCAGAGTCAGAGAGGATTTCCAGAATGGAAGACCGAGAGGCAATGATGGGAAAAGCACAGCAACGCTTGACCAGTACAGCAGGGATCTTACGCAGATGGCAAGAGAGGGCAGATTAGATCCTGTTATTGGAAGAGAAGCAGAGATTCAGAGGGTTATCCAGATACTTAGCAGAAGGACTAAGAACAATCCATGTCTCATAGGTGAGCCGGGGGTTGGTAAAACTGCCATAGCAGAAGGCCTTGCAGCGCGCATTGTTGAAGGAAATGTACCTGAGACAATTAAGGACAAGCGTCTGCTTACACTGGATCTTTCTGGCATGGTTGCAGGTTCCAAGTACAGAGGTGAATTCGAGGAGCGTATTAAGAGAGTAATTGCAGAGGTTAAAAATGCAGGAAATGTATTACTTTTCCTTGATGAAATCCACACAATAATAGGTGCAGGTGGCGCAGAGGGCGCAATCGATGCGTCTAATATATTAAAACCATCTCTTGCGAGGGGAGAAATCCAGCTTATCGGTGCTACAACGCTTGAAGAATACAGAAAGCACATTGAGAAGGATGCAGCGCTTGAAAGAAGATTCCAGCCGGTTAAGGTTGAAGAGCCTACAGCAGAAGAGGCGGCACAGATATTAAGAGGCTTAAAGGGCAGGTATGAAGAGCATCATCATGTTACAATCACAGACGATGCTGTAATAGCAGCAGTAAAGCTGTCTAAGAGATATATTAATGACAGATTTCTTCCTGATAAGGCAATTGACCTTATTGATGAAGCATCCTCTAAGACAAGGCTGGATGCGTATGTGATGCCTGAAGAGATAAAGATCTTAGAAACGCAGATAGAACAGCTCACCAAGGACAAGGAAGAGGCAATCAGGTCAGAGGCTTATGAGCAGGCAGGCGATATTAAGAAAAAGCAGTTAAAGAAAAAAGAACAGCTTGAAAAGATGACTAAGCAGTGGCGTGATAACATCAATGAGAATAATATTATTGTTGGCGAAGATGAAATTGCCGCTGTTGTATCAACCTGGACCAAGATTCCGGTACAGAGGATTGCGCAGGCAGAATCCGAGCGTCTTATGAAGCTTGAGGAAACTCTTCATAACAGGGTTATAGGACAGGATGAGGCTGTCAGTGCGGTAGCCAAAGCAATAAGAAGGGGAAGAGTCGGACTTAAGGATCCAAACAGACCGATTGGTTCTTTCCTTTTCTTAGGACCTACAGGTGTTGGAAAAACAGAGCTTTCCAAGGCACTGGCTGATGCAATGTTTGGAACAGAGAACTCACTTATAAGAGTTGATATGTCTGAATTCATGGAGAAGCATACAGTGTCAAAGCTTATCGGTTCGCCTCCGGGATATGTAGGCTATGATGAGGGCGGACAGCTAAGCGAGAAGGTGAGAAGAAATCCATACTCAGTAATTCTTTTTGATGAGGTTGAAAAGGCTCATCCGGATGTGTTCAATGTGCTTTTACAGGTGCTTGATGACGGGCATATCACAGACTCAACAGGCAGGCTTGTAGATTTTAAGAATACTATAATTATAATGACAAGTAATGCCGGAGCAGAAAATATCGTTTCACCTAAGTCTCTCGGATTCTCATCAGGACAGACTGAACAGCAGAATCATGAGGAGATGAAGGGCAAGGTAATGGATGAGGTGAAGAGAATATTCAAGCCGGAATTCATTAACCGTATAGATGATATTGTTGTGTTCCATGTTCTTGGAAAAGAGCAGATAGCACAGATTGTCGATATAATGATTGCTAAAGTCAACAAGCGTATTATGGAGCAGATGAAATTATCCATAGAGCTTGATGAGGCTGCAAGACAGTGGCTTGTTGATAAGGGCTATGATTCCAAATATGGTGCAAGACCGCTGCGCCGTACAATCCAGAATGAGGTTGAGGATGTCCTTGCTGAAAGGATTCTTATGGGAAAGGTTCATCAGGGCAATAAGGTCAAAGTGACTGTAAAGGATAATAAGCTTAATTTTGCCCTTAAAAGAGGCGTTAATAAGTAAATATAAATAAACAATAAACAACTGACAAACTGCTGGCGCTTTTTGTCAGTTTATTGTATAATTACTACATACATATCGTAAAAAACAGGAGGATAATAATATGCCAGTAGTAAATGAATTGATTCGTTCAGAAGCGGATGGAGCAATCAGCTTTGGTAATTATAAGTTAGATACCAAGTCAAAGCTGCCAGATTTCGAACATTGTGGAGATACATATAAGGTTAAGACATTTTATGAAATCACAAAGCTCGAGAAGAATGGTTCTTTTGTATATGAATCTGTTCCGGGTACAGCAGTCAACAATTTCAAGGCAGCAGATACAGGCGTATCATTTATGGTTGAGGGTAAAGAGGACGCCCAGATTACATTAGGTCTTGAAGAAGGTGCTTCGTACGATATCAGGATTAATGATAAGGATGCAGGAACAATGGCTACTAACATGGGTGGAAAGCTTGTTCTTTCAGTAGAATTTGATGGTGAGAAGCCTGTTAAAGTAGACATCCGGAAGGCTTGATTAAGGTTTAAAAGATTATGATTTACAAGGCTGTCACACATTTATATGTTGTGGCAGCCTTTTTGCACACAGGATTGGAGGGATTATGGCTAAGGCAAGGAATACAGCATTTTTCTGTAAGGAATGCGGATATGAAGCTTCCAAATGGTCCGGGCAGTGTCCGGCGTGTAAGGAATGGAACACATTTGTAGAAGAACCAGTGAGCAGACAGAAGGCAGCCAAAGGGATAGCGGGTATAAGCCAGAGGGCAGCAGCAACGGCAGCGCCTGTTCCTGTAGAGATTAACAGTGTAAGCTTTGAAGAAAATGACAGGATATCCACAGATATAGCAGAGCTTGACAGAGTGCTTGGCGGAGGAATAGTTGCCGGCTCCCTTGTTCTTGTAGGTGGAGATCCGGGAATAGGAAAGTCCACGCTTCTGCTTCAGATGTGCTTTAAGCTTTCGGCAGCAGGAAGGGATGTTCTCTATATATCCGGAGAGGAGTCGCTTAAGCAGATAAAGCTCAGGGCTGACAGAATCGGCAGGTGCAGCGGGACACTCAGATTATTGTGCGAAACAAGTCTGGATAATATTGAGAATATTCTTACAGATAATAAGCCGGAGGTTGTGATAATTGATTCAATACAGACCATGTATAAGGAAGATGTGGCAGCAGCACCGGGAAGTGTTTCACAGGTAAGGGAGACGACATCAGTACTTATGCAGCTTGCAAAGGGGTTAAATATAACTATATTCATAGTTGGACATGTCACTAAGGAGGGAACTGTTGCGGGACCTAGAATGCTGGAGCATATGGTTGATACAGTGTTATATTTCGAGGGCGACAGGTATGCTTCATACAGGATTCTGCGTGGGGTTAAGAACAGATTTGGCTCGACCAATGAAATAGGAGTATTTGAAATGCAGCAGAGCGGTCTTTCAGAGGTTGAGAATCCGTCAGAATATATGCTTAATGGAAGACCGGAGAATGCCTCGGGCTCAGTTGTTGTATGCCTGCTTGAAGGTACGCGTCCTATTATGGTAGAAATTCAGGCACTTGTGTGTGATTCTAATTTCGGAATGGCAAGAAGAACTGCAGCGGGAACGGATTACAACAGGGTTAATCTTCTTATGGCAGTTCTTGAAAAGCGTGCCGGAATACATATGTCGGGAAGTGATGCATATGTAAATGTTGCTGGAGGAATTAAAGTAAATGAGCCGGCACTGGATTTAGGCATTGTCATGGCGCTCGTAAGCAGCTTTAAGAACAGGGCGATAGATGAAAAGACGGTCATATTCGGGGAAGTCGGACTTGCCGGAGAGGTCAGGGCTGTAAGCCAGGCACAGCAGAGGGTTAATGAAGCGGTCAAGCTGGGATTTAAAACCTGCATATTGCCGGGTGTATGCTTGAAAAACATAAAGAAGAATGATAAAATTAACATTGTTGGTGTCAGCAATGTTGGGGAAGCAATTAAGCTGATATAACAACAATGAATACACAGAACAGGGGAAATACATATGGATAACGAAGCTATGGTGAATAATCTCACCAATATACTTAATGGACTTGATGACTCACAGGAGAAGCTTGAAAAGGATGCATTTGATGTAATTAATTCGTCAGATACATCACTTAATCTGGTTAAGGAAAGCATGTCAAGTGTTGAAGAGATTCTTGGAATGATAGAGTCGATGAATAAGGTGGTTGAGGAATCTTCAGCCAAGATTAAAGAACTTGAAGCACTATCTAAGAAGATTGAAGAATTTGCAGCAGTTATAAGTTCAATATCTAACAGAACTAACATTCTTTCACTCAATGCCTCTATTGAAGCTGCCAGAGCCGGTGAACATGGCAGGGGCTTTGCAGTTGTAGCCAGCGAGGTAAGAAATCTGGCTGCCCAGTCAGCGAAATCATCTAAAGAAATAACAGATACAATCAACAAAGTGCAGACATCAGTAGACGAAACAGTAGCGGCTATGAAGAACATTTATGATAATTCTTCAAAGCAGAAAGAAAAAGCAGATGATGTCGGCAATGTACTTAAGAAAGTAATAGATGCGGCATATGCAGCAAATGAGGTTGCAAGGAATATTGAAAATGAGATAGCTTACCAGAGAGAGATAACGGATGAAGCTAAAAATGCATTAAAGGCATAGAATAATTGCGGGAGGTCATTTAATGGCCTCCTTATGTTTTAACTCGCAAGATTTGTGCTTGCGCACAAACTTGAGATGTCTTGAAAAGCAGACAAGAATGGAGATTATAATGAGAAGAAAAGAACGCGAAATAACAGATTACAGCACAATGCTTGGGATAGTCAGCAAATGTGACTGCTTAAGACTTGGTTTTGTTGATGGGGAGGATGCATACATAGTGCCGCTTAATTATGGATATGAAGACCAATCAGGAGAACTTGTAATATATTGTCACGGCGCTAAAGAGGGGAAAAAGGCGGAGCTTATTAAAAGCAATGGCAGAGCTTCATTTGAAATGGATACAAAGCATGAGCTGGCAGCAGGAGATATAGCATGTGATTACAGTTATATGTACCAGAGTGTGATGGGAAAAGGCAGCATCGGATTCATTGAAGATTATGAAGAGAAGAAGCATGCATTAGAAATAATAATGTCGCATTATTCAGATAAAAAAGATTGGAAATTCAGCGAAGCAAGTATAAATGCAGTAGCAGTAATGAAATTAAATGTGGCTGCATGGACAGCGAAGGAACACTGAAAAGCCAGTAAACAAGCGGGTTTGAAGGCTGCCTGAAATCTGAGGGCAGCCATGAAAATGAAAAAAATGAAAATTTTTGAAAAAAGTTGTTGACAACATGTGCACGGGGTGATATTATAAGCAAGTCGCCGCGG
>CAVKBP010000065.1:0-12838 GCA_963654395.1 Ruminococcus sp. CAG:382
CTTATCCAAGACCTGCAAATTTAACAAGAAGTGTATGCGGAATAAGCTTTGCAAGCAATCGGTAGCATTTATAAAATGCTCCGGTGTCAAGCAGAAAACTGGTAAGAACTGTAATTGCATTTGCCATTTGTCCCATATTACTTCTGGCACTATCAATCAGCTTTTTTGATTTTACTCAATCAATTTTATATGTCAAAAATATGCCAAAATAAAAAAGCAGGCAGCCAGCCATTGCAACCGACTACCCACTCGCTACCGCTATTCTTCTACCGCTTCTAATGAAATTTCCGCATATTCCTTATCCGTCATAGGTTATTCAGTATCATTGGTATTTTTTTGATGTACTTTTGATGTACTAACCCTCATCTGATGTACTATTTCAGGAAGAAAGAACCTTTTATTCTTCTGCAAAAAGTTCCTGCTTCCGCCTGGTCATTTCATCAATTCTTGCGATATACTGCGCTACATCCTTGACATTCTCGCATCTTTCGATACGGTAATTGCCATCTTCGTCAGGCTCTGTCCAGACACGCTTCGTCGAAGCTCCCGCTCCGCACGCCACGATGGTCTGTTTCTCCTCCATGATAAGAATATTATAAATGCACTCCAGCCCGGAAACCGCATAGCCCACATTTTCAAAGTTACCAGCCATATTCTTCTGGCGGTACATATAATAAGGCTGCATGTTAAGGTCGCGTGCCGTCTGCTCTGTCATTGCAATTATGCTGTCTGTGTTCTCAATTGATAGTTCTGCATACTGCTGCCTTAAGATATTAAGCCTTGAAGCCCTCTTAATTGCAAGCGAATGTACCGTAAGGCTCTCTGGCTTCATTGCCCTGATTTCGTTAAGAGTGTGCGCAACCTCCTCCACGCCCTCGCCCGGAAGACCAAGAATCATATCCATGTTGATATTATCAAGCCCGGCTTCTCTGGCCATTGCGTAAGCATTTTTAATATCTTCAACTGTATGCTTTCTTCCAATCAGGTCGAGCGTTTTCTGATTCATTGTCTGGGGATTAATAGATATTCTTCCGACATTGTGAGCCTTAAGAACCCTGAATTTATCCGGTGTCACACTGTCCGGTCTGCCGGCTTCTACAGTAAGCTCACGACATTTGCCAAGGTCAAATGCTTCTTCAACCACTGTCAATACTTTATCTAACTGTGCTGCACTTAGAGTTGTAGGTGTTCCACCACCCATGTACACTGTGTCTAATCTTCTGCCCTTCATGGCTTTAGCTACATATCTTAACTCTTTAATAAGCGCATCAACATAATTGTCAACATAATCCTTGTACGCGCCAAGCGCATAGGATGAAAATGAGCAGTACAGGCAGATGCTTGGACAGAATGGAATTCCAATATACAGGCTGTAGCCTGTCTTATAATCCATATCTGTAAGTATCTTAAGCTCCTTTTTTGCTACTGTAAGCGCAAGGTCTGCCTTTTCTTCACTCGCATAATGCTTATCCATAAAATGCGTCTTAATCTGTTCTTCAGATGCACCCTCTTCAAGCATTGTATATGCAATCTTGCTTGGTCTTACTCCTGTAAGATATCCCCATGGAAGCTTCTTTCCTGTCTTAGAAGAAAGCTTCTTATATAAACTGTCCTTAAATACTTCATGGGCATTCTTCTTGTCAAGTCCTGTGATATCAGGCACTTCAATTGAAAGAATCTCATCAGTGTCTTCCGGCTTAGAATCAGCCTTGAGCGCCATAACCTCTGTTCTTGGATAAAATGAGCGGACAAGCACAACCGCATCATCATAAAATGCATCACTATCAATCTTAATATATATCATAACTGCTTCCTTTTCACACCGGTATTTATCTGCTTTCATACTCACAAATCCGCACTATCATGCTTTCCAGCCTGCCACACAGGCGTTTGCCCGTTGATACTCCTCGAAAATTAACTAGTACATCACATGTATGGATTATTCTGCTTTTCATATCCAATCGTTGTGAACTCTCCATGTCCCGGATATACATCTGTATCATCCGGGAGCTTGCTCAGCTTATCACGAAGTGATTCCATCATTGCAGCAGAACTTGCGGTAGGATAATCTGTTCTTCCGATTGAACCTGCAAAAAGTGTATCACCTGACATAAGAGTTTTGTCTGATTCGATATAATAGCATGTTCCGCCTGCTGTGTGTCCCGGTGTATGGATTGCCTTTATCTTAAGTCCGGCAAGCTCAAGTATGTCTCCGTCATTGTGAAGTACATCTGCTACAACCTTAAGGCTCATGCCATATGCATTTGACAGATTCCTTGCCGGTGAAGCAAGGAGCTTTTCCTCATCACAGGATGCATATATCCTGATTCCGTAATGGTCACGCACCTCATTTGCAGCACCTATATGGTCAAAATGTCCATGTGTAAGAAGTATCGCCTGTGGCCTGCTTCCTGAACGCACAACCATATCATATATAGACTCCGGTGAATCTGCCGGATCAACTATAATGCTCTCATTATTGTCCTTATTGATTATAAGATAGCAGTTAGTTGCTACCGGACCTAATACTCTTGATTCAATCTTAATCATAATCCGTAAACCTTTCTTGTCCCAATTCTGCAGGTCTGTTCAAATGTTTGTCCCCTGCATATGAAAATCACATTTTTCATATTATTATCAGCCGGCAGTTCTTGTTATATCAGTAACTCCGTCTATCTTTCTTAATTTATCTATAATTCTGTTAAGCTCTTCCTTGCCGTGTATATCAAAGCCGACACTTATAGTCGCAACATCCTTCTTATTAAGACGGCAGTTCATAGACTTGACATCAATCTCTGCCTCTGTGAACATCCTTGAAATATCAACAATAAGACCAGTTCTGTTATTGGCAAAAATGTTGATTTCAACCTCATAGGTATCGCCTGCTGCCTCTCCCTGCTCCCATTCAGCCTCGATAAGACGCGCACGCTCATTAGCCGGGAAATTAATTATATTAACGCAGTCTGTCCTGTGAATTGATATACCTCTTCCTCTGGTAACGAATCCGACAATCTCATCACCCGGAACCGGATTACAGCATTTAGAAAATCTGACAGCAACATCATGGATTCCCTTAACAACAATTCCGCTCTTGCCATCCTTCTTCTTAGCCTTTTCCTTAGACTCAGCGGCAACGATTTCCTCCAGCACATCCTTGTCTGTAACCTCTGCCTTCTTAGTCTTTAAATGCTCCTCGTTAAGCCTGTTTACTATCTGGCTCTCCTTAAGCGCACCATGTCCGACGGCAGCAAGAATAGAATCCCAGTCTCTGAAACCATATTTGTTAAGACATTTCTCAACATATTCAGGCTTGGTAATATCAGAAAGAACTATCCCTTTAGTCTTGCAGTAGTTAGCAACCATTTCCTTGCCCTTAAGGATATTATCCTCCTTTAACTCCTGCTTGAACCACTGGTTAATCTTATTCTTAGCCTGCGTGCTCTTTACAATCGAAAGCCAGTCGCGGCTTGGACCTTTTGAATTCTGTGATGTGATAATCTCAATTCTGTCGCCATTCTTGATAACATAATCAATATTAACAAGCTTTCCATTGACTCTCGCGCCTACCATCTTGTTACCTACAGCACTGTGGATGCTGTACGCAAAGTCTATAGGACAGGAGCCTGCCGGAAGGTTCTTGACATCACCTGAAGGAGTGAAGCAGTATACGCTGTCTGAAAAAAGATTAAGGTCATTCTTGATTGATGATAAGAATTCCTTGTTATCAGACATTTCCTTCTGCCATTCAAGAATCTGACGCAGCCAGCTAAGCTTAGCCTCCTCGCTCTGATTGTCCTTCTCTCCGGTCTTTCCCTCTTTATATTTCCAGTGGGCAGCGATACCATATTCAGCAATCTTATGCATCTCGTAGGTTCTTATCTGTATCTCAAATGGCTGTCCGTTAGATGCTATAAGTGTTGTATGAAGTGACTGGTAATTATTTGGCTTAGGCATGGCAATATAATCCTTGAAACGACCCGGAATAGGCTTATACATTTCATGGATTACACCAAGCGCCGCATAGCAGTCCTTCACTGTATCCACTTTAATTCTTACTGCAAATATGTCATATATCTGGTCAAGTGTCTTGTTCTGGTTGACCATTTTTCTGTAGATTGAGAAGAAATGCTTGACTCTTCCGTCAATCTCCGCCTCGATGCCGGCATTGCTTATATGCATGCCGACCTCTTTAATTATGCTCTTTATAAATGCTTCCCTGCCCGGTCTGTTTAAATTAACCTGCTCAACAAGGTCGTTATATACATCAGGCATAAGATACTTCATTGATAAATCATCAAGCTCTACCTTAATCTTGGAAATACCTAGCCTGTGGGCAATCGGAGCATATATCTCCATTGTCTCCCTTGATTTCTCAATCTGCTTTGCCGGTGACTGATACTGCATTGTACGCATATTATGAAGTCTGTCGGCAAGCTTGATAAGAATAACTCTTATATCCTTTGCCATGGCAAGGAACATTTTTCTTAAGTTCTCTGCCTGCACCTCAATCTTATCGTGCTGGTAATTGAGCTGTGTCAGCTTTGTTACACCATCTACTAACAGTGCAACCTCATCGCCGAATTCCTTTGCAACATCTTCCGTTGTCATAACCGTATCTTCCACAACATCATGGAGAAGTCCGGCAATAATTGATTCCTTATCAAGCTCTAATTCAGCCAGAATAATTGCCACACATAACGGATGTATGATATATGGCTCGCCCGACTTTCTGAACTGTCCCTCATGTGCTTTTCTTGCAGTCTCGTATGCCTTCTCAATATCAGACAGATCTGTAGATGGGTGGTATTTCTTAATTGCTGTAATTAGATCCTTATATAATTCCTCAGGACTTGTAAAATCTGCTGGTGTATCCACCGCTCTTTCGACCTGATTAGTTTTGTTATGGCTTGCGCCCGGTAACTCTATATTTTCTGGCATACGTGCCTCCGTTCTCTGGTAATTATCCAGCTTTATAGTTATTCTTCGCCTGTTATTTATACACTGGCATATGTTCTTTCCATAAATTCTCTTGTAGCCACTGCATTTTCAGGAACAGTATTCTCCAGAGTGCAGTGTACATATGGCTTATGCTCTTTAATCTTCTTTAAAAGAAGCGGATAATTAAGACCGCCGCCAGTCACAGGATTGCCCTTTCCTGTACCTGCTGCCACCGACTTAAGCTCGCTTCCATCAACGATATAATCCTTGCAGTGGACAACCGCAATGTCCTTTAATAACAGTTCAAATGCTTTCTCAATAATCTCATCCTGCTGTGCAAGATTATCCACACACAACAGATTAACCGGATCAAAAATAATCTGAAGATTAGGCGAATCAATAGCATCAAGCACCTTTCTCGCACGCTCAACAGTATATACAATATGCTTCCATACCGGCTCAATCGCCACAATAACACCAAACTGCTCAGCATACTTAACAATAGGTCTTAAATTATCAATAAAGCACTGCAGCGCCTCCTCACTGTGATTAGCCGGCTCATACTTATACTCCTCATTAACCGCCCCAGTCTCAGTTCCAACAACTCCACAGCCAAGCACACTTGCAAATCTTATATGAGCCTTATACTTCTCAACAATCTCCTTATGCTTCTCAGGATTAGGATTGCAAAGATTAAGATAACAGCCAAGCACAGCCACATCAACCTTATTCTCAGCACATAACTCCTTAATATACATAGCAAGCCCCGGAGTCATAGTCTCCACGCCAGGCTTAAACTCCTTAATAGACTTACTTAAAGCAATATGCATACAATGAAACCCCTGTGCATGAATATTAGGTATAAGCTCCTCTAATGGAGCGTATGCAACATCATGTGCCCTTATTCCAATTCTCATAAAAAACCACCTTTCCGTCAAAAACAAACACTTTTGAAAGATTATACTATATCTCACCCAAAAAAACCAGCAAATCTCCACAACTTATCACATCACACCCCACCCAAATTGCCCGCAGGGCAACAGCCCCACATCATCACATCCCACCACACACCCATCCGAATTGCCCGCAGGGCAACAGACCCACATCATCACATCCCACTACACCCACCCGAATTGCCCGCAAGGCAACAGCCCCTCACCACCACCACACCCACCCGAATTGCCCAACGGGCAACAGCTCCACACCACCACCACCACACCCCACCCGAATTGCCCGCAGGGCAACAGCTCCACACCACCACCACCACACCTCATCCGAATTGCCCGCAGGGCAACAGACCTCTCATCACCCCGCCACACTTCAGCCGAATTGCCCAACGGGCAACAGGCGTCCGTCCCACACCCCAGCCCCATCCCCCTCAGGCCTCCGCCTGATAATTGAGGTGGTTGATGTCAGCCCGGAGGTGTGAATGGTGTCTGACGCGACTTTTCCTTCGCTGTGTGGGCGTTAATGCCGCTATATACAAAAGTTCGGTGAGAGAAAGCTCGTCCAAGCGAAGCGCGTTTGCTTTCTCTCACCGTAAAAAACTCTGTATATAGCGGCATTTACACCCACTAAGCGAAGGAAACCGGAGCGTCAGACGCCATTCACACCTCCGGGCGTCACCCATCCCCACACCCTCAATTACACATACAACCTTAATTCCCCCAGCACCCCAGCGTCCCCCAACGCCTTATAATAAGTGACCAGCGGCACAAAGCTCTGCGCAAATCCCTTCGTGCTGTCACCCTCAACCATAACCGTGTCGTCTATAATCTTTTTTGAACCGACACCAGCTCTCTGCGTCTTGTTAATATTAGTTTCAAATGTTTTAATTCCATATTCAATATACTTTTTATCACCTGTCAGCTCATAGGCAATTGCCAGTGATTCCAGAAGCAGCGTGTTATTGCCATTCCTTGAAAGTGAAGGAAGCTCCTTATAATAAAACAGTCCGTTATCAAGCGTACAGTTTTCCACAACATCATCAACTGCCCTTATAAGCATTTCCTTAATATCTTCTCTAGGAAATACCCTGTAATATCTCATAACACTTCCGACAGCAACCGATATCATGAAACCAACTCTGATAAGAGTATTGTCCGTATATGGTGCAAGCCAGTTGCCATACTCCTCTTCCCATATCTTAAAGCTGTCAATTATCCAGTCACATTTTTCAAGCCATTTATTATCCCTCGTTTCAACATACAGTGCAACGAGTGCCCTTAATGCCCATCCTGTCTCTCTTGCATTAGCCTCTCCCGGCTTTGCATACATCGGCGTATCAAGCAGCCTCAATATGTTATCACCTATGCCAATTGCAGTTTCAAGCCCTCTCTCATCCCCGGTAAAATGATAATAGTCAAGCATTCCTTCCACCCACTCATGTGAGCAGACCATGATTCCGTTCTTGCAATGTCCTGCTGTATGCTCCCACTGCCCTCCAATTCTTAACGGATTGCTGCTGTAATGGCACACATCAATATCCATCTGGTGTCTGGCAGAAACTATCAGATAATCAAGAAATCTTCTGACACCTGTTCTTGCATACATAAGCGCGCATGAGTGCGGATAATCATATTCATTATTGCTCCATACAAGCTTTCCGCCGCCGCGTCCCTGCTTTGTATATCCCATGTCAGGCGAATCTCCCCAGTTGATGAAGCCGTAACACCTTGAATGATTGTCAGCCCTTGCTATAAGTGCAATCTCAACCTCGTCAACCAGATGCTCCGGGAACACATCCATACACACTCCCGAATTTTTAAACACCTCCGGCGCTATGCATGGTCTGTCAGGCATCTGATATATCGTACTTCTGTTGTCAAGCTCCCACATCTGCATGTCAGGCTCGTGAAAATGCAGTAAAAACCTCTGCTCCTTTGCCATCCCTGACTGCATAACAACATTTCCAATGCCCTCCGGAACAAGCATTACAGCCACACCACCGTCATACGACTTAACAGCCTTAGGATAATTCTGCTGTGCCTGATATACTGTCACGCACAGTCCATCCTGTGAATCTGTATAATCAGCCATAAATGTGCCATAGAACACCTCTGCGAAATGTTCATTAGCTTCCTTTACAAGAAATGCATCATCAACAATTTTATTGACCTGCACGCCATCTCTTCCGATATAGAAATCCGTCTTATAATTAGAACTTCCCACCAGAGTCCGCACATTTGTGACAGGCGCTTTATGTGAAATCATCTCAAGCTCATTTGTTCCTCTGGTGTGAAATACCGGACCTTCCTCCTTGGAATTATCAGTCGGTGCATCGCCACAGCCTGTAGAATCATTTCCCATAGTTATATGCATATCCGGCAAAGCATCACTAACAGCATTCTGTGCATCAGGCTTTGCATAAAACACAAGAGATTTAATATGCAGCTCATCATAAGTTGTATTAATAATTCTGTATGCCACATCTATCCATGATTTTCCGGCGTAAGCTGTAAGTGTTATCTCAAATTCCACATTTTTACTGCCAAGCATATTGCAGCCCTTAGCCCTTATGGTGCACCTTACCGGCCCCGCATCTATAATCTTCCACTCACCAATGCTTAAATCATACCTGCCTGTGTCATCCTTAAGATATGGTCCCTCGAAACTGCCTGCCGTATAGTGTTTTCTTCCGTCATCAAGCGTCTCGAATATGTTCCCGGAATTGTTTCTTACTGTAAATGTGACACTACCCGTATCAACACGAAGCCCCTGCTCTATCTGCTCGACAGACACGCCTTTATTACCACATCCGGCAGTCGTTGTCTCATCACAGCCATTAACAGACTTCCCATTGCAGTCTGGCATCTCTCCATCAGTATTTCCACCAGTAATTTCATCCGCTTTTTCATCGGCCTTTTCATCCACCTTTTCATCGGCTTCCTTCCCAAGCTCAAGCACAGCGCCCTTATTAGCCGGAATATCTGCAAGAAAATCTACATACAGGTATCTTACACTTCCATCCTCATGCGTCGAGGTCACCTTAGACTGAGCCATGCATTTCCTGCCATTCTGCGTAATCACAATACTGTCCGCAGACTTTAACTCCCCCTTTTTAAATGGAACTGCTATACCTGCCGGTTCCTGCATTCTGTCATACCTGTAAAGCTTATCAAAGTAAATTTTCATTGTATACCTCCTCCATTCCTGCCCGCTTTTCAGGACATAATGTAAAATTCTTTGGTTTTTCACACTATACCTTCCATTGTTTGTCACGAACAAATCTGCTATAATTGTACAGCAGATTTTAATCATTTGCTATAGGCTTAATATATCATTAATAATTCTGTAATTCATGCAATTACATGTCATTATAGATGTATATTACAGATTTATTGCAACATTTAGAAAGAAGGTTTATATAATGCATTATGCCGAAATAAAAACCTGCGATATTGCAAATGGACCTGGCGTGCGTACCTCTCTTTTTGTAAGCGGCTGCACACACCGCTGTAAGGGCTGTTTTAACGAAATCGCATGGGACTTCAATTATGGCAGGGAATTTACCGGTGATACTATTGATGAAATTATCGATTCTCTTGCTCCTGACTATGTTACAGGTCTTACACTTTTAGGCGGTGAGCCATTTGAACACAGCAACCAGCAGGGACTGCTTCCACTGTTAAGGAAAGTCCGCCAGGTATATCCCGACCTTAGCATCTGGTGCTTCACAGGATATCTTTTTGACAGGGATATTGTTGGAAGAATGTGCAAGGAATGGAAGGAAACTAATGAAATGCTTCAATTCATTGATGTTATAGTTGATGGAAAATACGAAGAAGACAAGAAGGATATGATGCTTAAATTCAAGGGTTCATCCAACCAGAGAACAATCCTTGTAAAAGAATCACTCGAATCCGGAAATATCGTACTTCTGTACGATTAAAATACGACTGTTCAGTGCAGTTACAAGTAAAGGAGTTTATTCAATGTCACAGAAAGTTAATATCAAGAAATTAAACCCGGATGCCTGCATCCCAACCTACGGAACAGAGTTTTCAGCAGGTGCAGACCTCTGCTCAGGAATGCCGGAAGCTGTCACAGTAATGCCGGGAACTACAGAATTCATCAGGACTGGAATTGCAATGGAGATTCCAACAGGACTTGTCGGTCTTGTCTACGCAAGAAGCGGTATGGCTTGCAAGAAAGGTCTTGCCCCGGCTAACAAGGTAGGCGTAATTGATTCAGATTACAGAGGAGAAATCATAGTAGCGCTTCACAATCACTCAGATGCTCCAGTGACTATAGAGCCAAAGGACAGAATCGCACAGATTGTCCTGACTCCATATATCATGGCAGACTTCAACGAGGTTGAAGAACTGGACGATACCCAGAGAGGTGCCGGCGGCTTCGGCTCAACTGGCATAAAATAACAGCAACCTTTTCTCGTATGCAAGGCAGAGGAAAGAGGCGTAGCGGTGGCTACGGCGATTGACGACAACGCAGCCTATGAGAAATCAGACAAGTCAATATGGCGATTATTTAATTTTCGAGGTACTAATTACAGCGTTTCATAAATAACCATCCCAATAACTTGCCTGTTTTCTGACTGCACATACCCAAAAGCCCCGCCGTAGCCCGCTACGCCTGCTTTTTTGATATGTACATTCAAAAAAATGTTCTGCGTTTTTGGTTCAGTTATTTATAAAACGCTGTACCAGGACTTGAACAAAATTCCTTCAATTAATTCTACCTGTAAGTAATATCCGCATGATCAATAACATAATCCTGAGCCTTCTGTACAAGCATAGCCTTCACTATCTTGTCTTTTCCGAATTTCTCAACGAATGAATTCTCATTGGAATATCCGTTATCTGCTGCAAATTCATCAAGCGAGCCCTTGTAATCATATTCTCTCATTGATATATTCTGATCCTTGACAATAGCTTCCATGATAAGCTGCTGTGCTGCTGATTTTTTGACAAATTCATCAAAAGAAAGTCCGTACTGCTGCTGACAATACTCATCCTTTGAAAGGCTTGAGAAATCAGCATAGAAGCCAACAGATGTTTCAAGTCTTGACTGTGTCTCTTCCATAAGTGAATCAGGATATCCGCTTATCTCAAATGTATCCTGTAAGGAAGCAAGCACCTTGTCCTGAATAGTATCCTCAACCTCTGAATCAATATCACTTTCAAGAGATTCCTTTATTGACTCTCTGTATTCCTCAACTGTATCATATCCAAATGCTTCCTTGACATATGCATCAGTTATCATAGGAACATTTGCCTGTGCAACTGTCTGCATAGTAATTTCAAATACAACCTTCATACCTTTATATAAATCCGAGCTGTAATCTTCAGGAATATCAACAATAAGAACCTTTGTCTGACCTGCAGTCATGCCGTATAAAGCCTGCTCTACCTCATCAAGTCCGAGGTCAAGGGAATCTTTTCCAAGAATTATTGTTGTACCATCTGTATTAGTAAGTCCGCTGAGTGATGCACCAGAAGATGTCGCTGTATATGTAACAAGAATCTGGTCAGAGGCAATTGCCCCTCTGTCTACCTCAGTATATGTAGTATTATCCTCCACATCCTGCTTAATCTTGCTCTCTATAAGCTCCTTCTCTATAGAAGTCCTGTCTACCTCAATCGATATATTCTCATACTGGCCTGTCTTAACATAATCATCAACATTATAATCATAGCTGACCTTGATTTTACTATTACATGCCGTTGTCATAAGCATAGCAGCCGATAATAAGACAACTGCTGTATTTTTTACAATATTCTTTTTCACAATAATCCTCCATCTAAAGCAAAAAATTGACTTTCATACTATAACATATCATGAAGCTTTTAGCCATATCTACAGTAATTAGTTCACAAAAATGTCATACAATTTGTAACTGTTCAGAGCCAAGCAAAATTTCATAAATCAGACATGGAATGCTTGCATTCCTATGGATGATTTTGAAATTTTATTTGGCGGATACGCCTCACCGACAGAATGCAACGCATTCTGGAGGCTGGCTCTGAACAGTTACTACAATTCACATAATAAAAGGCTGCCGCTTTCACGACAGCCCATCCGTTCTATGATGTATATTTATAATTAATTAAGAAACTATACAGAACCAGCCTCCAAAATGCTTCGCATTTCATCGGTATGGCATATCTGCCAGATTATGCAAGCTTAGATTTAGCAACTTCAGCAAGCTTAGCAAATCCTTCTGCATCATTAACAGCCATTTCTGATAATACCTTTCTGTTAAGATCGATATTAGCTAACTTAAGACCATACATGAACTTGCTGTATGAAAGTCCGTTAATTCTTGCAGCAGCATTAATTCTGGCAATCCATAACTGTCTGAACTGTCTCTTTTTCTGCTTTCTGCCCTTGTAGCTCTCTGTAAGAGCTCTCATAACTGACTGCTTAGCAACTCTGTACTGCTTAGATCTTGCTCCTCTATAACCCTTAGCGAGCTTTAATACTCTGTTATGCTTCTTCTTTGCGTTTAATCCGCCTTTAATTCTTGCCATTTTATTATTTCCTCCTTAAACTATATCTCTAAATAAATGTGTTACACCATTAATCTTAGAGATAAGGCATAATCTTCTTCATTGTCTTAACATTAGTTGCATCTGTCATAGCTGCCTGTCTGAGATTTCTCTTTCTCTTAGCTGACTTCTTAGTAAGAATATGGCTCTTATATGCTTTCATTCTCTTTAATTTACCTGTTCCAGTTACTTTAAAACGCTTTGCAGCTGCTCTTTTTGTCTTTACCTTTGGCATAATAATCCTCCTAAAAATGTCTATTAGTTGTTATTTATTTTAACGTTTTTCAGTTAAAAACATCATCATGCTCCTGCCTTCCATCTTAGGAGCTTTTTCAATTACAGCTATATCGCTAAGCTTCTCTGCGAAGTCCTCTAAGATATGCTTAGTAGAA
>CAVKBP010000066.1:0-12739 GCA_963654395.1 Ruminococcus sp. CAG:382
GATGCACAGAGAAAATATCTTGACTTCCTGCGGCTCTGGCTTAAGGATCAGTCTTATGTTGCATTGGCATATATGACTGGTATTCTTCCAATAAAAAAATATGGTTCCCATTCTGCACTGAACATGTTTTCAGAGTATTCTATGACAGAGCCGGGAAATCTGGCAGAATTTTTTGGTTTCACAGAGGACGAAGTAAAAAAGCTGTGTCAGGATTATAATATGAGCTTCGAGGAAGCCCGAAACTGGTATGATGGATATGA
The DNA here is from genome assembly GCA_963654395.1 of Ruminococcus sp. CAG:382. GTDB lineage: Bacteria > Bacillota > Clostridia > Lachnospirales > Lachnospiraceae > Lachnospira. The sequence continues at coordinate 261 of CAVKBP010000066.1, forward strand.
TTTAGTGAATCATTGCATAGATTGTGATGTGCACCACTCTATGTACAGCCCTAAATCTGTAGTGGAAGCAATGCTCCGCCATAGATTTGGTACCTACTGGAATCAGACAGAGACATATGAGGCGCTTAAATCATATATCCAGTTGAATATGGATGGATTAAAAGACGCTGTTGTAGCCATGCTTGCCGGAGAAAGTATTGAAATCAATACCGGAACCTTTTCTAACGATATGACTACATTTGCAAACAAGGATGATGTACTCACATTACTTGTTCATCTTGGCTATCTGACCTTTGATGCAGAAAAATCCTGCGTTTCTATTCCTAACAAAGAGGTTTCACAGGAATACATCAATGCAATCAGTACCATGAGCTGGGGCGAAGTGATGCGTTCAGTAACGGCATCGAAAAAGCTTCTGGAGTCATTATGGGATATGGATGCAGAAGCTGTTGCAGAGGGAATTGACCGGGCACATGAAGAAATATCTATTTTGCAATACAATGATGAAAATTCTTTAAGCTGTACAATTAACCTCGCATTCTATTTTGCTAGAGAATACTACACCATTGTCAGAGAACTGCCGACAGGCAAGGGATTTGCAGATATCTGCTTTATTCCAAGACCTATGCATACCGATAAACCCGCTGTAATCATTGAACTGAAAAAAGATAAGAATGCAACAGGTGCAATTGCACAGATTAAACAGAAAAATTATGTAAAGGCACTTGAGTCGTATAAGGGCAATCTGCTGCTAGTAGGAATCAACTACGATACGGACAAGAAGCATACATGCCTAATTGAAAAAATAGCAATATAAATATAAAAAGAGCAGGATGTACATTTCACACATCCTGCTCACTAACTGCAATCACATACGGCACCTTCTACGCCTTCCGCGCAGCTTTCTCCTGCTTAGCCTTTTCCCGCGCGTCCTCCACCATCTGATTGATTTCCTTGCTAATCTTATTAACATACATCATCAGCGCAAATCCGGCTGCGAATAAAACCACAAGCACAATAATTCCTGCAACGCTGAAGCACAACTGGCTTAAGTATCCGATAAAAGGAGTCTTTGCCACAATCCTGCCCTTAACCTGGCTGTAGCTGACAGTGCTTCCTGTACGAAGCGTAAGCGTATTAGTACGGTCGTTGGAATCAACATAAAAAGCATCAACAGTTCTTTTCTTAGCCTCATTAACAACTGCCACAATATTACCTTCCTCGAAAGAGGCATTATCAATTGCCTTGACATATACAAGACTTCCGTATTTAGAAATATGTCCTGTTGAATCCGTTCCGCTAAGATAAGCGTGTCTTCCAAGAAGCGGTGCAATAATTACAGGAAGAATTGCAAGCAGGGCAACGGCGAAGCACAGATATCCAAGAATAGTAAATGTCCTTCTTTTCGCCTTCTTCTCATCAATAATTTCCTTTTCCTTTCCATTAAGGATTTCTTCCATCTTCTTCTCATTCGGTTTGAATTCATTACTCATATATTACCTCCTTATAATCCGCGGCACTTGCTGTAAGCGCCCATTCTCTTTGCAGCTTTAATGCCTCGTCAATCATCGACGGTTTCTGTATGACAATATTCAGCGATTCTGCCATATCTAAATAGTCCGTTTCTGCAAATGTGTTTGTATCCGCAGTATAATATGCATTATGCATAGTCTCCTCAAAGCCCACGATAAGCTGGTTATTAAGAAATGCGCGGTGAACTGCATCTGCAATTTCGCTCTCGTAATTAATATCAAGATATATATCACATTTGTCAAAGAGACTGTCCAAGACCTTCTCTTTCACATTAGGATACAGGGAAACATTGGCATACTCACCCACCGACATCAGCCTTGAAGACATCTCAGTGAATGCTGCTATGTGAAAATGCATACCGCTGACAGCCTGTACCAGCTCATTAATATGCGCAATCCTGTCTGAATTAGTACATATCAGAATCTCCGGTCTGTGCTGATTTTCCCTGACAAAGCTGTAGGCATATCCCAACTCCCTGACAATATCCGGATTTGCACCCAGTTCAATTAACCTCTCGTAAGACTGCCTGCGCTGGACATAAATCCTGCGCGTTCTCGTTGCCTGATTATTAAGAATAATCTGCATATTTCCAGGAATTTCATCATGTACAGGCTCATGCCAGAACAGAATATCCTTGCAGCCGTCTGCCGGAAGCACCTGTGAAACAAAGAACGGATAAGACAGCGAATTAAAGTAAACTGCTGAATCCTCAAGCCCTGCACATTTGATAAAGAACTTCACGAATTCCGTCTTAGTCCTGAATATCCAGTCTCTTCCCTGCCATGTTACAAGAAAGTCACCAGTCACGAAATTCTCAAATATAATTTCTTCACCCTTCGCAGAATAGAAGGTTCTTGACACCTTAAGCCCCTTCTTGTTAAATATCGTGCGGCAGTATATATATCCATACCTGTTATAATGCTCACACTGACGGACAACACCCTTGTCGTCAAGCCAGTCCACAACCTTGACAAGTCTGTGGTGCTTAGGCTCGGTGTAGAATATACGCGCCACCTCTTTATCATGATTCATCACTTTGGCATTGGAATTACTTCCCTCTATCCGCCAGAATTCAGGTATCTCAATCTGGTTAAAAAATCTTGGCTTACAAGCCTCCTTATTTTCCAGAGCGTCATATCCTAAGAAAAATCCATATACAGAGACAATTCCATCTGGCAGAAAACCGTCGTCATCAATCACCGCTGCCGTAAAATCAATCCCTGCATTCTTAAAGGATTCATACAGATTCCTGCTCTCAACGGAAAAGCTGTCAAATAATAATGCTATTTTAGTAGTTTTATCCATTTGTTCATTACCTCCTCCGTCATGAATTCCTTAGCCTTCTCATAAGAATGCTCTGAAAATGCATGTATATCATCCTCTGTGAAGAGCTTTACAATATACTTTGCAAGAAGCGCTATCTTCTCTTTCTGGTCCATCTCATCATTAACAGCAATCTTATATCCATTCTTTCCATCATCAACAAATGTCTGATTGCCATATCTTACATCAAAGCCGATAACCGGAAGACCTGAGCCCAATGCTTCCATAAGCGTAAGCCCGAAGCCCTCACTCTGCGATGCACCGACATAAGCTTCATACTTCTTATACACATCATCAAGCTTATGCTGTCCCATAAGCCTTACACATCTGCTACAGCCATGCTTGTCAATAGCCGCTCTGATTTTTCTGTCCTCTGCTCCCTTGCCATATATATCAAGCGAGATATCCGGCACCTGCTTCCTCGCAATCGCAACAGCCTCAACAATCCAGTCACAATGCTTCTCACTGGCAAGCCTTGAGGCAGTGATAATAGAATGGCGCTTCCTCGGTCTTGAAGGAACCTTAAGCTCATCAAGACTTCCTACAGGAATCGCAACAATCTTCGGCTTCTTCCCACAGTACTTCTTAAACTGCTCTTCCATCAGCTTTTTCTGCGCCACAGTAGCTGTCACATAGAAGTTAATTCTCTTCGTCTGTGCAAATGCGTACTCATAATAATTGTTCCACAGAATATTATTATCATCAGTGCTGCCTTCGCTGAAATGGTCAGCATGAACAATAATTCCAACCCTTGCATTACCGCAGTTTTCAAGAATTGCCTGCCCTATATCAGTCGTGCGGTCAATAATGACAACATCCTTTTTCGTAAGCTCAAGGCTGCGCACCATAAAGCCTACCAGCTCTGCCTTGGAATACAGCACCTCATTTTTAAATCTGTAGAAAACATTGTCATCATCATTCACTTCCTCATAGGCAATCGAGCCATCCTCATTGAAAAAGCTTCTTCCGTACAGATGCGCCTTCCCATCCAGCGGCGCATAGTACTCTGAATATATCTTACAGTAAGTGTAATAATCCTTTCTGATAAGACAGCCGTTAGATACAATCTCAACCCTGTGGACACATCTGCTCTTTTCATTCACCATGTACACAGTGTAGAACATCGGCCTGTCCGTATATACATAACGGCAGATTTTTCCATCTCTTGTGAAATTATACTTTCCCTCCGGCAGAGTCTTCTCCAGTTGTTTAAGTGTATATGTGACCGGAGAAATATGCGTGTCTGTGAAAAATGTATACAGCCATTCCACTTCCTCATCAAGAAAGCCTATATTCTTCGTCATATGTTCAATATTCTCTGACGGAAACATATCGGTAAATACGAACTTTGCCGGGATACCTGCTTTTCTTAAAAGATTAGCACGGTAGCTCTGCGCATATTCCACACCGCTGCTTGCCCATCCGATTCCTAGATTAAAATTATATACCATATCATTCTCCTGCACATGACCATCTATGGGTACACGATTTTTAAATTTCCTTTTTTATCAGCTTTTACATCGCTTAACAATATGTTCCTTATAATATTTCTTTTTACCACTTTCTCTGTATCCAAATACGATTCAAAAGCCTCATTCTGGTACTCGAACATAACATTTCTCTGTGCAGAGGCTCTTCCTGCAACCGCATACTTTAACTGCTCGAGGTAATCGATAAGCTCAATCCAGCCATCATCCACAGCAGATAAGGTTGCTTCACGCACGAACTGCTTGAAAAGCTTATCATCCTGCAGCCTCTCCTTCTGCAAAGCAACGCCAGTCTTTACCCTGTTAAGCAGATATTCTTCAAGAGCCTTCTTATCGCCATCTTTAATATTCTTTAGTCCACCATCAAGCGAATAAGAAATGTTATCAAGAATATAACGGTTTAATTCTGCCATGCCTGTGTACTTATGGCTATTCAGATAATCCTTTATATTCTCCCTTGCAATATCAAGCACCATCTCTTCACTTATGCTTTCACCCTCTAAAAGCCTTGCCCTCGTTTTATATATCAAGTCTCTCTGTCTCTGCAGAACCGCGTCATACTGGACAGATCTCTTCCGTCCCATCTCATCTGTCTCTACCTTTAATCTCTGGCTCTGATTAATAATTCTCTTAAGCTTCCGTTTTGATATCTTCTTATCTTCGTCAATATAGCTTTCGAGCTTTTCATTATCCTCAGCACCTACGATATCATCCTCAAGACTTACATAGAACTGGCTGAAGCCCGGATCACCCTGCCTTCCGGCACGGCCTCTCGTCTGTCTCTCTGATCTTGAGTTATCCATTCGCCCGACACCAAGAACCGCAAGACCGCCAAGCTCCCTCACACCTTTTCCAAGCTTAATATCCGTTCCGCGTCCTGCCATAGTTGTAGCAACAGTAACAGCATCCATCTGTCCTGCACCGGCAATAATCTGCGCCTCCCAGAAAGCATTACTGGCATTCAGCACATTATGCGGAATATTCTTCTGGATAAGAAGCCTTGAAAAAAGGTCTGTATCAGAAACAGAATTAAGCACAACCAGCACCGGCTGTCCAGTGGCATGAATCCTTATCAGGTCATCTGCCGCAGTCCAGAACTGCTGTCTGGCATTCGGATAAAACTTATCCTTTCTGTCATCCCTTATAACAGGCTTATTAGTCGGAATCTTAATTACACGCTTATGATACACATCGAACAGCTCGTCCTTGGCATCCATAATTGTACCGCTCATGCCTGCCATCTTGTCGAACATCATGAAAAGATTCTGGAAAGTGACAGAGGCAACCGTTCTGTACTCCTGTGAAATCTCAACCTTTTCCTTAGCCTCAATAGCCTGATGCTGGCCTCCACGCAGCTTTACACCATGCATAAGCCTTCCTGTCGCACCGTCGAACAATTCAACCTTGCCCTCATCAGTCACAACATAATCCTTATTATTCTTAAGCGTCTTATGCGCGCGGAGTGCAAGTGTAACATGACGGTTAATTTCAAAATTTTCTTTTCCATAAAAATTCGGAATGCCGAAAAATTTCTCTGCAAACTCCACACCCTTAGGCGTAAGCCATACAGCTCCATCCTCTTCCTCATAGTCGATATCTTCTACAAGTGTAGTCACAAAGAAGTTACATACATCATACAGATTAGACTGAACCCTCGGCACTCCCGATACAACAAGCGGCATAACCGCCGAATCCAGCAATACCGCATCAGCCTCGTCAATAATAACATAATGCATATCACACAGGAAACGATCCTCCTTCTTCTTTACCAGATTATCGAAAAGATAATCAAAGCCCAGAGAACTGTTAGTCGTATATACAATATCCGCCGCATAGAACGCTTTCTTGGCATCATCATCCGGTTTCTCATCACTCTGTGTATCAGGATATGAACAGCTAAGTCCCATGAAATTATATACGGCACTCATCTCTTCACCATCACGCGAAGCAAGATATTCATTTGTTGTCACAAGGACACAGGTTTTTCCTGTCATAGCATTAAGATAAAGCGGCATAGTTGCAGATAGAGTCTTACCCTCTCCCGTATTCATCTCCGCCATGTAACCCTTATGCAGCGCAATACCTGAAAGCACCTGACAATCATACGGTCTTTTCTTAAGCACCCGCGCATCCGCTTCCATAATAACTGCAAATGCCTCCGGCAGCATATGGTCAAGACTTTCTCCGTCCTTATAACGCTGCCTTAGCTTTCCAGTCATGGCTTTCAATTCATCATCACTAAGATTTTTTACGCTTTCTTCTTCTTTTCTTACCTTTGTCAGAATCCTCTTTAAGTCCCGCAATTCTTTCCTGCTCTTCATCAAACTCTTCCTTTGAAACCTCTTCTATATCCAGCGACTTGAAGCTGAAATCAGCCTCACCGCCATTAATCAGTTCAATACAATAGCTATATGTTTTGATTGGTGGTTTAAAAAATGCTTTCTTACCACGGACAATAATACTCTCCGCTTCCTTGTCATATCTGTCATAGAATATAATCCTGAGCATAAGCGCATCCGAATTTTCATCACTCGTCGTAACATTCCGGGTTACTGAATACGCCCGCTCCCCATCAATCAGCGGGAGTGCCGGCTCAATCTTATTTCCCTGGAAATTCGTCTTGGAATACCACTTATGAATCACAGTGCCCGGCGGTACAAGACGGTTCTTATAAGTCACAGTGCCATCCTTGCCGAATTGTATCGTAGAACCATAAGAATATGTATCCGATGTAAATTCTCTCCATCGTATTTCCCATTTATCATGCAGCATACCTACTTATCCCTCCGGTGTCTTCCATAATCCTCTTCCAAAAGCTTATAATACTGGCTTTTAAACCACGCCATAACCGCGTCACTATTGTCAACATGTCTTCCGTGGCTGCCCTTTCCGAACACCTCAACACCCTCTGACTTTAAGTGTCTTAAGATATTAGCATATCCATCCGGATCGTAGTCGTCCTCATACAGATAAGATACGATAAACTTAGTATCCGACCAGTCAGCATTATCGAAATATTTCCACAATCTTGTGTCAAATGCTTTAACAGCCGCCTTATCAAGAGAACCATAATTTTTCAAGAGAATATCAAGTGATGTTCCAAAACCGCCTGTGCGCACAAGCCGCTCATTCTCTGCTATTGTTCCCATATTCGTTAATGGCTTTGCAAGAACCAGCGCATGTGGCTGCAGCCTTGAAGCATAGTAAAGAGCACCATAGGTTCCCATTGAAGCTCCTGTCAGCACAACATCATCTCTTGAAAATCCTAACTGCTCCATTCTGCCTTTAATCTCATCAAGAAGCAATGTCTCCAGTTCATCATCACCAACATAGAAAGCGCCACCCTCTGAACGCGGATCTGTCAGCAATATGAATGGACACCCTAAGCTCCTCATCATATAATAGCCCTCAAAGCCCTCCATAGTCCTGTAACCTGAAAAATACACAGCCAGTGGCGGCTTCATATCTCCTTTTTCGAAATACGAAAAAAACTCCTCTCCATTAGAGGATACAAGCCTCTTACCTCCCGGAAGAAAATATCCCCTGTCAATCCTTGAATGTCTGTCATGAAGTGAAATTATATTAAGGCTTCCCTTGCCCTTAGCCAGTATTGACATGAATACCAGACCTCTGTTTTTCTCATGTCCGATTGTAACTACATCCGCAAGCTCATCCTCATTGAATTCCCAGATTTTCCGGACACCATCTACTGAACCATAATCAAACTGAATTGCATGAAGCTTTATATTTACATCTCCTGTTTTATGATATTCAAGATACAGGTCAATACTCTGATTAGCTTCCACTGGAATTGTATATCTCCAGAAAGCAATCTGGGAAAAATCCTCTCCGAAATCCCCTTCCAACAGTAAATCGAAATTTCCCCGGCATGAAACATTTCCTTTGAAATTACAGTTGACATCCAGTGCATTAGCCAGAAACTTTTCTCCATAAGGCTGGTTAAAAAGCTTTGGCGTTTCCTCATTCATAAAGACATCAATATCCGCTGTATAGAGGAATTGTCCCATTTTGCCTTCAAAATATTCTGCTGTAGTTAAATCCTGCATATCCACACGCTCAGTTGCGAACAGGCAGTATCCCCTTGTGATTTTCCTTAATCCCTTTAATTCTTCCGGTAAAATATTGCGGTCTAATATTACGACATCTGCAATCTTCTTCTGTTCATCCTCTGACAGATTATTAAAGCTGTCACAGAACAGATAGTCCACATGCTGTGGAAGCGTATGCGTCTCAGACCAGTCTTGGGTTCCCAAGAACAGGACATATATATTATTCATTGATATCCAATACCTCTTTCCAGACCTTTATTAACACATCCGTCGTGTACTTCTTGCACATCTCATAACAAGACACAAGTGCAGCATTCCAGTTTTCAAAATTCTCAAGATAATATTCAAGCGCTTCGCAGATACGACTATATTTATTAATTATATAGCCATTCTTTCCATGCTCGAAATACTCATCACGGCTCATACAGATTCTCGGCACGCCCTTACTTATGGCAGTGACAGCCACATACACATCAGTAATCTTACGCATATCAAGAATTACTCTCTGCTCATTAATACACTGGCTTATCGTCCTCTCGTCAACACATACATCCACGAAGAAACGCAGCGGACTATCTTCCTTATTCTGCTTATCCGCTTCAATAATCCACTCTCTTTCAAATCCCGCTTCTTCAAGCGTCCTTGCAACATCATTCTTAAGCTTATTGTCATATCCCCAGGAAGCATTACGCGTGAACAGATGCACCCTCGCAAGCTCATTATCCTGCATGTATGCAGCTAATTCCCTGACTATCTCTGCAATCTCTTCCTCCGGAATTCCGTCTACAGGCACCATAATATTCTGAACCTTTAACTGTTGGCTGATTCCGAAATCTGTACGCGTATCATACGGTGAAATATTTCTTATATTCACCGGCACATCTCCCAGCTTTTCTTTTATCCATGACTTAGTCTGTTCAGAGTCTGCGATTACATGTGACGCTCTCTGCATGAAATCTGATATCCCCGGCAGATGATTGTAATCATATCTGTCTCCGAAAAATGTAATGACAGTTTCCTCATCCTTCAGACACCTGCTTAACATCTGCATATGTAATTCGTGTGCAGCCACGAAAAATTTATCATTTCCCTCAGTTATCTTAAGATAAGAAGACAATACCTCTTCAATCACTTCCTCCATAGACTGATAGACAGGCTTCTTATAGAACACCCTTTTGGTATAATATTCGTCTCCAATATAATATTCCGGATACTGCGTATTCACTTCGACATGTCCGTCATGCAGATATTCCCTTAGCTTCCATGTTCCATCCTCCATCAGATAATCACGGTGCGATTCCGTTCCACCCTCATAGAAGGCAGTCATAGACATGAATCCTCTGTCATCATAACAGCTCCTGCTGATAAGCTGTCCATCACTATATCGGTTGACAACAATAGGATTTCCATTCTCTCCGAAATCAACCAGAGCATACTTCTCACCATGCAGAAAAACATTGATTGCAAATGGCGAATAGACGAACTCCGCTCCATCCGGCCAGTCCATATCAGTATAAGACAATACTTCCATCTTATCCTTTCTTATCTGCATCATCGCATCGAAACAGCTCCAGCTTTCTGCCCTGTACATACCCTGTCTGTGCAGAAAGTGCCTTAGGTTCGGAGAATAAGCCAGTATAAGTATCCTGTATGGAATCCTTACATTTCTGTGAAAAAGCGTTATCTGCTTAATCGTTTCGTCAAATTCTGACTTAAGCCTTCTTAGATACCATGCCTGCTCATTTTCAATCCAATTATTCTCTTTATACCATGCCGGAATAAAATATAACATCGCAATCTCCATTATCCATCGTTACTATTCAGAGCATGACTCTGAACGGTTTTATATAAATGCTTTGTATCTGTCCATGTTCCTGTATACTACTGCTTCCCTGTACAATGTAACCCACATTCCTGTGAACATCATAATAGAACCCGGAAGCATAACCAGTGACGAGTCTATGTAATTACCAAACTGCAGGAATAAAGGTATGCCCTGACATGCTGCCAGCACGATAGCACTGAATGTTGAAAGTGCCAGAACATTTATTACAAGATACTTTCTTGTCTGTTTACCGGCGTGTATATCAAGAATAGAATCACCAGTCTTTAATAAATTATCTGCCGTATTACCCGGCGCTAACATTATTAATGCAAATAGTATCGTCAGCATACAGATAATTCCCATATACACCCAGATTCCAAGCGGTCTTGTAAGAGTCATATTATCTGCAACCCACCTGATTGCTGCATTCTCCGGTGCAAAGCCTTCTAATGTCATGCATATCATCTGCGGCAGAAGAAATACTACAGATGTAAACATAAGCGGCATCGAACCTGCCGGATTCAGCTTATATGCAATATAATTCTTGTCTGCATATATATTATGTATTGAAACGCGCTGTACTGCAATTCTTTTCTCAGTCGTCTCGAGAACAAGCATAACTGCTATTCCCACAACTCCGAGTGCAAGCGGAATTACAAGCTTCTGCGGTGTTGTCTTTGCGAACATGGTAAGCATGCCTTCTATGATATTGACAGTGAATACGCTGGTTCTTCCACCAAGTCCATACTTAGTTGCACGGGCACACATATACATAACGACAAGCATACCTGTAATCAGCTCTATGAACACAAAGCATTTTAATACTATCAGCGGATACTGACTATCATCATAGACAAGTGTCTGTACCTTACCAATTGCCTGTATACCTGAAAAGACCATAGTAATGGCAAGTGTCCATTTATTCATCTTTTTCGGAGATATTTTCTTGGTCTTATCTAATGAGATAAGAGCCACTACGAACATTACAAGCATTGAAGCCATCATGTAAGGCCATAATCCCAGAATAAATATAGAGCAATTCTGTATGTCTCCTGTCATAGCCTGCATCATGATTGTCTGTGCATTAACCTCTGTCTCCTGATAGTGTGAGATATCCACACCATACAGAGGTATATTTCTTCCAACCATATATACGAACATAATTATGGCTGAATATAATAATTTATATCTTAAAACATGTTCTGTTTCTTTTTCTTTCTTAATTCTACTCAAAAAACCCTCTTTTTCCTTTTACAACATAAGTGACCACCGAAAGGGTGGCCACTCATATTATAAACTATATATTACTACAATGCTACTTTATTTCTTTTTTCTAGGATTACGAGAATCGTCATTCTTAACCGGTCTTCTTCTCCTGTTATCATATGCAGCTTTTCCTGTTATAGCCGCTACTGCTGCTGCAGCCCAGCTCCACCATGTCTTAATACCATCTGCTGGTCTGACACTTGCTGCAAGAGGTGTCTGCTCATCCTCGATTTCCGTAACTGTATCTGCTGCAGTTGTATCGTCTGCCGCTCCATCATCAGCCTGAACTGCCTGTGCTGCTGCTCCGTCTCCTGCTCCATCCGCTACAGCTCCGTCTGCCACTGCTACTGCAACTCCGTCTGCTGCTCCATCAACATTGGCTGCAAATGGTACTGCACCATCCGTAATTGTTGTTGCTGCCGGATTAGTATCCGCTGCTGGCTGCTGATTATCGTTGCCATCAGTTGCTCCATTATCCGCAGATGTTGAAGTACTTGTTGATGTACTTATTGAAGCACTTGTGCTTGCTGATTCACTCTCGCTTGTGCTTGTACTTGTACTTGCTGACTCGCTTGCACTGCTTGAGGCGCTCTCACTGGCTTCTGCACTTGCTGAAGCACTTGCGCTGCTTGATGTCTCACTTGTATTTGTTGAAGCGTTCTCGCTGGCTTCTGTACTTGCTGAAGCACTTGTGCTGCTTGAGGCATTCTCACTTGCTTCTGTGCTTGCTGAAGCACTTGCGCTGCTTGAGGCATTTTCACTGGCTTCTGTACTTGTACTAGCGCTCGTGCTTGCCGATGTGCTGGCACTTGTTGAGGCACTCGTACTTGCCGATGTACTGGCACTTGTTGAAGCACTTGTACTAGCCGATGTGCTGGCACTTGTTGAGGCACTCATACTAGCTGATGTGCTGGCACTTGTACTAGCTGATGTGCTGGCACTTGTTGAAGCACTGGTACTTGCTGATGTACTTGC
>CAVKBP010000067.1:0-12627 GCA_963654395.1 Ruminococcus sp. CAG:382
CCATAATAATCCTCAATTCCGCTCTACTCAAGCTCAAACTGTCCTGTGTACAACTGGTAATATCTGCCCTTCTGCTCTAACAGCTCATCATGGCTGCCTCTCTCTATTACCTCGCCCTTTTCAAGCACCATAATAGCGTTGGAATTTCTTACCGTCGAAAGCCTGTGTGCGATTACAAATACAGTCCTGCCCTCCATAATCGCATCCATTCCCTTCTCGATAAGCCGCTCCGTTCTTGTATCAATAGAGCTTGTCGCCTCATCAAGAATAAGCACCGGAGGCTTTGAAATAGCCGCTCTTGCAATCGCAATAAGCTGTCTCTGTCCCTGTGAAAGATTACTGCCATCCGCCGTAAGCATAGTATCATAGCCCTGCGGCAGTCTTGTGATAAATGAATCCGCATTTGCAATCTTGGCAGCCGCCCTGATTTCTTCGTCAGTTGCATCAAGCCGTCCATATCGTATATTATCCGCAATAGTTCCTGTGAACAAATGTGTATCCTGAATTACCATTGCCAGCGAATGCCGCAGGTCGTCCTTCTTAATATCCTTGACATCAATTCCATCATAAGTAATCATGCCTGACTGGATATCATAGAATCTGTTTATAAGATTAACAATAGTAGTCTTTCCGGCACCTGTAGAGCCGACAAATGCAATCTTCTGTCCCGGCTTTGCAAAAAGTGAAATCTTATTAAGCACCCTCTTTTCAGGAACATATCCAAACTCAACATCCTTGAATCTTACATCTCCCTTAAGCTCCACAAGCTCCCCTGCAGGCAGCTTCCATGCGAAAAGTCCGGTCTTTTCAGAACATTCTGTAAGGGTGTTGTCTGCATTTTTAATAACATTACACAGAGTAACCTTTCCCTCGTCAGGCTCTTCTGCCTCGTCCATCATGTCAAATATTCTCTCTGCTCCCGAAAGCGCCGAAAGTATGAAATTAACCTGCTGGGTAAACTGATTAAGCGGCATGGCACTCTGTCTTACATATACAAGATATGCAGATATACTTCCCAGATCCATAATTCCCTTAATTACAAATATGCCTCCAACGCAGGCAGAAAGCGCATAATTAAAATATGACAGACTAACAATTACAGGAATAAGCATTCCGGAATATGCCAGCGCTCCGGTTGATTCCTTCCTGAAATTCTCATTCATCTCACAGAACTTTTCAAAATTCTTCTGCTCATGGTTAAATACCTTCTCAACCTTCTGTCCAGCCATCATCTCCTGCACGAAGCCATTAATATTACCAAGCTCCTTCTGCTGGCTGTGATAATATTTCTTGCTTCTCTTGCCATTGTATTTGATAAAGATGAACATAAGTACAAGAAATACAACTACAATCATAGTCAGTCTCGCACTTAAAACCATCATCATAGTAATAGTTCCAAAAAGTGTAAGAAAGCTCTGGATTACCATAGCAAAGCTGTTGTTCATTGCCTCCTGCACCGTATCCACATCATTAGTGAAATGGCTCATAATCTCGCCATGCGTATTATTGTCAAAATATTTTAACGGAAGCTTCTGTGTATGCTTAAACAGATCCATCCTGATTTCGCTTACAACCTTCTGTGAGGTATGCACCATAAGCCTGTTATAGCCAAGCGTTGACAGCGCTCCGCACGCATACATGACAGCCATTGCGCACACTGCCATGACAAGTCCCTTCATGTTGCCCGGAACGATGAAATTATTGACTACCGGCTTTATTAAAAATGTTCCCATAATTCCTGCACCGGCGCTTATAAATACAAGAACCGCAACAAGCAGGAATGCCCATTTGTAATGTCCCAGATATGTCAGAAAATGCTTAACAGTCTTCTTCGTATCCTTCGGTCTTTTATATCCAACATACTTAGCCATTAAAGATCAGCTCCTTCCTTCTGTGATTCATATATTTCCTGATAGATTCTGTTAGTCTTTAACAGCTCATCATGTGTTCCGATTGCGTCAACATGTCCGCCATCCATAATAATTATCTGGTCTGCATGGCGCACAGATGAAATCCTCTGTGCAATTATAATCTTAGTCATATCAGGAAGCTTCTTGGCAAGAGCATTTCTAATCTTACCCTCTGTGGCAGTATCAACAGCACTCGTTGAATCATCAAGAATGAGCACCTTAGGCTTTTTCAATATTGTCCTTGCAATACATATTCTCTGCTTCTGTCCACCCGAAACATTGACACCCTCCTGTCCCATCTCGGCATCAAGACCGCCCGGAAGCCTGTCTATGAATTCATCAACACATGCAATGCTGCACGCTTCTTTAATCTCGTCAAGAGACGCATTTTCATCGCCCCATCTTAGGTTATCAATAAGTGAGCCTGAAAAAAGCGTATTCTTCTGCAGCACAACTGAAATAGCATCTCTTAAATGTCTTACCGGATATTCCTTTACATTAATTCCGTCAATCTTAATCTCGCCCTTAGTCGCATCGTAAAGTCTTGGAATAAGCTGTATAAGCGTGGTCTTAGACGATCCTGTCTGTCCAATAATTCCAACAGTCTGTCCTGCATTAATGTGAAATGAAACATCTGACAGCACATATTCCTTTGCGGTATCCTTATATTTAAACCATACATGGTCAAATTCGATATCACCCTTTTTAACTTCTACATCCTTAGCGTTCTCGTCAGTAATATCAATCGGCTCATCAATTACCTTCATAATTCTTCCTGCCGAGGCAAGCGACCTTGTCATAAGAAGGAACACATTTGACATCATCATAAGAGAATTGAGAATCAGAAGAACATAGCTTAAGAAAGATGTAAGCTGTCCTACCATCATCTGTCCCGAATTAATCAGCCTTCCTCCGATAAGAAGAATACTAAGGATTGTCGCATACATGACGAACTGCATCGCTGGCATGTTAAGTACGGCTATGCCAAATGCTTTCTCTGATTCATCTTTTAAATTATTATTCACATGTCCGAATTTTTCAATCTCGTAGTCGCCACGCACATATGATTTTACAACTCTTACTGCTGTGAGGTTCTCCTCAATGCAGCGGTTTACAAGGTCGACTGCCCCCTGCATCCTGCCATATCTTGGACCTACATTAATGATTATTATAATGAGCAGCGCCGCCAGAACCGGCAGAGCCACAAGAAAGACCATTGCCAGTGTTGCATTAATCTGGAATGCAAGTGTCGTTGCAAATATCAGCATTACCGGGCTTCGTCCAAACGGACGCATTCCTGTTGACACTGCGTTCTGTATATTAGTCACATCACTTGTAAGCCTTGTAACTAATGACGAAACACTGAAATAGTCTATATTAGAAAATGAATAAGACTGCAGCTTTTCATATTCAGCCTTTCTTATATTCGCGCCCAGTCCCTGACCGGCAAGTGCGCAGAATCTCGCGCTTCCAACGCCAAGTATAAGTGCGGCAACTGCACATGCAGCCATCTGGACACCTTTAGTTATTATATATGGCACATCTGAATTAGTTACTCCTGTATCAATCAGGTCAGCCATCAGCTTAGGCACCATAATCTCAAGCATAACCTCGACACCTATGCATATAAGCGCCAGCCATGCGTATTTCTTATATTGCTTCATATAAGAAAAAATTCTTCTCAACATTACTTGCACCTCCAATTGTTGTATATGCAACTATTGTATTTCCAAGTTCAAGTAATGTCAAGAAGACATTTATAATTTCTGTATTAAAGCTGGCTACGGCGGGACTTTCCGGTATGTGCAGTCATAAAAACAGGCAAGTTATCAGGATAGTTATTTAGGCCTTGCTGTTTTCGTCAGCAGCACTGACATTATGAATGAGGTTATCGGCACTGTAAGTATTATTCCCATAGTTCCCGATATTCCACGCATTATCTCAACTGCAACCGAGTACATGTTAAGTATCTGGTGCATCTGATAAGAATAAGCGTATATAATCATGACAAGTCCGAGGCTTCCTCCCACATATGCAAGAATAAGTGTGTTAGACATTGTTCCTATCATATCACGCCCAATGTTAATTCCTGAACGGAATATTTCCTTTGCCGTTATGTCCGGTCTGTTCTCCTTAATCTCGTGCAATGATGATGAAACCGACATGGCAACATCCATTACCGCGCCAAGCGAAGCAATAAGAATTCCTGAAAATAGCATGCCGCCTATATCAAGCTTTGAATTCTGACCGACATATATAAGATTTTCAATATCATCAACATTGTATCCTGTCACATGTCCGAAATGTCCGAAGGCAAGCGCTATAAGACCTGATACAACAACTCCGGCTATAGTGCCAAGCATTGCACCTATTGATTTCATCTGGAAATCAGCAAGCAGTATAAATGTTATAAGCGTAATAATAACAACCGACAAGGTTGCAGCAACAAATGGAGACACGCCTATATACATCATCGGAATATACAGCATCACTACCACTGCAAGTGTGAATATAAGTGCGAGTATTGAATTAAAGCCCTTCTTTCCTCCGACCAGCCACATAAGCCCGAAAAATGCTGCCAGCAGTGCAATTATCTCCGGCTCTCTGTCATAGTTATATACATTTGCTGAGATACTTCCGTTATATTCGCTTATATTAGCTATTACTCTCGTTCCAACCTTACAGTTGGCTCCGTACAGATATCCGTTGAGGCTGTACGCTTTAACCTCTTCTCCCTTGTGGCTTCCTGACCTGATACGCAGAACGACCTCCTGGCTGTCGCCACTGTCTAAGTCAGCGGCAGCCTGAAGGTCTTCATTATCATTCTGTATAACCACTGCTTTAACGAACTTAGTATTATCGTTAGCAAGCAGTGGTGTTCTCTCTACACTCGTATAGAACAGAAACATTGCTATCATAATAAGTGCCACAACAAGGTATTTACCAAATGTGTCTATTATTTTTCGCAAATGTCTTCCCTCTTTCTGATTCCAACCACAACAGCACCGATACCTGCAGCCGCAGCAGCTACGCATGCATATAACCTTGCTGTCATATTATCTCCGGTCTTAGGTGTTCCAGTCTTTGCCTCCTGTGTTGAAGCTGCCTCTGACGAAGCTGCCTGTGATGCTGCTTCTGTCTGTGACACTGCTTCTGTCTGTGACACTGCTTCTGTCTGTGACACTGCTTCTGTCTGTGATACACCAGTGCCTGACTCTTCCCTTGGTTCTTCAACTGCTGGCGCTTCATTCTTTGAAGTATCAGCCTTTGACTCATCAGCTTCAGGTGTCTTAGTCTCATCCTTCTGTACAGTAAGTGCGCTGATTGCATTGACAACTGCTGTCTTAGCATTCTCTAATGCCTGCGCATCAATCTTAGGAGCATTCTCAGCCTTGTACTCTGCAAGCTGTGCCTGTAAGCCCTCTTCTACCTGTGTATAGATAGTCTTATCCAGAAGAGTTGACATTCCTTTCTTGAATCTGTTCACAGACTTTCCGCTTTCAGATGTTGACATATCAGCCTTATTCTTAACAGAGCCATATCCTCTTGCTTTATCAGCATCAGTACCATAATTAGTTGAAATATCTGCTGCCAGAGTATCCTCTGCTGTTGTATATGCAGCCTTAATCTGCTTTAATGAAGAAAGTGAATTCTTTAAAGCATTCATGCTGTCTTGCGTATATTTAACCTCTGTGCTATTGATTATTGCATCTGCATTTTTAATAACCTCATCTACTGACATATCCCCGCTAGTCTTATTGATTGTGAAATCATCAGCATATCTGTTACCATTGTAGTCATAAGTCTTAATAGTAAGTGAACCGCTTGAGAAATCAATTGTTGAGAATGATGGAAGGCAGGCATTAGTTCTTTCTGCTATGTAATAAGGTGTGTAATTAAGCAGGTTGTAGTACTTAGAACCAGAGCCTGAACCTGTTGTAATATACAGAGTTCCTTCCGGATTGGTTACTGAACCACTGCTTATATCATAATCAACAACATTTCCATCAAGAATCTGGTAGCTTCTTGAAAATGTGTGGTCATGTCCTGTAAGGCATACATCAATATTGAATTCATCCATTAATGGTGCAAATATAATTCTGTTAGTAGCAGCGTC
This sequence comes from Ruminococcus sp. CAG:382, assembly GCA_963654395.1. GTDB lineage: Bacteria > Bacillota > Clostridia > Lachnospirales > Lachnospiraceae > Lachnospira. The sequence continues at coordinate 6,028 of CAVKBP010000067.1, forward strand.
TGTATCCGCATGTGGCTGTCCTGAACCATATATATCACTATGGAATATTACAACCTTCCACTTGGCATCCGGATTGCTTGCAACAGCCTTATTCATAAGAGTTCTGTGCTCTTCCTGATTACGGTTATTACTATTTAATGAGATGAATAATACATCACCATAGCTGAAGTAAAAATCGCTTCCTGCCTCTGTGCTTCCTAACTTATCCTCAGAATTAGGATTGTTAAAATGTGCTGTATAATCAGAGCCAGCCATATCATGATTACCGATTGTTGCAGCAATTGGAAGACTTCTGAATACTGATGGATAAAGATATCCTGCATACTCGCTCTCTCTTGTCTTCTTATCCTCTTCCTTTGTTGCGCCGGACTGGTTTATCTGGTCACCTGCTGATAAAAGAAATGATGCATTAGGACATGTCTTGATTGCCTGCTGCATTGTCTTGTTCCAGTTGTAAGCATCTCTTGCAACACTTGAATCATTAGCTGAATAATCGGAACTGCTTCCTGACGCACCCACCTGTGGATCACCAGTAAGGATTACAGAAAATGTGTCTGTTGCCTTGGTCGTATAAGCATATTCCTCTGACCATACACTGTCATCACCTGTATAATTATCTGTATACTGGTAATGATACTGTGTATTTTCTTCAAAATATCCGGTAATGTTCACCTTATTAGCTGCACTGAAAGACTTTCCCTGCCAGTTCTCTGCACTGATGTCTTCTGCATTTCCTGTCACAACCTTAGCTGCTGCCTTAGCTCCGTCCTTCCATACTTTAACTGCCGGTGTTCCCTTACTTTCTGAATACCATGAAAAATTAAGTGCTGACGCATCTGAACCAGGAATTAAAGCAATATTGTCAGTATCAGCATATGCCTCTTCTCCTCCCTGCCATACATTAGAAAGCCAGTTCTGGAAATCCTCTGAACTGTCAGTATCTGACTTAAAAGTACTATCATTAGCATTATACTCACCATATGCAAATGCACTGATAAGTGGTGCCTGACTTACAAGTACCGTTGACATGGCAGCAAGTGCTGCACCCTTTTTTAATAAATTCTTACTTCTCTTCATTACTTCCTCCGCATATAAAAAAATATAGTTATCACAATCCGTAAACACTTAGCAACGGATTGCAATAACTATATACTGCGGCGGTAAACTTACAATCATCACAATGTAAAGCTTCCGTAAAATTTTAGAGATTCTTTCTATTTTCAACCTTGAATTTCACAGCCAGTGCTATCAAGGCTGCGGCAACAACGCCTGCAATTACCCACACCCACACAGGAACATTTTTAATGTTGTAGCAGCGCACATTAATCCACATCTGGTTAATTCTCGCTGTCTCCTCCGAATTGAAATACTGCATTATGGCGCTTCTGTCCATAGTCTCTTCTGTAGGATACTGTGCTGAAAGCTGTCTGTAGGTCTGTTCTGCTGAAACCTTAAGTACATATCTTTCATCATCAGAATCACCTGAGAAGAAATATCCAAGCGGATAATCCACAACATCTGTCTCATCCTCGTCTGCACCGTAATTCCACTTAACATAATCGAACACAACATCACTGTCGCCACCGGATATAACTGATGTATAGCCGATATAGCTCATATTTCTTACTGCATTTTCCGGCATGGATAAGAAATTAATGAAGCTCTGTGCTGCATGCTTCTTATCTGAATTGCCGTTGATGCCTGACTTTAACATTACCCAGCCGTCAAAATAAAGGTTGGTGCATTCCTCCGGTACTGCGAAATCCAGCTCGAAATCATCCTCATCAGCCTGATCCATTGTATATACGGCATCTCCCGACCACTGATAGCCTGCAACAACCTTGCCTGTTATCATGTCAGCCTTTCCGCTGTCTGTCTCGAACGAATAAGCATTATCCTTTACCGACTGCAGATACTCCTGAACCTCTTCCACATTTGCAGCAGAAGTATCATTCATCTCCTCTGCAAGCCTTTCATGATAGTCAGCGCTGCCTGTGAATTCAGATGATGTCAGCAGTCCTGCCTTAATCGCACCTGTGGCAGCAAACATTGAGTCTCTTACATTATCCTTAATTGTTATCTGACGCCTGAATTTGCTGTTGTTAATTATAGTCCAGGTTGAAGCCTCTTTCACAGTAACCTCTTCCGGATTATATACAATTCCTGTTATGCCCCACATATATCCTGCGGCATAGCGGCTCCACGACTCGCCATTAATCTTATTTTCGTCAAATGTTTTCTGTATAAATGGAGATACACCCTTAGCGTAGTAATTATTATCCACTGATGTATCGTAGAAATCATCTGTAAATGGCTCAAGCCAGTCCTCTGCCATCAGCTTCATTATCATATATTCTGAAGGACAGATTACATCATAATCATCACCGAGAGTAAGCATGTTGTACAGCTCTTCGTTAGTTCCAAGACAACTGTACTGGACCTTAACCTTTTTACCATAATTCTCATAATACCAGTTCTCGAAATCTGTAATCATGGAATTCTCACCCTTGATGCTTCCGCTTTCCAGGTCTATGGTATCCTCATCATCCCATCCGCCCTCGTCAATGTACTCTTCCCAGTTACATACACGAAGCACGATTGTATCATCTGCTGCCTCTGCCACAACAGCGCTTTCATTAAATACTCCCACTGCCGGCAAAACAGCACCAAGAGCCATTACGACAGCAGTTATAACTGCGGTTATTACCGCGGTTGTTACCGTATTAATCTTTAAGATAATCCTTTTCATCAGCCCCCAGTCTCCTCTCTTACAGCCTTTCTTGCCGGGGCAAGGTTAATCGCTATCTCTACCACAATAACTATAAGGAAAATTATTGTAGATAAAGCCCACAGAGCGGTCTTGATATCAGTCTGTGAACCCTTCGTTGCATTAACAACATATGTGCTTATTGTGTCAAATGTTGCCGGCTTCGTATATGTTGCAACAAAATAATCATCAAGTGACAATGTAATTGCCATGACAAAGCCCGACGCTATTCCGGAAGCAATCTGCGGTATTATTATCTTAAAGAGCGCATACGCCGGTGTTGCACCGAGGTCAAGCGCCGCCTCATACAGGCTTGGATCCATCTGCTTTAGCTTTGGAACTACAGCCAGATATACGAATGGCGCGCTCAGTATAACATGTCCCACAACCAGCGGAATATATGTATCCTTGCTTACGCCCAATACGACTACAAGTAGTATACATATAGAAAAGCCTGTAACTACATCCGCATTTACAACTGGAACCTGATTAAGTGCCGACATTGCTCCCTTAATCTTGCCCCTAGAGTAAAATGCACCGACAGCACCTGTCGTTCCAAGTATCGTTGCGATTACTGCACTTCCGACAGCAAGCAGTACCGAGCCGACAATCATATTAATAAGCTCCGGTGTTGTAAAAAGCGTCACATAATTGTGCATTGAAAATGCATGTACCGGACCTATATTGGCAGCATCCGTAAAGCTGTATACTGCAAGCACAAGTATAGGAATATACATGAATAAAAGGACAATGCATATAATCATATATTTCAGGAATTTCTTCATAATACTAATCTCCATTCCGCAGGCACAAAGTGCCGGAGGAACGCGAGCCAAATGTCAGATTTGGCTCGCGATAAAAGCTATTTGTGATGCCTGCGTCACAAATAGCCGTGTAAAAAATCAGATATCAATCTGATTTTTCACACAAGTCCTCCTCTTCCAGCATTTTCTGAGTCACCATCTCCTGTAACAAGTGTGACAATACATATAATAGCAAGCAGAACCAGTGCAATCATAGAACCATTGTGCCAGTCGTATGCACTGAAATAGCTTCCAATAAGACTACCCATGATATATGTGCTGTTATAGAGCATATCAAGTACTACATAGTTAGTCATTGCCGGTAAGAATACCATTGAAATACCGCTCACAATTCCCGGAACTGACAGCGGCAGTATAACCTTAATAAATGTCTGGAAATTATCCGCGCCTAAGTCAGACGCTGCTTCTATAACGCTCTTGTCAAGCTTTGAAAGTGTCGTATATAAAGGCAGTATCATAAATGGAAGGAAATCATAGGTCATTCCTATTATCGTATTGATGAACGGATAATAGGCAAGATTTCCCTCAAGCATTGATAATATCTCTTTAAGCGCTGTAATTCTTAATGTAAAATTAATCCACATAGGCATAACGAAAAGCAGGAGAATTACCGCCTTTCTCTTTAACTGGCTCTGCGCTAGGATATATGCCACAGGATAAGCAATTATAAGGCATACAGCAGTCGCAACAAATGCAAGCACAAGACTGTAACACAGAGTTCCAAGTGTATTAGGATCTGTAAAAAAGTTCTGCAGATTAACTATTGAAAATTGTCCCTGCCCGTTAGTGAATGCATAATATATAAGCACCAGCAGCGGTGCTGCAACGAATAATATAAGGAAAAGCCCATAAGGGATTCCAAGATATCTGCGTGAAAAAGACATTTTCATCCTCCTACTTCTTCAACTGGAATTTCATCTTGTCTTCTGGCATGATAAGTCCAACCTGATCGTCCATATTCCAGAGATATTCATCATCTACAATAAGGTCGTGTCCGTACTCTGTCCTTATTACATAGCTGTAATGGTCGCCCTTATAGATAAGATTGATAATCCTGCCTGACACAAGACCTGCATTTACATCATCACTCATCTCTATATCATCAGGCTGTATTGAAACAATAACCCTGAATCTGGAAACATCAACATTTTCATTGTTCTCATCAACAAGCACGCCATTCACCAGCTTAGTTTTAGGAATAACATTTGTCAGATTACAATTAATCACCTTTCCATTGAAGTCAAGTGTATAGTCGCCATTAATAGTTGTGACGAAGCTTGTAGTATGATCCTCTGCAAGCATTACATGGATTCCATCCGGCTCAAGCTGCATTCCGACTGTATCTCCGACATGATAGCATCTTGTTGTCCGTATTATCATCTCGTACTTTCCCGATTCAACGGCAACCTCATAATGCATGCCCTTGAATATAACCGAGGTAACCTCTCCGACAACTGTTCCGTCCTCCGGCTTTGTGATAATAACATCCTCCGGCCTTATAACAACATCAACCAGCGTTCCCTCCGGCACATCATCCATTCCGACGAACTCTCCGCCGCAGAATCTCACCTTCATATGTCCTGTCATAATTCCCTTGAAAATGTTGCTCTCTCCGATAAAGTCGGCAACAAATGCGTTCTTAGGCTCGTTATATATATCCTCCGGAGTTCCTATCTGCTGAATCTTACCCTCTGATAAAACAACAATCTTATCAGACATGGTAAGCGCCTCCTCCTGGTCATGCGTTACATATATAAATGTAATTCCGAGCTGGTCATGCATATTCTTAAGCTCAAGCTGCATCTCCTTGCGCATCTTTAAATCAAGCGCACCGAGCGGCTCATCAAGCATAAGGATTTCCGGCTCATTAACAAGCGCCCTTGCAATTGCAATTCTTTGCTGCTGTCCTCCTGAAAGTGTAGATATCCTTCTGTTCTCAAAGCCTTCAAGGTCAACCATATCAAGCACATGCTTGACCTTTTTTCTTATCTCCTCCTTCGGAAGCTTCTTTAGCTTCAGTCCAAATGCAATATTGTCATATATATTCATATGTGGAAACAGCGCATAACGCTGAAACACAGTATTAATCGGTCTTTTATTGGCAGGAAGCTGAGATATATCCTCTCCGTTAAGAAGAATCTGTCCGTCCGTAGGAAGCTCAAATCCTGCTATCATCCTTAATGTAGTTGTCTTACCGCATCCGGATGGTCCTAAAAATGTTACGAATTCCCCACGCTTTACTTCAAGATTAAAGTCATCGACTGCTTTAAATCCATTGTCACTATATACCTTACTGATATGCTTAAGCTCTATTATATTTCCTGATTTACCCGACATATCTTACCTCCGCAATTAACATCCTGTTCTCAATGCAAGCTTATGAAATTTTGCTTGGCTCTGAACAGATACATATATTTAACAAAAAAAACAGGCACAAATCAAGTAAATTCTTGATTTGTGCCTATATTTTTTTCTATATGTAAAGAGCTTGTAAATTATGCATATTTATGGTCTGTGATGAAGCTCCTGGACGGTCTTTCCGATTTCGTCTCTTATTGCCTGTCTGTCCTGTGGGATTTTCTGCATTCTTGCAAGTAAATCTGCTGTATCATGCTCTGAGCCAACCTTTCTTAATGACTCACATGCGGCGAATACAACATCATCATCTGCATCATCAATAAATCTTAATAACAAATCCACACTGCTCTGGTCATCACTTGCGCCAAGTGCCTTAGCTGCTGCAATCTTTCCTTCCTTGCTTCCGGTTATTTCTTCCTGTAAAGCATACCAGTCATGATGTTTTACATATTTTTCCATTTTCTCATCTAAAGTCTTTTTCTTAAATAACATAGCGATGCCTTCTTTCATCTTTTTCTACATTATAGTCTTGCATTTTTAATATGTAAAATGTATATTTAGTATGTCGCTCATATAATTATTGTATAAATGGAGACCAGTGTGAAAAATCAAAGATTTTTCACACGCAAGATTTGTGCTTGCGCACAAACT
>CAVKBP010000068.1:0-12507 GCA_963654395.1 Ruminococcus sp. CAG:382
CCACCACTCTACATATTTTCTCTGTTTATGTAGAGTTCTATTTTATGCTTTCTATTCACCGGAACATGTACATAAACAGCAAAGCTTGTTTCTCTTATCAAGAAATATACGCAATGCTAACCCTCATCTTACCCTCACCTTATAAGAATAATGTACATTTTGCGTATCAGAAAAACAAAATCTTTTTCCAACAACATTCCCACTGCTGTAGAAGGCTTAGTCCCTAGTTCAGCAAATCCATGATAAATCCCGTGAATCATCCAATAAGAAGTTGACGAATTTTCACAAAAAGACTACACTTTTTGTAATCGTTCAGGTTCAGAAAGGATTTGTGCCAACGCACAGACCTTAAGCTGCCCTGAAAAACTGTCAGGAATGGAGATTAGCGTGGATTTTGAAAAAGATGATTATAGATTTATGAAACAGGCAGTCACGCAGGCTAAGAAGGCTTATAAGTTAAATGAAGTGCCTATCGGCTGCGTGATTGTGTATGAAGGAAAGGTTATTGGAAGAGGCTACAACCGCCGCAATACTGATAAGACCTCGCTTGGACATGCTGAGATTACTGCAATTAAGAAAGCGAGTAAATACATGGGCGACTGGCGGCTTGAGGACTGCACGCTGTATGTTACGCTTGAGCCATGCCAGATGTGTGCAGGCGCTATTGTGCAGGCAAGAATCCCGAGAGTCGTCATAGGCTCTATGAATCCTAAGGCAGGCTGCGCCGGTTCTATACTTAATATTCTGCAGATTCCCTCATTTAATCACCAGTGTGAGATAACAAAGGGTGTATGTGAAGAAGAATGTTCAGAAATGCTCACAACATTTTTTAAGGAACTGCGTAAAAGCAAGAAAAATAATAACAAAACAGAGGGAGACTGATTATGCAATACGAATATTCTTTTGATGGTCTTAAGCTTAGGGCGCTTAATGAAACATCAGCCGAACAGGTACTTAATTTTTACAGTAGGAATCGTGACGACTTTGACAGATACGAAACTGCCAAGCCCGAGAACTTCTATACTAAGCAATACATTTGTGCCGCACTTAATGCAGAGTATGCAGCTTTGGCAAAGGGAGGCTTTGGCAGATTTTTCTTGTTTTCTGATAAGAAGCCTGATAAGATTATCGGAACTGTGTCTTATTCCGGCGTCACGAACATGAACCGCTCCTGCCGCATGGGCTATAAGGTCGACAAGAATTTCCGCAATCAGGGATTTGGAAGCACCATGGTCAAGCACATGATTGAGATTCTTGTATGTGAAAGGGAGATGCACAGGATTGAAACATATATCCACCCTGACAACATCCCTTCCGTTAATCTTGTGAAATCACTCGGCTTCATATCCGAAGGAACGGCGTACTCTTATGCAAAGCTTAATGGCTCGTGGCAGGATCATTTAAGATTTGTCTATATTTCCTGATACCAGTATCCGAAATATGGATTGGCATAGTCGCTTCTATGGCTTTTCTTGAAATTGTTAAAGCCGAACATTGAAGCCATGTAACGCTCGCGGTTGCAGTACATTCCCGGCACGCCGATGAAATACTGGGTATTATCAAGATTGTCGCGGACTCTTCCGAAAAGTATGTGCCGGAAATTATAGTAGCCATGCAGCAGGAAGCTGTTTCCGGCTATGTCGGGCTCGTTAAGATTAAGGTTCTTTAGCTTTTCCGGCGAAATCTCGATGCAGTCATAGAAATAATCGTCGTCGAATACATCCACATAATCTGCGCGCACGAAAAGCTTTTCAAAAGGATTGGGCTGTGTTGCAGCCGCTCTTCCTGCCTTTGTCTGCAAATGTTGTGTATTCTCTGGTTTTCTGGCGGCTGCGCCGGAAGACTTTATATCCTCTGCGGGTGTGGTACCTCCGGCGGCTGTGGTCTCTAAACTTCTGTCAGCTACCCCGGTTTCCTGTCTTCTGTCCACTCCAACTCCAGCGGCTTCCAAGTTAGCTGCCTTCTGTCTGACCGCCCCAGTTCCAGTTGCTCCTGACCGGACTGCCTCTGATGCCCCTACATTGTACTTAAAGCCTTCAGATTTGACCACTCCATCCCCAGCCAGCTCCTTTTTTCTCTCTTCCTCATCACTCTGCCGCATACGCTCTTTTATGACAATTTCAGCTTCCGCATGCTTCTTAGCGTCCATTCCCGAAAATACAAGCATATCAGGCGTTACATCCTCATCCCTCCACACTGAAAGCATACAGTCATACCTTGCATCCTCCCTCGCAACCGCAAGCCCGCATATGTCCGGAAATCCGAAACCTGTATCACTTATATTGTCTGGGTTAAACACTCCACTGTACTCCATCTGTCCCATTTTCATAAGGCTTTCTCCAAGCTTGATAAGCCGGTATCCACTGTCATTAACCATCATATATATCCCGAACATTTCCGGGCTGTCCGTCCTGACACCTCTTAAGCTTATGCTTAATTTAAACTGCCCCTGATGAACTAATGCCTTCGCAAATCCCACATTTCTGCCTTTCACGCCCTCCGGATAGGAATATATGTATGAAACAAGACGCTGATAATCCACAACAACCCTCCAATAAAAAATTCTCTTATGCACCTTATGCCATTCTGTAGAAAATTATTCCATCTTGACATTTTTCATCAAGTCTCATAACATTAATTATAATTAATTTAAAAGAATGGAAATAACTATGAGCGATAACAGATATAATAACATTATGCACCTCGGCAACCCGACTAACACGATTGCGGTGCTTAACAGATATGGTTTTGATTTCAAGAAAAAATTCGGCCAGAACTTTCTTATTGATGAAAATGTTGTTGAGAAAATAGTCCGCGAGGCGGGCGTTACAAAGGATGATTTCGTTGTTGAGGTCGGTCCGGGAATCGGAACAATGACACAGATTCTGTGCGAGAATGCAAGAGAGGTTGTTGCTGTCGAGATTGATAAGAAGCTTATTCCTATTCTTACAGAGGACACGCTTTCTTATTATGACAATGTAACTGTCATCAACGAAGACATATTAAAGCTTGATATCAATAAGCTTGCTGATGAGAAAAACAGCGGCAGACCAATCAAGGTCGTAGCCAATCTTCCTTACTATATAACTACTCCTATCATCATGGGGCTTTTCGAGAGCCATGTGCCATTAGACAGCATAACAATAATGGTTCAGAAGGAGGTCGCAGACCGCATGCAGTGTGGTCCGGGAACTAAAGACTACGGCGCACTTTCACTTGCTGTACAGTTCTATGCAAAGCCTAAGGTTGTGCTCAATGTACCTGCAAGCTGCTTTATGCCTCGTCCAAATGTAGATTCAGCGGTCATCCGTCTTGAGCGCTTCAAGACTCCGCCTGTTGATGTGAAGAACGAACATCTTATGTTCAAAATAATAAGAGCTTCATTTAACCAGCGCCGCAAGACAATGCTTAACAGCGTTGGCAATTCCGGTATCGGAATCACTAAAGAAGCGCTATCAGGCGCATTAGAAGCCATGGGACTTCCGCTTACTATCCGCGGCGAAGCCCTTACACTTGAGCAGTTCGCAGAGCTTAGCAACCTGCTGGGGTAAATAATGTGATACCAGATGCTTTGCCAACTGGATGTTTTGCCGCCCAAATGCTTTTCCAACCGGATGTTTTTGGCTAATTATTCACGCAAAATAACGTGATACCTATAAGTAATCGCATTTTGGCTGCTTTAGTAGGTTTTTTTGCAGCAATATTCATGTAAAACAGGTTATTTCCAGCTTAAAGACCTATTCAACAACAAAAAGACGGCTATTTAGTAGGTGTTTTCATAACTTTAACGATAAAAACCACATTAAAAGACCTACTAAATAGCCGTTTTTTTAATTTATAGGTTTCACCCCAATTCACACGGTAAAAGTGGCTGCCCTGACGACAAATTGACAGGCAATCCCACCACAAAATTAACCAATAAACTAATCTGCCAATGTACCGGCAAATTGGACGACAAATTGACAGGCAAATCCGCCAACAAAATCCCTGATAAGGTTTCTGATAATATCCCCGACACCTTCCTAACCGAAAAGCAGCCTTCTCGCATTCCGGTTAGTGATATCAATAACCTCCTGCGTATCAAGTTCTTTTATCTGCGCCAGCTTTTCCGCAACATACCGTATATTGCGGCTGTCATTTCTTTTACCGCGGTTAGGCTCTGGCGCCATATATGGGCTGTCCGTCTCAAGTACAATTCTATCCATCGGAATATATGCGGCTGCTTCCACTAATTTCTTGGCATTCTTGAAAGTAAGCACTCCGCCGATTCCTATAGAGAAGCCCATATTAAGGAAATCCCTTGCTGCTTCCTTACTGTATGAATAGCAGTGGATTATTCCGCCAGTATCTGTTCCATGATTACTCTTTAATATGTCAATTGTATCCTGACATGCATCTCTTGAATGAATCATTACCGGCATATGTGTGCGGTACGCCACATCCATCTGTGCCGCAAACCATTCACGCTGCTGCTGCTTTTCAGCCGCCGCAGTATCGGCATCCTCTGACACATAGTAATAATCAAGTCCGATTTCTCCAAGTGCGACAAGCTTTCTTTCCTTAGCTTCCTTTAACATATTCTCCAGCCATTCAATGTCCGATTTATTCAATCTTACAATATCCTCCGGATGAAAGCCAATAGCTGCATATACCTTTTCATACTGCGCAGCAAGTGCGAGGGAAGCCTCACAGCCCTGACGGCTTGCGCCTACATTTATAATGTAATCAAGCTCCCCTGCGTCACTAAGCATGCTGCTTATAAGTTCATCTCTGTCCTCATCAAATCTTTCATCATCATAATGAGCATGAGTTTCAAATATCTTCATAACATTTAGCCAATCTCTGCGCCTTCAATAATATCCTTCTCAAGTGTAAGAACTGATAAGTTGTCCTTATCATCCCATGCTGAGATAATCATTCCCTGTGACTCAATACCACAGATTTTTCTTGGCTTTAAGTTAGTACATACAACCAGCTTCTTGCCAATAAGCTCCTCTGGCTTGTAGTACTTCTGGATGCCGGAAACGATAGTCCTCTTCTCATCACCAATCTGCAGCTCGAACTTAAGAAGCTTAGTCTTCTTGACTGCCTCACAGGTAAGAACCTTGGCAACCCTGAACTGAACCTTTTCAAAATCGTCAAATGTAATCTCAGGCTTAGCTTCAACCTGTGGATATTCTGTAACGCCATTTGCCTTCTTCTGCGCTTCCTGGATAGCCTCAACCTTTTCCTTAAGATCCTTCTCAAAGTCAAGTCTTGCGAAAAGAATTTCCGGCTTTTCTGTAACCTTAAGTCCTGATTCTCTTAATCCAAACGTAGCAAGATCATCGAAGTCTCTTGCCCCTGCCTGTGGATTATCCGGATAAAGCTGTGCAAGAATCTTGTCTGTTGTCTCCGGCATGAATGACTTAAGAAGATTAGCACCGATAGTAATACTCTCAACAAGATTGTAAAGAACCTCTGCTAATCTGTCCTGCTGTGCCTCATCCTTAGCAAGTGCCCAAGGCATAGTTTCATCAATATATTTGTTACATCTCTTAAAGAGTGTGAATACCTCTGTGATAGCGTCTGCTACATGAAGAGTAGCCATCTTAGCCTGAACCTTATCCCTTGTTCCTGCTACAACTGCCTTAAGCTCGCCGTCAATTGCAGCATCCTCTACGCCTGTCTTATTGACAACTCCGCCAAAATATTTATCAGACATAGCGATTGTTCTATTCACAAGATTGCCAAGTGTATTGGCAAGGTCTGAATTCATACGCTCAACCATAAGCTCCCACGAGATAACACCATCATTCTCAAATGGCATCTCATGAAGCACGAAGTAACGCACAGCATCTACTCCGAAGAGGTCTACAAGGTCATCTGCATAGATAACATTTCCCTTAGATTTACTCATCTTGCCATCATTCTGTAATAACCATGGATGTCCGAATACCTGCTTAGGAAGCGGCTCGCCAAGTGCCATAAGGAATATTGGCCAGTATATTGTATGGAATCTGATGATATCCTTACCGATAAGATGAAGGTCTGCCGGCCAGAACTTCTTGTACTGCTCTGTAGAGTTACCGTCAGCGTCATATCCGATACCTGTTATATAGTTAGTAAGCGCGTCAAGCCATACATAAACTACATGCTTGTCATCAAAGTCAACCGGAATACCCCATTTGAAGGATGTTCTTGATACACATAAATCCTGAAGTCCCGGAAGAAGGAAGTTATTCATCATCTCATTCTTTCTTGAAACAGGCTGGATGAATTCCGGATGAGTATTAATATGCTCAATAAGCTTGTTGGCATATTTGCTCATCTTGAAGAAATATGCCTCTTCCTTAGCCGGCTTAACCTCTCTTCCGCAGTCAGGGCATTTGCCATCAACAAGCTGGCTCTCTGTCCAGAAGGACTCACATGGAGTACAGTACATTCCTTCATATGAACCTTTATATATATCGCCCTGATCATAAAGCTTCTTAAAAATCTTCTGAACCTGCTTCTCATGATAGTCGTCTGTAGTTCTGATGAACTTATCATATGAAGTGTTCATAAGATCCCAGATTCTCTTGATTTCTGTTGATACATTGTCAACGAATTCCTTAGGTGTAATTCCAGCTTCCTCTGCCTTAAGCTCAATCTTCTGGCCATGCTCGTCAGTTCCTGTCTGGAAAAATACATCGTAGCCTTCCTGTCTTCTGAATCTTGCAATACTATCTGCAAGCACGATTTCATAAGTGTTACCGATATGTGGCTTGCCTGATGTATAGGCAATAGCTGTTGTCATATAAAATGGACCTTTATTCTGTGGCATTTCATTTCCTCCATAATCTATTATTCTCTAATTCATCGCTATAACGCAAATGTAGTGTGAATCCTTTATACATAAACTTTATCATAGAAAAATTTGCTATAAGTGTCAAGTGCGTAGTGAAACTGAATAAAATTAATATTTTTTCAAAAAATGCAAAATTTGTCTCACTTTTGTCTACATCTGCGTGTTATACTTGTGCCAAATGAAACAAAAAGAAGAGGAGAATCTACGAATTTATGACTAAGAAATTATTTAAAAAAATCATTCCAGCTTTAGGATTAATATCTGTAATAGCTCTGTCAGCGGGCTGTGGAAGCAAGGCTGCAAGCTCTGACACAACTGCCAGCACCAAGGCTTCAACTGCTGCCTCTACAGAAGCGTCTGCCACATCCACAGAAGCTGCTTCTAAGGCTGCCGAAAAAGCTTCTGAAAATGCAGCGGCTACAAAAGCTGCTGCCACGGAAGCTGCTGCCAAGAAGACAGAGGCTGCTGCTTCTAATAAAACATCAACTGTAACAAGCAGCTTTTCTTTCAGCGACCTTAAGGATTTACAGTTCATGTTCAGCAGTGGTGCCGGTGCATGGTCTACAGAGCTTAACATCAATTCTGACGGAAGCTTTACAGGCTACTATCATGACAGTGAAATGGGTGAAAGAGCTGATTCTTACCCTAACGGAACTGTATATGCATGCAGCTTCAGCGGACAGTTCAGCCAGCCAGAAAAGGTTAATTCATATACATACGCCGTAACTGTCAAGTCTCTTAACTATGACAAGAAGGTTGGCACAGAAGAGATACTTGATGGTATCCGTTATGTGTACAGCGAGGCATATGGCATGACTGATTCCAACCGTTTCCTTATATATCTGCCTGGCGCTCCATTAAGCGAGCTTCCATCAGATTTCCTGACATGGATTGGATATTATGATTTATCAGCTACTAATGACACTGAGCTGTCTTTCTACTCACTTAACAACGAAAAACAACAGCAGGGATTTACATCTTATTCTAAATAAATAAACATTTTGGAGGTAATATATCATGAAGAAAAAATTAAGTATCGTATTAATCACCGCTTTAATGGGCACAATTCTTGTAACAGGCTGTGGCAGTAAGACATCATCAACTACTGAAGCCACAACTAAGAATACTGCTTCAACTACAGCCACTTCAGCTTCAACAGCAAATACATCAACAACAGCCGCTGCTGATACAACTAAAGCAGCCACAGGTTCTACTGCTGCCGCTGATAATTCCAATAAAGCTGCTGCAACATCTGCAGCTAATGATACCAGCAAGTCTGCTGCCAGCAACACTACAGCAGCAACCCCGGCTGCAGATACACAGGCTGCTGACACAACAGATAATTCCAAAGTATTAAAATGTCCTTATTGTGACCTTGAATATTCAGGAGATGATACAACTGCATATTATGCACATATTGCAGCCTGTGCAGCTGCCAACGGTGGAAGAAGCAGTCTTGCAAAATGCCCTTATTGCAATGAATCATTTTCTACTGTAGTAGATGATCCAAAAAACCCTGGTGTATCTCTCTATGATTCACATATACAGAAAGAAGAAGCAGCCCAGCGTTAATATTTTACGGCTGTCATACAGAATTATTTACAAAAGACCTCTTCGGAGGTCTTTTTGCTTTATAGCATAGCATAATGTTTAATAAGACAGAAATGAGGATTAATATGCAGAATAAATACATTTGCTATATCCATGGAATTCTTAACAGGGCTGTAAGCCTGCTGATAGTCTTTATCCTGGTAGTCACCTTGTCCGGCTGCAGCCTGCCGTGGAATCACCGCCAGCCATCCGGCTCTGACACAGCAGCAGCCGAGGACAATACCGATTTCACTGAATATATCAACAGTCTGTTCGCCGGTCTGCTTAGTGCCGACGCTATATCGCTGCATGCTTATGTTGAACACCCACAGGATTTCGGTATTGATGATTACGATGTCACTCTTGGGCGCTGCGACCTTAACAATCTGGACAATGCCTCCGACTATACAGACATAATATCAACTCTTAAAGCATTTGACAGAAACGCACTCTCCGCCAAGCAGCAGATTACACTTGACGAGCTTCTGATGTATATGGAAAATGCGCTTGAATACAGTGATTTGTACATGTTTGACACACAGCTCCAGACAACAACAGGTGTCCATGTCCAGCTTCCACTGCTTTTTGCCGAGTATACATTTGAAGAAACGAAAGATGTAGACGAATATATTGAGCTTCTCTGTGATGTTGACGGATACTTTGAGAATATACTTGCATTTGAAAAAATGCGTTCTGAATACGGATACTTTATGGAAGATACTCTTGTAGATGAGGTTGTTGAAAGCTGCAATTCCTTCCTTGACACTGCCGGTTCCGAGGATGGCGTGATGATATCTACATTTAACGAAAAGATTTCTTCGGTAGATGGGCTCTCTGAAGATGATATCGCTGACTACAAGGCTAGAAATGTGTCTGCTGTCAACGAGCATGTAATTCCCGGCTATAAGGCGCTTGTGGACGGTCTTACAGCCCTGAAGGGAACTAACCAGCATGCCGGAGGCTTATGCAATTATCCTGACGGTTCAAGATACTTTGAATACATTCTGTCAGCAACGCTTGGCTGGAGCAAATCTGTTGATGAATACGACAAGCTGCTTGATTCGTATATCAAGAAATATATGCTGAATATGCAGTCTCTCGCAGTTAAGGATTCAACTATCCTTGATAAATATGACACATTTACCTTCAATATGACAGATCCGGCTGGCATACTTACCGACCTTAAGAAAAGAATTGTTGACGATTTTCCTGAGATTCCTGATGTCAATTACAGCATCAAATATGTCTCGAAGTCACTTGAGGATTACACAAGTCCGGCTATGTACTTCCTCCCGCAGCTTGATAATCTTGATGTTAATTCTATATATATCAACGCGTCAGAAACTTCTTCTGGCGAACTGTATCCTACGCTTGCGCATGAAGGATATCCGGGACACATGTACCAGACACAATACTTTGCCGCCAGCAATCCTGACTGGATAAGATACATTCTTGCACCGGGCGGATATGTTGAGGGGTGGGCTTCTTATGTTGAGATTCTTTCTTATAACTACGCACAGACAGGTAATGACGCGCTTAACCAGATGTATGGTGCCAACTATGCAACAATCCTGTGCCTGTATGCAAAGGGGGATATCGGAGTGAATTACTATGGCTGGAGTGAGGAGGATGTTTTCAGCTACATCAGCAGATATGGTTTTAATGATAAATCCGTTGCCCATGAAATGTACTATGCATTTGTCTCCAACCCGGGCAACTACTGCAAATATGTTCTTGGAATGTTAGGCTTTGAACAGTTAAAGAACAAGGCGCAGAGTGAGCTTTCTGATGTTTTCAATCTAAAAGCCTTCCACCAGTATGTGCTTGATATGGGGCCTGTGCAGTTCGACATATTATTCGATAATCTAGATGCTTGGATTGAGAAAGAAAAGAGTAATTAATGGTTCAGAGCAAGATAAAAATTCGCGAATCATATGTGGACATTCAGGCACTCCACATATGATTCGCGAAATTTTGCTTATCTTTGAACGATTATATACTTCCACCTGTATAATAGCCGCCGGTTCCGCAGCTACAGCATGTCGGCATACATATATTAGTGCACAGACAAAGAGCCACCCATGGCGCACAGCCTGTACAGTATGTTGTTGAAGATGGTCCCTCGTACTGTGTCCTTCTTCCGGCATACCAGCTTCCACCGCTTGCTATACGCTGATATAGTAACTGGTACTGCATATTGTCCGGATCAGAATCCAGAGCGCGTCTTGCGTCCTCAAGCGCTGTCGCTTCCTCGCCTTTTCCAAGATGTGCCAGCGCACTGTAATAGTACCATCTGCCATCGCGGTCAGTTATATTATTCAGCACATTGATAGCTTCGTCGTAGCTTGAATTATTGATGTAATTAGCCGCCGCCCTTAGATGCACGGTTGTAGGATCACTGCCATTCATATTATCAGAGCCATATCCACCGCCACCATAGCTTCCGTTATATCCTCCAAAGCCAAATGGTCCGAAGCCCCAGAAGCCTCCAAAATCTCCATATCCGCCCTGTGACTGGTTCTGATAGTCACCATCATATCCGTAATGCTCTGAGCGTCCTGTGCCATAACGCGTCTGGCTGTATGACTGGTTACTATAGCCGCCCTCGCGTTCGCGGATAATCTGGTTGTATGCCTGCTGGACAAGCTTAAACATCTCCTCCGCCTGATCTTTGTTCGGATTGTTGATGTTAGCATCCGGGTGATACTTCCGGCTCAGTGTCCTGTATGCTTTTTTCACTTCATCATCAGAAGCATCCCTTGATACTCCCAACACTTTATATGGATCTGTCATTATGTTCCTCCGGCTGCTTTCCGGCAGCATTATTTCTTTTCCTTCTGGCAGCATAGAACTTCGTCCATACACCTGAATATATAATATTTCTTAAAATTTCTGCATTAGCAAGCACCGGCAGCCTCTCAAATGACCGCGCACAGCCTGCCATATATGCTTTAAGCACATTTTCAACAAATGTATCAAATTCCTTAACATCCTTATGATACTTAAAGACATTGTAATTATTCTTTTTCTCGTCCTTGTCAAGATCATCATACGCATCTAACAGATATATGAATCTTCCAAGACTGTTACCAAGCACCCTTAACTCGCTGCTCCATTCATCTTCCTTCATGGCAGCAACCTCACCTAACAATATGCCAAACTGCTGCGCCGGCTTATCTATGTTAGTCTCCTGTGCCTTCTCATATTCTGACAGTTTAGACAGGCTTGTCTTAATAACCTCTGCCTTCTGTGGATACTTCTCTTCTAACTTTTTAACATCCTTACTAAGCACTCCGGCATAGGTTCTCTTTAAGAGCTTCTTCTCATCGTACCAGTCGTCCATACATTTGTAATATGTCAGAAGTACATTCATATCTGCAACATAATCTGAGACTTCGTTGCGCCTCACCGGATGCTTTCTTAGCTGATGTGCTACACAACGCTCCTCAGAATATATAGTCTCCGGTTCATACAGCCCTGTAAGGAGTATCACCAGAAATGTCATATCATAGCTTAAGGAAATCTGCCCCTTTAATCCATGCGCCTCCGCCAGCGAATCGCACAGACCACAATAGTATGAGCGGTATTTATCAAATTCCCTGAATTTAAGTTCTGGCTGATCAACAACTATATACCCATACATACTAAACTCATACCTCCACTTTGCTTATCATATAACACAGGAAATATCCAGTCAATCAGCCATTCAAAGATTAATAAATTATTAATACTATTTTTATTTCTTTGAGTTTTATCCTGTGCTCACTGCGTTATTTTCGTTGTATTTAAATTTTTCATACATTATTATTGCTTTGGGACTTACCATTCTCGGTAGGCGGTTAGCCTTGAGCCTCTTTTGAAAGGAGGTGATAGACATGGTTACATATTCAGATATGTTCACATACACCCTTGTGTTATGTGCTATTGTAACATTAGTTATTAATATTTGTAATATAAAGCCAAAAAAATAACCGCCCCAAGCCAACGGATACGGTTATTTTTTAATAACATATAATCTAAAGGCTAACCGTCTATCGGTAAGTCCCTTTGTATTATTATAATACTCTATTCGTATATTTATGTCAAAC
>CAVKBP010000069.1:0-6763 GCA_963654395.1 Ruminococcus sp. CAG:382
TATATAAGGAGTATATCGGAGTAGATGCTTGTGCGTCTAACCTTATGCGTCCGGCAATCTATGGTGCATATCACCATATTACTGTTGCAGGTAAGGAGGATGCTCCATGCGACCATAAATATGATGTCACAGGTTCTTTATGCGAGAACAGCGATAAGTTCGCAATTGACAGAATGCTGCCAAAGATTGATATGGGTGATTATCTTATTATCCATGATACAGGAGCACACGGCTTCTCTATGGGATACCAGTACAACGGAAAATTAAGATCAGCCGAGCTTCTTCTCAAGGAAGACGGAAGTGTACAGATGATCAGAAGAGCAGAGACAATTAAGGATTACTATGCTACATTTGACTTCTGCGATGCATTAGATAAGTTGAATTTAAAATAAACGAGGTTTGATATATTGAAGAATTTAGGTTATATAGCAGGCGAGATTACAAAGGGAAAGAATCTTTCGGAAAATCTTCTGAAATATGGCAATGGAATGTGTTCCCTGTATAATGGACTGGGATATATCAAAATGTCCATGAATTATTACACAGTACTTGATATAGCAAGGGATTTACAGAAGGATAAAGACCTTCAGGATATGACGGACAGACTCAATAAGCTTGTTGAGCTATATGTGGAGAATGATGATTGTGACGATTATGAGGCATTTAACAGTCTTAACGAATTCCGCGAACAGATTATTGAGATTATGGAAATCATAACGGCTTATGTAGACAGATTAAGAATATATGAGCATGTTCTTAACAGGGTTGAGCACAGATTTGACGAGGAAAAACCTGATTATGACTACTATAATACCTATATGACTAATGAAATCATGCATTATATATTATCTGACAAGGATAATGTGGTTATTAATGGCAAGATTTCAGAGATAGTAGGACAGCTTCCTGTAAGAATGTTAAAGGACAGCTTCTTTGAGCATATCAGGGATGCATTTACACTGTATCATGGTGCAGGAAAGGATTCGATAGATGATTTCTATTATACCTTAAGCACATCTGCGATGCTTTCAGGTGAGGCAGGCTTTGATAAGTTTCCGGATATATATGATATATATAATACACTTGCAGGAGCTGACTATAAGAATATTGATAAGGCTGAATATGCAAGGCTTAAGGGTGCGCTTGATATCGCAACTGAAAAGATGACTGACTATGCTGATGTGTATGTGCTTCTTGCACAGGTTGTCAATGATGCGATTACAATTGTCCTCACAAGAAGAAATACACTTGACCGAATTGAAGAGATAGAGAATGCCAGAAGAATTCTAAGCAATACAAGAAATACCTATATCACTGGTGGCGGCTATGAAGAAATCCAGGAAGAGTTCACTGTATTTGAAGGAAGACAGGAAAGAATTCTGGAGGCAGTAGCATCTGGTGATTATGCGATAGAGTACTGTCTTGCTAATTATGCTGACAAGCTTAAGGAGTATGGTCTTTTGTCTGCTTATAATGCTTTGTCTAAGACACTTAAGCTGCAGTCCGGAAGTGATTTCGTCAAGCTTGAAGCAGAGACCTTTGAAGATATACCTGATAATTCCTACGCTGATGAGACGGCTGAAAAGCTTATAATGGAGCTTGATGACAGCTTTAAGGATATGAATATCTTAGTAAAGAGAGCTGTTATGGCAGCGGTGCTTTCTAATCTTCCGGTATTTTTTAACAATACAGAGGAAATACAGGCATATATTAATAATTCTCTTATGCAGTGCAATGACGAAGCAGAGCAGAAGGCGGTTATTGAGATTGTTAAAATGATGATAACAATTAACAATTAATAATTAACAATTAATTGTTAATTATTAATGCACATGCGCTTACGCATATAGGAAATTCAGGTTTTCGGGGGATATTAAGTTGAAGTGGTACAGATATCTTTATCTAGGGGATAATGCAAAAAAAGCAAAATACAGGACATTTGGCCGTATCAGAAAGAACAGATTTACCATAGATACTTATATTATCGCAATTTCTGATAATCCTGATAATATTCTTGATATTTATCCGGCGGATATGTTAAAGCTGCCTTATTTCAGAAAAAAAACATTCAGGGACAGAGTGTATGTTGCCGGGCTTGCAAAGGGCAGGGATGAGGCACTTGAACTGGTAAGATGCATTGTTGACGACACATATTCCCATACGGGAGGCTTTGATGTCGCCGGGTATCTTAAGTTTGGCAGAGAATTAAGAAAGGGCAGATAATTGCTGCCGGAAAGGTGGGGCTATGCTGCATGTTTTATTGCTTATACTTAAGATTACAGGCATAGTTATCGCCTGTATCTTAGGTCTTGTCATACTGGCTGTGGCAGCAGTTCTTTTTGTGCCGGTAAGATATAAGGTGGATGCTGATTATCATGGTAAGCTGAAGGCGCATGCGAAGCTGTCGTGGCTTGGAATAATAAGAGGGCAGGCTTCGTATGATAATGGAGCTGTTCTAAGGCTCAAGGCGCTTTTTATAACAATATACAGCAATGATAAAAATAAAAAGGCTTCAGGGTATAAGAACGCCCGTAAGAAAAAGAGAAAGCGGACGGAAGAAAATGTTTTTTCTACTGGTAATGAAAAAGCTGTCAAGCCGGAATATGAAGAAAAGCCACAAATAAAGATGGCTGAGGCTGTGGGCGATAAAAAGAGCGGTGCTAAGAGTAGTACTAAGAGTAGCACTGAGCCTGACAATAAGAAAGACAGGTCAGGTAAAGCTGATGATGTCAGTAAAACAAAGGAAAATGAAAATATCAGAAAGCCGGCAAAGCCTTCTGGCAGGAGGATATCAGGAAAAAAATCTATCGTGTCAGGGATTAAGCGGTTCTTTACTAAGGTTAAGGACAAATGTATTGTTGTATATACTAAGCTTAAAGAACTGATTAAGCTTTTAATCGATACGCTTAAGAAGCTTCCGGGGGCGGCTGATAAGCTTAAAGATAAAGTGGATAGTGCAAAGGAATTTGTCACAGATGAAGATAACAAGGCGCTTTTTCATTTTCTTATGGAGCAGCTAAAGGCGCTGATTAAGCTTGTAAGACCTAAGAAATACAGGATTAATGTAAGGGCAGGGCTTGAAGAGCCTGCGGATATGGGAGCAGTGCTTGCCTTTGTTTCGGTGCTATACGGAATTATAGGTGTTGAGCTTTCGTTAGAACCGGTATTTGACGAGGATGTCTTTGAGGGCAGCATGCTGTTAAAGGGCAGAGTCCGGATGTTTCCGGTACTTCTTATAGCGCTAAAGGTGTATAGGAATGAACAATTTAAAAAGTTTATTTCCAGATAAATGAAGTTATGGTATAATGAACGCAAAACTTCGCAAATTAAGGAAGTCAAAATCCCTCTCCTCATCAATGGATTCGGATTTTGCTTCGCAAAACAAGGAGGGCTTTATGGCAGAGAATAATTTTGATTCAACAGTTGCATCTCTTTTTAAGGGGATGAATTCATTTATTGCGGCTAAGACTGTTGTTGGAGATGCGGTTACGGTTAATGATACGATTATCCTTCCGCTGGTTGATGTTTCATTTGGAGTTGGAGCAGGAGCATTTGCAGGAGATAAGAAGAATAATGCAGGTGGTGGAATGACTGGAAAGGTTACACCAAGTGCAGTTTTAGTTATCCAGAATGGAGCAACCAAGCTCGTTAATATTAAAAATCAGGATACAATAACTAAGATTCTTGATATGGTTCCTGATCTTATTGACAGGTTCAAGGGCAAGGATGATAATGTTGTAACTAATGCGGATATAGATGCGGCTATAGAGGATGCGGCAGAGTAGTTTTTCATAACAGGGCAGAATGCGCATATTATATATTATATCTTTCAGGGAAGTGTATATATGTGCAGACTGCTTGGATTCATATTCTTCTGGATTGCTGTAGGCATGATAATAACACTGTTTATAATGGACAATGTATTCCTGTGCGTATGCATAATAATTACATTGATTGTTGTGGGTTATAACATGTTCTGCCAGTAACTGGAACAATATGTTGTGTTTTAAGAAGAATTTTGATGAAATTTCTAAAAAAATGTGTTGCAAAACATTTTTCAATC
This sequence comes from Ruminococcus sp. CAG:382, assembly GCA_963654395.1. Taxonomy (GTDB): domain Bacteria; phylum Bacillota; class Clostridia; order Lachnospirales; family Lachnospiraceae; genus Lachnospira. Next base: position 4,064 of record CAVKBP010000069.1, read on the forward strand.
TGATACAATATCTTTTGTTGTGGGTAAATTACCCAATACCGGTAAGGAGGTGTTATTGAAATGGCTAAGTGTGCAATTTGCGAAAAAGGTCCTCACTTTGGTAATGCAGTGAGTCATTCTCATAGAAGATCTAACAAGATCTGGAATGCTAATGTTAAGTCTGTTAAAGTTAAGGTTAACGGAAATGCTAAGAAGATGTATGTTTGTACTTCATGCTTACGTTCTGGTTTAGTTGAGCGTGCATAATCTATGAGCTTTAAAGTTAATACCAGTATATTAAGGTGAATTACGCAAAACGTGATTCACTTTATTTTTTAAGCGTTCATTTGATAATCAAAGTTTAATAAAGAGCTTTAAATGTGTTTATTTTTTTTAAGAAAGATAGTATAATAATTGTGCTATTTATATACATATGTTTATGTAAAGTTTGACTGCGCGAAACTTGCATCCTTACAGGGGTGTTAACAAATACAAGCCGCAGTAGTGGAGGACTATCTATGAAGGGAACTTTGGAGAATAAGCTTGGAAAAGTTTCAATTGATTCAGGAGTTATTGCACAGTACGCAGGTTCTACAGCAGTTGAGTGCTTTGGAATTGTGGGCATGGCTGCTGTCAGTATGAAGGACGGACTTGTAAAGCTTCTTAAGGGGGACAGCCTTACAAGGGGAATCAGTGTGGTTATAGATGAGAACAATCTTATTGAGATTGATTTTCATGTTATTATTTCTTATGGTGTAAGCATTGCTGCGGTAGCAGATAATCTTATCGAGAATGTTAAGTATAAAGTGTCAGAATTTACCGGCCTTGAGATTAAGAAAATCAACATTTATGTTGAAGGCGTAAGAGTAATTGACTAATAGTAATATTGTTATAATGCTTAATTGCAGAATGGAGGATAATCGTGGCAACTAATACAGTAGATGCAGCACTTCTGCAGAAGATGTTTCTTGCAGGAGCTAAAAATCTTGAGTCTAAGAAGGAGTGGATTAACGACCTTAATGTTTTCCCTGTACCAGATGGCGATACCGGTACTAATATGACTCTTACAATTATGTCAGCAGCCAAGGAAGTAAGCGCTATTGCTAATCCTAATATGGAGAATCTTTCCAAGGCTATATCATCAGGCTCATTAAGGGGAGCAAGAGGTAATTCAGGAGTTATATTATCACAGCTTTTAAGAGGCTTTACCAAGGAGATTAAGACAGCCAGCGAGGTTACTGTTGAGACACTTGCGCTTGCTACAGGAAGAGCTACAGAGACAGCATATAAGGCAGTTATGAAGCCGAAGGAGGGAACAATTCTTACTGTTGCCAAGGGTGTTTCTGATAAGGCCTCAGAGATTGCATCACAGACAGATGATTTTGAAGAAGCAATGCGCATTATTATAGAGCATGCGGAGTATGTGCTTTCTAAGACACCTGATATGCTTCCAGTCCTTAAAGAGGCAGGAGTTGTAGATTCAGGCGGACAGGGACTTGTAGTCTTTCTTAAGGGAATGTATGATGCACTTACAGGCAAGGTTACAGATTTCTCTATAACAGAGAATAAGCCAGTTAAGGAAGAGAGCGCTGCAGGTGCCGGAAAGGGTGCTGCTGTAGAAAATGTTGATATTAAATTCGGATATTGCACCGAGTTTATTATTATGCTTGATAAAGAATTTGATGAAAAGACAGAGGCAGATTTCAAGGCATTCCTTACATCTATAGGTGATTCTATAGTGTGTGTTGCACTTGATGATATTGTCAAGGTACATGTCCACACTAACCATCCTGGCCAGGCATTTGAAAAGGCATTAGAGTATGGACAGCTCACTAAGATGAAGGTTGACAATATGAGAGAGGAGCATAACCAGAAGGTTATCGCACAGTCAGAGCTTCAGGCAGCGGCTGCCAAGCAGGCTATGGAAAAGAATGCTGCACCAGAGAATAAGAAATCAGAGCCAGCTAAGGACTTCGGATTCATCACTATTGCTCCGGGAAGCGGAATTGCAGAGATTTTCAGGGAGCTTGGTGTAGATGAGGTTATTGAAGGTGGACAGACAATGAATCCTTCTACAGAGGATATCCTTAATGCAGCAGACAAGATTAATGCCAAGACAATATATGTTCTTCCTAATAATGGCAATATTATTCTTGCAGCTAATCAGGCAGCATCTATTGTTGAAGATAAGGAGCTTATAGTTATTCCTACTAAGACAGTACCACAGGGAATTACAGCTATGATTAACTTTGAGTCAACACGCAGTGCTAAGGATAATGCTGATACAATGACAGAGAGTCTTTCAACAGTCAAGTCAGGACAGCTTACATATGCGGTAAGAGATACATCAATAGATGGTAAGGAAATCAAGAAGGATAACTATCTTGGCTTAGGTGATAAGGGACTTGCTGCTGTCGGAACTGATATGGATGAGACACTCCTGGAGATGATTAGTTCAATGATGTCAGATGAGGCTGAGCTTATAAGCATTTATTATGGTGCGGATGTTGAGGAGGCTGCTGCCGAGGCAGCGGTGTCTAAGATTGAAGAGAAGTTTTCCGGCGTAGATGTAGAGCTTCAGTCTGGTGGACAGCCAGTATATTATTATATTGTATCTGTTGAGTAAGGATTATGAATATAACAGAATTAAAGGGAATCGGCGCTAAGACAGCCGAGAATTTTAACAGGCTTTCGGTATATACAGTATCGGATCTCGTGGGG
>CAVKBP010000069.1:6773-12305 GCA_963654395.1 Ruminococcus sp. CAG:382
TGTTTTTGTTAAAGATATTAATTATGAATTGGAGCATACAGAGGTTGCTGTAGAGGGGCAGGTATGCAAAAGCCCGGATATATATGGAAATGGCAGGCTTAAGATATTAACTGTATCGATAAAGGATTATAATGGCGATACTATTAAATGCAGCTGGTATAATATGCCATTTCTAAAGAATACACTAAGGCTTGGAACGAGATATGTGTTCAGAGGAAGACTTGTTAATAAAAGGGGCTGGGTTTTAGAACAGCCTAAAATGTATACGCTTGCAAAGTACAAGGAGCTTCAGGGAACGCTGCAGCCGATATATCCGCTTACTAAGGGACTCACTAACAATGCAGTTACCAAGGCAGTGGCGCAGGCACTTGAAAAGTACAGCGCAGGGCTTGAAAAGGAATATATTCCGGATTATATAAGAAAAAAATACTCACTTGCGGAGCATAATTTCAGCGTTGTCAATATACATTTTCCAAAGACAATGGAAGAATATGTGCAGGCAAGACACAGGCTTGCATTCGAGGAATTTTTCTTATTTACACTTGCTACGCTTACATTAAAAAGTGCCAACGAGCGTATACCGAACAGCTACATTATACCGGAGAGTGAGAAAAAGAATAAATTTCTTGCAAGTCTCTCGTATTCACTTACCAATGCGCAGCTAAGGACAGTGTCAGAGGTTGCGGCAGATATGTCAGGTGAGCATCTGTGCAGCCGTCTGATACAGGGTGATGTAGGTTCAGGAAAGACAGTTGTTGCCACACTTGCACTTATCAATACAGTTATGGCAGGCTATCAGGGAGCGCTGATGGCACCTACAGAGGTGCTTGCCAGACAGCACTATGAATCACTGGCTAAGGGCTTTGAAAAAGCAGGACTGGATATAAAGGTTGAGCTGCTTGTCGGCTCAATGACTGCAAAGCAGAAGCGTGAAGCCTATGAAAGAATTGCAGACGGAAGTGCCGGAATAATAGTCGGAACACATGCACTTATACAGGAAAAGGTAGAATATAAGGAGCTTGCGCTTGTCATAACAGATGAGCAGCACAGATTCGGAGTAAACCAGCGACGTGACCTTTCACAAAAAGGAAAAAGCCCGCATATCATTGTTATGAGCGCGACACCAATCCCTAGAACACTTGCAATTATTCTGTATGGCGACCTGGATATATCAATAATTGATGAGATGCCGGTAGGCAGGCTTCCAATAAAAAACTGTGTTGTGGATGAAAGCTACAGACCAAAGGCGTATACATTTATACAGAAGCAGGTTGCTTCCGGCAGACAGTGCTATATTATATGCCCGATGGTCGAAGACAGTGAGGCGGTTGAGGCGGAAAATGTTGTTGATTACACCGCTATGCTTAAAAAAGAGCTTCCAGACATAAGGATAGAATACCTTCATGGAAAAATGCGTCCATCCCAGAAAAATGAGGTAATGGAGCGCTTTGCGGCACACGAAACGGATGTACTTGTATCGACTACGGTTATTGAGGTCGGTGTAAATGTGCCTAACAGCACAGTCATGATGGTTGAGAATTCCGAACGGTTCGGACTTGCACAGCTACATCAGCTAAGAGGCCGCGTTGGACGGGGAGAGCATCAGTCATATTGCATATTTGTGACCGGAAATAAGTCGGAGAAGATTAGAAAAAGGCTTGAAATCCTTAACAAATACAATGACGGCTTTAAGATTGCAGAGGAAGACTTAAGACTGCGCGGACCGGGAGATTTCTTCGGGGTAAGGCAGAGTGGTGATTTTGATTTCGGAATAGCGGATGTATTCACAGATGCGAAGACACTGAAGGAAGCGTCAGATGCCGCGAAGGATTTGTTAAAAAAGGATTCTGAATTAACGCTTGAAGGAAATTCATATCTTAAAGAAAAGGTTGCAGAGTATACGGTTAAATGTTTAGAAAAGATTAATCTGTAAAGGAGAGGTGCGCATGAGACAGATGGAATTTACAATGAGCAGACCTAATCTTGTAAAGCCCGGAGATGAGGTTGATATCACAGAGGGAAAGCTTCCAAGCAGCTATTATTATACGATAGAGCCGGCGGTTGCAATGTCAGGAAATTACCAGACACCGGACAGGTTAAAATCAAGACATGGAGTAGTTAAAGAGGTCGGAGAGACAAGCAGGGGCTACTATGTGCTTGCAGAATTTGACGAATGACTACGGCTGTTTAACAATTAAATGCAGAATAAAAAGCATGCCTTTCACATATATTTTTTACAAGTATATGCGGAGGGCATATTTTTTATATGCGCCGCCTTAATTGCAGGGAGGAATGTATGTCTGACGGAAAGGAAAACAGCGGCTTTAATCTGTACGAGGATATAAGAAAGCGCACTAACGGAGAGATATATCTTGGTGTGGTCGGACCAGTGCGTACAGGAAAATCAACATTTGTAAAAAGATTCATGGACTTATGCGTGATTCCGGGAATCGAGGATGCCAATGAAAGACAGCGTGCGATTGATGAGCTTCCGCAAAGCAGTGCCGGAAGCACGATTATGACTACCGAACCTAAATTCATACCGGGGGAGAGCGCCGCAATATGCATGGCTGAGGATATTAAGATTAAGGTGCGCGCGATTGACTGTGTGGGCTTCATGGTTGATGGCGCAATGGGAGCAGAGGAAAACGGCAGGGAGAGAATGGTTAAGACACCATGGCAGGAGGAGCCGGTTCCTTTTTCAATGGCGGCACAGCTTGGAACAGAAAAGGTGATTGAGGAGCATTCTACTATAGGAGTAGTTGTGACGACGGATGGCTCATTTACAGGGATAGAACGCGATAATTATGTGAGGGCAGAGCAGATGGCAGTAGATAAGCTTAAGCAGATATCGAAGCCATTTGTAATAATCTTAAACTGCGTAAAGCCTTATGCAAAGGAGTCAGTACAGCTTGCCAAAGCGATGAAAGAAAAATATGGTGTAAATGTATATGCACTTAACTGTGAGCAGCTCAGAAAAGAGGATATCGACATGGTTATATCGGGTGTGCTTAAGGAATTTCCGGTATCACAGCTTGATTTTTTTGCGCCGGCATGGGTTGAGGTTTTAGATTCTTCACACTGGCTTAAGGCTCATATAGCAGATACGGCGCTTGCGATTCTTGATGATATTAATGTTATGAAGGATGCATATCGTGAGCAGAATAATACCTGTGAGTACATAGAAAAGATTGATATTAGAAATGTAGATATGTCAACAGGAAGGGTTGAGATAGAATTCAAGCTTTCCAAGGATCTGTACTATAAGATATTAAGCGAGCTTACCGGAACACAGATTAATAACGAGCATGAGCTTATAGACATGATTAAGTCGCTTTCGGATAAGAAAAATGAGCTTGAAAGCTTTGCAGATGCGATAAGCGGAGTTAATCTTAATGGCTTCGGGGTTGTCACTCCGGCAAAGGAAAATATCGAGCTTGCCGAGCCGGTGGTGATTAAGAACGGCAATAAATTCGGAGTTAAGATTAAAGCAAAGGTTCCATCAATTAATCTTCTTAAGACAGAGATAATGGTGGAGATTGCGCCGATTGTTGGAAGTAAGAATCAGGCAGATGACCTGATAGAATATATCAAGGACAATACGAAGAACAATCCGGATGGAATATGGAATACCAACATATTTGGCAAGACGATAGAACAGATTGTGTCAGACGGAATCTATGAAAAAACACATAATATGACAGCAGAGAGCATGGGAAAGATTGGCGATACAATCGAAAAGGTCATGAATGAGAATTCAGGACTTGTGTGCCTGATTGTGTAAATACCTCTTTATTTAGTTGTTGCGATATGGTAAAATCAGAATATATCTGTATGTGATAACTAAGGAGGATATACAATATATGAGTAAGAATGTTGAAGATTATGTAAGAAGCATACCGGATTTTCCAGAGCCGGGAATTATATTCAGGGATGTTACAAGCGTTATCCAGAGTCCAGAAGGATTAAAGCTGGCAATAGATGGAATCACACAGCTTTTAGGTGACACAGAATTTGATGCTGTCGTAGGTCCTGAATCAAGAGGCTTTATATTCGGCGTGCCTGTTGCATATAACACAGGAAAAGGCTTTGTACCTGTAAGAAAAAAGGGAAAGCTTCCATGTGAAACTATTTCAGCAGATTATGAGCTTGAGTATGGCACAGCTACTATAGAGATGCATAAGGACGCAATTACTCCGGGACAGAAGGTAGTAATTGTTGATGACCTTATTGCCACAGGCGGTACAATAGAAGCTATTATAAAGCTGGTTGAAGAGCTTGGCGGTGAAGTTGTCAAGATAGTATTTCTTATAGAGCTTGAAGGACTTAAGGGAAGAGATAAGATTGCCGGATATGATGTTGAATCAGTGATTAAATATCCAGGTAAATAATAGTTACTATCCGGGCTGCTTTATACTGTAAAGCAGCCTTTTTTTAAAAATGTGCAGGAAAGCGTTGTGTGTGAAAAATTAAAGAATTTTCGCACTGTGCCGGTTGAAGTGCAGGCGGTGAAGGATGATAGCGTGAAAAATCAATTTTTTTTCACACGCAGGTTGTGCCTTGAAAGACAGTCAGGAAAGGAGAACAGTGTGAAAAATCTTTAATTTTTCACACACAGGTGGTGCCTTGAAAAACAGGCAGGAAAGGAGAGTACTATGGCTACACCACACAATGAAGCAGCTAACGGAGATATAGCAAAGACAGTACTTATGCCGGGAGATCCGTTGAGGGCTAAGTACATAGCAGATAATTATCTTACAGATGTAAAATGCTTTAACACAGTACGGAATATGTCAGGCTTTACAGGAAAGTATAAGATGTGTGAATTATCCGTAATGGGAAGCGGAATGGGAATGCCGTCAATGGGAATATATTCGTATGAATTATACAATATATATGATGTTGACAATATCATAAGAATAGGTTCAGCGGGTGCATATGCTGATGACCTACAGCTTATGGATATCGTGCTTGCAATGGGAACCTGTACTAATTCTAACTTTGCCGCGCAGTATAATCTGCCGGGAACATATGCACCGACAGCAGATTTTACACTTTTAAAGACTGCATATGATATTGCAGAGGAAAAGCAATTGCGTGTCAGGGTTGGGAATGTTCTCTCGTCAGATGCATTTTATAATGATGATACTACATTTAACGACAGATGGAAAAGAATGGGAGTGCTTGCGGTAGAGATGGAGTCTGCGGCATTGTATATGACTGCTGCCAGATGTGGCAAGAGAGCGCTTTCCATACTTTCGATAAGCGATCATCTCTACAGCGGTGAGGAGCTGTCTGCTAAGGAAAGACAGACAGGCTTTACGAACATGATGGAAACAGCACTTGAGACAGCAGTAAGAATCCAGAATAACAGGCAGGTATAATATTAATGACTGAAACAGATTTAAAAATAGTTGTTTTCGTACTGCTTGCAGTTGCAATATGTGTGTATGTGTGCGTAAGCAGCAGTATTAAGCGTAAGAAAAAGGCAGAAAGCGACATAAAGAAGGCATGGGGCAGAAGGGCTGTATT
>CAVKBP010000070.1:0-12293 GCA_963654395.1 Ruminococcus sp. CAG:382
TGTGTATGTTGATACAGGTGCAATGTACCGCGCCATGGCAGTATATTTTTCACAGAAGGGCATTAATCCTGATGATGAGAATGCAATTAATGCATCTGTGGATAATATTGATATAAGCATTGAGTATAAGGACGGCGCACAGCAGGTAATACTTAATGGTGAAAATGTAACCTCACTTTTAAGGAATGAGGAAACTGGCAAGATGGCCTCTAAGACATCTAAGTATGCGGCAGTAAGGACTAAATTAGTTGCGCTGCAAAGAGGACTTGCTGAAAAAGAAAATGTTATCATGGATGGAAGGGATATAGGAACAACGGTACTTCCAGACGCATTTGCAAAAATATACTTAACAGCAAGCTCTGCTGCAAGGGCCAAAAGAAGATATGACGAGCTTAAGGAAAAAGGCGGGGAATGCAGCTATGAGGCTATAAAGGAGGATATTGAAAAGAGAGACTATGAGGATATGCACAGGGCAATATCACCTTTAAAGCAGGCAGATGATGCGGTTTTAGTTGACACATCTGATATGGATATAGAACAGGTTGTAGCTGCATTAAGCAGGATAATAGATGAGAAAAAGGCGGTTAAATAATTGAAGGAAGTAATACTTGCAAAGACAGCAGGCTTCTGCTTCGGTGTCCAGAGGGCAATGGATACAGTGTATGCAGAGGCTGATAAGAAAAATGTATATACTTACGGACCTATAATTCATAATACTGAAGTAGTCAGAGAGCTTGAGGGCAAGGGCGTAAAGGCGGTTAATGATATTTCGGAAATTCCTGAGCCTGAAAAATCAACTGTAATTATAAGGTCACACGGAGTATCAAAGGCAGTCTATGAAGCAATAAAGAACAGTGGCGCGAAGATAGTGGATGCCACCTGTCCATTTGTTTTAAAGATTCATAAAATTGTAAAGGATGCCAGTGCTGCCGGCGACCAGATTGTTATTATCGGAAATGAAAAGCATCCCGAGGTTGAAGGAATCATGGGGTGGTCCAAAACACCTGTACATGTTATTGATACGGTGGAAAAAGCTGAAGAATTAGAACTTGACAGGAGTAAAAATGTGCGTGTGGTATCGCAGACGACATTTAATTACAAGAAATTTCAAGATTTAGTTGAAATTATAAGGAAAAAAGAGTACAATGTTTGCATTAGTAATACGATATGTAATGCAACTGAGGAGCGTCAGAACGAGGCAGAAAGAATTGCCAGTAGAGCTGATGCTATGATTGTTATAGGGGACAGCAGTAGTTCGAACACTCGTAAACTGTATGAAATATGCAGAACACAATGTCAGGAAACCTTTTACATTCAGACTCTTAGCGGCCTTGAGCTTGATAAGCTCGAATCATCAGACTGCATAGGTATTACAGCCGGGGCATCAACCCCAAACAATATCATTGAGGAGGTTTATACTAATGTCAGAAGAAAGCTTTGCACAGATGTTAGATAACGAAGAATGGAAGGAAATCCGCACAGGTGAAGTTGTTAACGGAACAGTTATTGCTGTTAAGCCGGATAAGATAGTGCTTAATATAGGTGGCAAATCCGATGGAATAATTACTCGTTCAGAGTACACTTCAACTCCTGATGTAGATCTTACTACTGTAGTCTCTGTCGGAGATGAGATGAAGGCTAAGGTTCTTAAATCAAATGATGGTGAGGGACAGGTTGCTCTTACATATAGAAAGCTTGTTGCAGATAATGGCAATAAGAAGCTTGAAGATGCATTTAACAGTCAGGAACCAATCACAGGTGTTGCCAAGAATATTAAGGGCGGTCTTGAGGTAATTGTTGATGAAGCAAGAGTATTCATTCCAGCCAGCCTTATTTCAGATACCTTCGTAAAGGATTTATCTGTATACAATGGCAAGGAAGTTACATTTGTTATCACTGAATATGATCCTAAGAACAGAAAGATTATCGGTGACTGCAAGCAGCTTATCGTTGCAGCCAAGAAGGCAGCAGCAGAGGCAGTTCTTGCTAAGATTAAGGAAGGCGATACAATCGAAGGTACAGTTAAGAATGTTACAGATTTCGGTGCATTCATTGATTTAGGCGGAGTAGATGGTCTTCTTCACATTTCAGAGATGTCATGGGGAAGAACAGAGAATCCTAAGAAGGTATACAAGATTGGCGATTCAGTTAAGTGCTTTATCAAAGAGATTAACGGAGACAAGATTGCACTTTCAGTTAAGTATCCAGACCTTAACCCATGGAACAATGCAGCAGAAAAGTATGCTGTAGGCAATGTTGTTAAGGGAACTGTTGCAAGAATGACAGATTTCGGTGCATTCGTTCAGTTAGAAGATGGAATTGATGCATTACTTCATGTTTCACAGATTTCAAGAGAGCGTATTGAGAAGCCATCTGATGTTCTTTCAATCGGTCAGGAAATCGAAGCTAAGGTTGTTGACCTTAACGAAGCTGACAAGAAGATCAGCTTAAGCATTAAGGCATTACTTAATGACAACAATGCACAGCAGGAAGCTCCAGCAGAAGAAGAGTAATTAATATAAGACAGAAATCCACTTTAATGCTTGTTCATTAAAGTGGATTTTTTTCTTAAATAATGGTTCTAAGATTCTGTCCGGAATGTCTTGCATTAGATATGTGACGGACAATTATACATATTTTCTGAAGGAAAGATAGACACGCCCTTTTTTAGTTTCTTTACCACAGCCCTGATAGATGAATTTGCCTGTTCCGCGGATAACGAGTATGTCGCCTGGCTTTAGCTGATAGCTGTTGTTTTCCATCTGGCGGCTGTTGATAAATATTTTTCTTGCCCTGAACAATCCGACTGCCTGGCTGCGGCTTAATTTCGTAAGACCTGCTACAGCAGCATCTATCCGTTCGCTGGCAGACAATACTTCAATTTCTTCAAGCTCAGGAGAACATTCTATATCATTAATATCGGTCTTTGCACATTGTATGTGTGTATGCTTTACTGTAGAGAGATTATCGATTATAAAATCAGAAATATGTGATACACAGTAAAGATATGCACATTTATCCTTGATTATTATATCTCCAAGCATTTCTCTTTTGATTCCAAGGTTCATAAGAGCGCCGAGGTAATCCCTGTGCGAAAGTGATTCGGCATATTTTTCTATAAGAGGAGATATCTTAATAAGAGTTATCGGAAAATCCTCCTCATAGCCGAGAGTTTCATAAGAGCCAAACTGCACCATCTGGCGTTCACATGCCTCACTGCCGCCGGATGTCCTAAAGGCTGTGAAGCTGAGAGTATTTTTCATCTGCGAAAAAACAGACTGTTCATTAATATCTAAAAAATTAGTGTATGTGTAAATGTTCTGCCGGAAAGAACGGCTGGCTGCGTCCATTATTTTATTTTTTAAGAGTGATTCATTATCCATTGGCTGTAAATAATCCTTTCATATTTTACGAATTTATGATAAAATTATAACAGAGTTTAGAATAATTTACATTACATTTGTTTCGTGAGACAATGTAGAAAAGAGGGTACATGATTAAAGATTATGAGGATTTCAAGAAATATGTCCTGAATCTTACGACTATCGATCTGAATGCTTATAAGGAAAAGCAGATGAAGAGGCGCATAGATACACTTATTGCAAGACATAAGTACGATGGCTATGACAGTTATTGCAAGGCTATTAAGGAGGATGCGGCGCTAAGAGATGAGTTTGTCAATTATCTGACTATTAATGTGTCGGAATTTTACAGAAATCCTAATCTGTGGAAGACATTAGAGGATGTTATACTGCCAGACCTGATAAGTAAGTTCGGATCAAGGCTTAAAATATGGAGCGCAGCCTGTTCAACCGGTGATGAGCCATATTCGCTGGCTATGGTGCTTGCAAAGAAGGTTCCTATGAGAGACATTAAGATTATTGCCACGGATATTGATGAACAGGTGCTTGAGAAAGCAAGGGATGGTGTTTACGGAGCCAACAGCATTAAGGGGCTTCCTAAGGAATTTCAGGATAAATATTTTGACAAAATGGGAGACAGATTCTATAAGATATCTGATGACATTAAGAAATGTGTTGAGTTTAAGAAGGGAAACCTGTTGAAGGATCCATATCCGACAGGCTGTCATCTTATTGTATGCAGGAATGTTCTTATATACTTTACAGAGGAAGCTAAGAATGAGGTCTATAAGAAGTTCAACAGGTCTTTAGTTACTGATGGCTGCCTTTTTGTAGGTAATACGGAGCAGATAATCGGATATAAGGAGATGGGATATTGCTATGACCAGCTCTTCTTTTATAGAAAGACTAAATAGTGTAAAAATTAAAGATTTTTCACACTATGCCCTGAAAAATGAGCAAGAATGAAGATTATTTTTAAAATGCACAGCCGGAATTAAGCTTCTGGCTGTGCATTGTGATTGTGGGAGAAGGATTACAGAATATGGTTAATAACAGAATGTATGTAGCTGGCTGTATTGTCTGTGCCTTTTAAAAGCACATCATCCACATTGCAGTAATTTTCTGGCTCAGAGTAATCTTTTTTGAATATATTGAAATCACAATTATCATAAAGCGGAAGAAAAATTCCAGTTTTTCTGGTGTAACAGTTGGAAGCGCGGCATCTGACGCGGCTGCTGCTGTCGACATATTGTGCGATGCTTTTATGTATGGCTTCGTCTTCTGATGGAAGATAATAATAGTTCTTATAATCCTTATAGAAGTATTTCAAAGTATCTGATATGGCAGGAACTACAACTGTTAATGTGCTGTTCTTAATAAGAACATGTATATTTTCATGGCATATATGTCTGTCAACAGGTATGCTTACAGGCAGGGAGCATACAGATATTAACCGGAAATCTGAACTGCCGCCGGAGCCGTTATCCTTATCGAGGACTGCGCTGTCAACTGAATAAGAGCCTTTGATTACCGCATAATAGGAAATAAGCGGCAGCAGGCTTAACATTTCTTCGATATCATCATGGTTATGGAGAAGCAGAAGCCTTCTGTAGCTATTGCGTTCAGGGCTGGAAGGGTATGCTGCAAATTTTTTATATATTTCAATAAGCTCACCACCGGAATACATATCTTCCCGGCTGATTCCAAGAAACTGTTCGATAGTTTTCTGTTTACAGTCAGTAAGCTGCAAAAGCTTTCTGCATTTTCTGGCAATCTTATATAAATCAAGGCTTTCAAGCTGTGACATATCCAGAGCTACATTAAGATGTTCTGCGCGTTCAGTGATGAAAGGAATATCGAATGCATCTCCGTTAAAATGTATCAATGTGTGGAAATTTTTAAGAAAATCATTAAATGCAGCCAGTATATCTGCTTCATCTGAATCAGACTCGGCAAGCCACTGTGAATAATGAGATACTCCGTCACGGAAATATACAGCACCAATAAGATAGACTATATTATAGCTTCTTGAAAATCCTGTAGTCTCGATATCAAAGAAGCAGATATTATCAGTATCCGGACATATTGTTTTTAAAAGGGCTGTGTCCGGTGAAAACCTAAGTGTATCGTTAATTGTAATCATGTTGAAGCTCCATTCTTTGTTTTCCTGACTAATTAAACAGATTGTTAAAAAAGTACTTATTTTCTCTTATTATATATGAATATATACACAAAAAAAAGTAGATTTTTGACAATTGTTGATATAAAATAGAAATTATGAAAAAAACTTTATAAGGAGAAATATGTCATGGGAAAGTGTACATTTAAAGGTGGATGTCATCCTTATGACGGCAAAGAGTTTTCTAAAGATAAACCAATCAAAGAACTCTTTCCAGCCGTAGGAGAGATGGTGTTCCCGCTTTCACAGCACATCGGCGCACCTGCTAAGCCAGTTGTTGCCAAGGGCGACTATGTCCTTGCAGGCCAGTTGATAGCCGAGGCAGGTGGATTTGTTTCTGCGAACATCCATTCATCTGTATCAGGTACTGTTAAAGCTATTGAGCCAAGAACACTGGCTACAGGCGGTAAGTGCAATTCTATCATTATCGAGAACGATGGCGAATTCAAAGAAGTAGAATATACACCTATGAAGTTCGAGGATCTGACTAAGGAGGTCATCTTAGACAGAGTCAAGGCTGCTGGTGTAGTAGGTATGGGAGGAGCCGGTTTCCCGACTAATGTAAAGCTCTCACCTAAGAATCCTGAAGCTATTGATTATATTATCGTTAATGGCGCAGAGTGTGAGCCTTATCTTACATCTGATTATAGAAGATTATTAGAGGAGTCAGATAAGGTAGTTATGGGACTTAAGATTGCTCTTAAGTTATTTGACCATGCTAAGGGAATTATCGGTATTGAAGATAATAAGCCTGAGGCAATTAAGATTATGCAGGAAGCTACAGCTTCTGAGCCTGATATTGAAGTTAAGCCTTTAAAGACGAAGTATCCACAGGGAGGAGAGCGTAGTCTTATATATGCAACAACAGGCAGAGCTATCAATTCAAGCATGCTTCCGGCAGATGCAGGCTGTATCGTACATAATGTTGATACAATATTTTCAATTTACCTTTCAGTTATAGAGGGTAAGCCGCTTACTAAGAGAATATGTACAGTAACAGGTGACGGAGTTAAAGAGCCTGGCAACTTCTATGTATGGTTAGGAACTAATTACAGACAGCTTCTAGATGCTGCAGGTGGTCCGGTAGGAGAGCCAGAGAAATATATCTCCGGTGGTCCTATGATGGGATTTGCCATGTACAGTCTTGATGTACCTGTAGTTAAGGGAAGCTCATCACTTCTTGTATTCAAGAAAGATATCGTATCTAAGATAGAGTCATCAGCATGTATCAGATGCGGCAAATGTGGTGAAGCATGTCCTGAGCATCTTCTTCCGGCTAAGCTTGCTGGCTTTGCATCACGCAATGATGAAGAGGGCTTTACTAAGTTCGATGGTATGGAATGTGTAATGTGCGGAAGCTGTTCATATGTCTGTCCAGCTAAAAGACCATTAACACAGCAGATTAAGGCTATGAGAAGTACAGTACTTGCTAACAGAAGAAAGAAGTAGAAAGGTGGGCAATCAAAGTGAGTGAGATTTTTAATGTATCGACTAATCCTCATGTGCGAAGCGGGAATACTACTCAGACAATAATGAGAGATGTTCTTATAGCTTTAACTCCTGCCAGCATATTTGGTATAGTTAATTTCGGCCTCGATGCACTGCTTCGTATAGTAATCGGTATTGTTACTTGTGTAGCATGTGAGGCATTATATCAGTATTTCATGCATAAGAAGATTACTGTCACAGATTTAAGTGCAGCAGTAACAGGTCTTCTTATTGCGTTAAATGTTCCATCAACATTAAATGTTGGTTTTGAAATTGTAGGATGTGTATTTGCAATTATAGTTGTAAAGCAGCTTTTCGGAGGACTTGGACAGAACTTCATGAACCCTGCGCTTGCTGCAAGATGTTTCCTTCTTATTGCATACACAGGTCCAATGACAAGCTTTGTTACATCTAATGGATTCTTAGATGCATATTCAGGAGCAACACCTCTTGCACTCCTTAAGCCGGGTGCAGAATCAACAGGAGTTGTTTCTTTAGTTAAGATGTTTATCGGTACAACAAGTGGTGTTATCGGTGAGACTTCAGCAATCTGCCTTCTTATAGGTGGTATCTACCTCCTTGCAAGAAAGGTTATTAACTGGAGAATACCTGTAACATATGTAGGCGTATTTGCCGTGCTTATATTCCTCTTCGCACCGGGACATCATTTTGATGTAATCTACATGCTTGAGGAAGTATGTGGTGGTGGACTTTTACTTGGTGCCATCTTCATGGCAACAGACTATGTAACTTCACCAATTACACCTAATGGCAAAATCGTATTCGGATGCTGCTTAGGTCTTCTTACATTCATCTTCAGAATGTATGGTGGTTCAGCAGAGGGTGTTTCATACGCAATTATCTTCTGTAACCTCTTAGTTCCTCTTATTGAGAGAGTGACAGTTCCTAAGTCATTTGGTAAGAAGAAGCCGGAAAAGAAAGCAAAGGAGGCTGCATAAGATGAATAAAATAGTTAAAGACGCATTAATTTTATTTGCTATAACACTTGTAGCCGGAGTTTTGCTTGGTGCTGTATACCAGATAACACTTGATCCTATTGCCAAGGCTAATGAGAATGCAAAGCAGAAGGCTTATAAGGCTGTTCTTGCAGATGCTGACAGCTTTGAAGCGGTTGAGGTAATTCCATCAGATGCAGATATCAATGCTTCATCAGATATTGACTTCTCTAAGGATAAGGTCAATGAAGTCGCTATAGGCAAGAAGGGCGGCGAGACAGCAGGCTATGTTATAACAGTTACAGACAGTGAGGGTTATGGCGGAGATATCAAGTTTTCAGTTGGTATCTCAACAGACGGAAAGGTGCTTGGTGTATCATTCCTTTCAATCAGCGAAACTGCCGGTCTTGGTATGAGAGCTAAACAGGATCCATCATTTGCAGCACAGTTTACAGATAAGTCTGCTGCAGTTGCAGCATTCTCAGTAGTAACAGATGGTTCAGCATCAGAGAGCAATGCTAACATTGATGCAATCGGTGGTTCTACAATTACTTCTAAATCAGTCACTAAGGGCGTAAACTATGCACTTGCAGTTTACAAGCTTATGGCAGGAAACTAGGGAGGTGTGGACTTTGAATAAATGTATAGAAAGACTTTATAATGGTATTATTAAAGAAAATCCTACCCTGGTACTTACACTTGGTATGTGTCCTACACTTGCGGTTACTACATCAGCAATCAATGGTATAGGTATGGGACTTTCTTCTACAGTAGTACTTGCTTTATCAAATCTTATGATTTCATTACTTCGTAAGATTATTCCGGATGGTGTAAGAATGCCGGCGTTCATCGTTGTCGTTGCATCTTTCGTTACAATGGTACAGTTCCTTATGCAGGGCTTCCTGCCAAGTCTGTACGATTCACTTGGAATATATATTCCTCTTATAGTTGTTAACTGTATTATCTTAGGACGTGCAGAGGCTTATGCTTCTAAGAACCCTCCAATTCCTTCATTCTTCGATGGAATCGGTATGGGACTTGGATTCACAATAGCAATCACAATCCTTGGAGCAATAAGAGAGCTTATCGGTGGCGGTACAATTTTCTCAGATGGTACTAACGCATTATTTGATCTCTCAACAATCGGTTACACACCAGCAAGTATCTTTATCCTTGCACCAGGAGCATTCTTTGTTCTTGCATTCATGATCGCACTTATGAACAGAATCAAGAGAAAGAAAGGCATGAAGCCGGCAGAGGTTCCTGATTATACAGAAGAGATAGAAGAAGCTAAGGCTGAGGCTAAGAATAACTAAGGGAGGTAAATATGGGATATTTTTCACAGTTATTATTGATAGCTGTAAGTACAGCGATTGTCAATAATGTAGTTTTAAGCCAGTTCCTCGGTTTGTGTCCTTTCCTTGGAGTTTCTAAGAAGATAAACACAGCAGCAGGAATGGGTGGCGCTGTTATCGGCGTTATCACTATTTCATCGGCTGTCTGCAGCCTTATATATGACTGCATCCTTACACCGCTTAAACTTACATACCTGAATACAATCATATTCATCCTTGTAATTGCGGCACTGGTTCAGTTTGTTGAAATGTTTTTAAAGAAGACATCACCAGCTCTTTACGAAGCACTTGGTGTATATCTTCCACTTATTACAACTAACTGTGCAGTACTTGGTATTGCACTTACTAATGTACAGAACTACAATACATCAGAATCACTTAATATAGCACAGAAGCTTGGTGATTCTGTAGTCAGCGGATTAGGAACAGCCATTGGTTTCACAATAGCAATCATAATCATGGCTGGTATCCGCGAAAGAAACGAATTCAATGATGTTCCGGAAAGCTTTCAGGGAATGCCTATCGTATTACTTACAGCAGGACTTATGGCTATCGCATTCTTTGGATTTTCAGGAATTATTTAAGAGGAGGACGACAAGATGTCAGGTATAATTATTGCTGCAGTTGTTGTAAGCTGCACTGGTTTACTTCTTGGACTTTTCCTCGGAGTAATGGGTAAGAAGTTCTATGTTGAAGTAGATCAGAAAGAGATAGATGTAAGAGCTGAGCTTCCGGGTAACAACTGTGGTGGCTGTGGATATGCCGGATGTGATGCGCTTGCTAAGGCAATTGCCGCAGGAGAAGCTCCGGCAAACGCATGTCCAGTTGGTGGCGCACCTGTTGCAGCTAAGATTGGTGCAATCATGGGTGAGGAAGTCGGAGACTCAGTAAGAATGACAGCATTTGTTAAATGTGCTGGTGACTGCGAAAAGGCTAAAGAAAATTATGTATACTCAGGTGCTATGGATTGTACAGCAATGAATGTCGTTCCTAACGGCGGTTCTAAGGCATGTACATATGGCTGTATGGGATATGGCTCATGCGTAAAGGTATGTCCATTCGATGCAATCCATGTTGTTAATGGCATTGCAGTAGTAGATAAGGGCAAATGTAAGGCTTGTGGTAAATGTGTTGCTACATGTCCAAGACACCTTATTGAAATCATACCATACAAGAGTAATTACACTGTTAACTGCTCATCTAACGACAAGGGTAAGGATGTTATGTCAGCCTGCTCTGTTGGATGTATCGGTTGTATGTTATGTACAAAGCAGTGCGAATTCGGCGCTATCACAGTAGAAAACAATATTGCACACATTGATTACTCTAAGTGTACTGGATGTGGCAAATGTGCTGAGAAGTGCCCTAAGAAGATAATACATCTTCATTGATAATTTAATCACAATAAGCTATAATAAGAAACTGCCGTAGGCTTATGCTTATGGCAGTTTTCTAGTATATTTGGCTAATACATTTGAAAGAAGATACACCTATGGCAGAGATGAAATCAAAGGTACAAGATTTTTATAAAAGACTGGATTCCAGAAAATCAACATATTTTCTGGTCTATTCAGTTATTTTTGTTATCCTTGCCATAGGTGTGTTTTCTTTTTACTTCTTTACAGGGAAGACCTTTATATGGGAGGTCGATGGCTGGGAACAGCATTACAAGGCACTTATATATTATTCGCAGTACTTAAGGGAGTTCTTTAAGAATATATTCGTTAATCACAGGTTCGTGTTACCGCAGTGGGATTTTGCGATTGGTGAGGGAAGCGATATTATCGGAACATTTCATTACTATGTGATAGGTGATCCATTTACATTTTTCAGCTTCCTGTTTCCGGCAAAATATATGTATATATTCTTTGAGGCGATGATACTGCTTAGAATATATCTGTCTGGAATTGCATTTTCACTGGTATGCTTCTATCTGGGACACGAAAAAAGATATGTGCTTCCGGGGGCAGTTACCTATGCGTTCTGCTACTGGGCAGTCTATAATGCGGTAAGACACCCATTCTTTCTTAATCCGCTTCTGTATTATCCTCTGCTTGTGCTTGGCGTTGAGAAGATAATCAGGGAAAAGAAAATGTGGCTTTTTACAATAACTGTGGCAGTTGCGGCAATGAGCAATTTTTATTTTTTCTACATGCTTGTATTTACTACGGTGATATATGTTGTAGTAAGATTCATATTCTGCTATGGCAGGAATGTGAAAATGTGGTGTGCGGGAATGCTGAGGCTCGCGGTATCGTCTGTTACAGGACTGTGCATGGCGGCAATAGTATTTCTTCCGGTACTGCATACCTTCTTAAGTGACAACAGATTCAATACAGCTAATAAAATCGGAATTGTATATCCATTTTCATATTATCTGAAGCTGCCGGGGTTATTCACTATTGAGGGCGATAATTTCTGGACATGCATGGGCTTTGCAATACCTGTACTTCTTGCGGTATTTTTAATGTTTAGAAGCAGGCACAGGTATACAATACTCAAGGTGTTTTTTATTATAAATGTAGTGATGATATGCATTCCTTTTTTCGGGCAGGCAATGAATGGTTTTTCGTATATTTGCAACAGGTGGATATATGCATTTGCACTGCTGTGCGCGTATATTCTTGTGTGCATGATGCCGCGGCTTGTGGCACTGGAAAGTAAAGAAATTAAATTTATTGGAAAAGCACTTACGATATATTTTGTAATATGCATGTGCATAAGTTTTTCAAGAAACGGAAAAGTTATAAGTGCTGTTGCAATAGGCGCTGTATTGCTTGCTGGACTTGGCATTAAGAATATGGGCGGGTATAACAGATGTCTGATGGTAACCGCAGCAGTCATGCTTGCAGCACTTGCTAATGGCATATGGAAAAATGCGTCATTTGGTGACAATTATGCAGCGCAGTGTGTGAGTGTCAGGACGGCACAGGAGAATGTATATGGCAGTGAG
>CAVKBP010000071.1:0-12220 GCA_963654395.1 Ruminococcus sp. CAG:382
GTTTATTAATATTCTCATTTGTTCTGCTATTACCATTAAGAAGATTCTTCTGGAATTCCTTAACATTAACAGGATTCTTGCTCTTTAGAACAGCATTGTTAATACGCTTGCTTGTTTTTAGAGGCTCTTCATGCATTTTAAATAACTTGTCGACATCCATTTCTTTACCTACTAAATCCTTGAAACCGTCAAGTCCCTTTACAGCTTCAGTTCCATTCTTTCTTGCAGGAGAATTCTTGCCAAGATTAGCCTTCTTATAATCGTCAGCTTCCTGCTGGGTTGGGAATTTCTTCTTGTTCCTGGAAGCATTGACTACAAGTGCTGCGTAATAATTAGCGGCAATATTATCCTTAAGATATTCTCTGACTGTCTTATTTTTTTCAAATGCTGAACAGATATTGTATACCTTGTTAGCCAGCTCTAGTCGTTCTGCACGGCGTGAACCGCTTTTTGGATGGTCTTTACAATGTTTTATGTAGTCATATGTTGCTTTTTTTAGCTCCTTCATACTCTGTTCGTAATTCTTATATCTATTTGGTGTATAAGTGTTCTCAAGGTCATAAAAGGAATAATTATCTGATGCTTTATTAACAGCCTCCTTGAATTTCTTATATTCATCAGAATCCTTGGAAAACTTGCCTTTAGTATCATACAATGATGTTACAATAGTTGTAAGATAATGACCATGATGACCGGTAACTCTGGTTATATGTACAGGCTCATCCTTAAGACCAGTCACAGTATTTTCAGGGATATTAACCTTAAGTATTTTAAGGTGTTCGTCTGTGATAGAATTTTTCTGTCTGAATTCAGGATCCTTTAACTTGTTGTAAACGAATTCAACTTCTTTAGGATCAGCATGTCCCTCAAGTAACGCATCCTCAAGAGAATCTGTAAAGTTTATATTTGCACTGGCATAATCTGATAATGGGTTGATTGTATCAGGGTCGCCCAAGATGTCGAGAGCTGGGTAATAACCTGGCCTCAGCTTTTTAGGTTTATTATTCCCTTCTCTCTCGTCATAAATTGTCTTAAAGGCGTTACAAAGTGTCTTCCATGCATTTGCCTGCTTATCAAATTTCTCGGGATTCATACCTGTTCCAAAATCATAATTTTCATCCATAATTATCCTCCATTCCTGCCCGCTTTTTCAGGGCATCGTGTGAAAACCTTAATATTCACACGATTCTTTTCACTTGCCCGCTTTTTCAGGGCATCGTGTGAAATCCTTGATATTCACACTGTTCTTTTCACATGCCCGCTTTTTAAGGGCATCGTGTGAAAATCTTAGATTATTCACACTATTCTTTTCTATTGCCATATTTTTAAGGCATTGTGCGAATTTTTAGATTTTCACGCATTTCTGCACACTTTCTGAAAATGCTTAAGCCGTAGTGCGCGACGGCTGAAATTACTTAATTCGCTTTGACAAATGTATCATAGCATAATAAGATAGACAAAAGTAAGACAAATCTAAAGTTATCTGATATAATTAGGTCAATTCTGAAGGAACAGGTGCAGTGGCACCGTAGAAAGGCAGGTATATTAATATGGCAAATAGCAATAATCAGGAATTTAATAAAAATGTTGACAGGCTTCTTAAGATATACAAAGTTATAGAGTTAGACAGCCTCTATGAGATATACAAGAAGGTATACAGCGGGGAGCTGGATAAGGATGAATTCATGAGCAGCGTATTCACATATGCAGAAGCTAGTGAACATTTCAATATAAAGACATTATCAGAAGGAATAAGCTATGCTGTGCAGGCAGGACAGGATTTAGATAATGTGCTGGCTGGAATGGAAAAATATTGTAAGGACAGACCATATGCCGCATATACAAAGGACGAGATTGCAGAGAAGTCAAAGGGTGAGGCTTACGGCAGTGACTGGATGGATGAGTTTATTTCAACTGTGCAATATCATATGGATTTGTCAGATAAAGCGGCAGATGAATGGCTGGATATAGTAGTCAGCCATGTTATAGAAGGTGATACAGTAGACCATATTATAGATTTATTCCGTGAGAAAAAGATAATTCCGGATAAAATCGAAGCAGAGGTAGATTTATGGAAATGTATATGGGGCTTAATGGTGGAGCTGCCACTTCCTATGCTAAAGGGTAGAACCAGAGAAATGTATGCTATCGAAATTGGAGCCCCAGACAAGAGCATAGACATGCTCTCTGATGATATGAAGGATTTCAGCAACACCAGTTCGACACATTTATATCAGTTTCCTGCTGAAATTCAGGGAGCAATGTATTCGGCATCCACATATGGCATAGACAGGTCATTTGACAAGCTGCAGAAATACAAGAAAGAAAATGCTATATGTTCAGAAGAATACATATATCTGATGGCTGACAGCTATATGAAAATTGATGAAAGAGAAGCTGGCGAGGTATTAATTGAGGAATTAAAGCAGGGTTCATCACGCGCAAGAAAATGTGCTGAAGATATGGAACGGTTATATGATTTTGATGAAGATAAATTAGAAGAGGAATGGGATGCACTAATGAAAGCAGTAGCAGAACGGTCAGAATCATCACAGCCATTTGTCCGCAAAGCGCCTAAGGTTGGAAGGAATGATCCATGCCCTTGCGGTTCTGGTAAGAAATATAAAAAATGTTGTGGAAAATAACTATGAGGCTTGTTATTTAGAAAACGATGCACTAGAGAAAACCCACGCCGGATGCGCTATGCATCTGGCGGGGGTTGTGTTTTATCACAGGCAGGAACTATCTGGAATGAGTGTATCATTACCTATGTAAGTCTTTACCCTTGGTAAGAAGATCCTTGTAATCAGCTAACTGCTGCTTTGACTTTCCAGTTGCACTCTTGTTAATGCGGTTGAAGGTCTTAACAGGTTCTTCGTTCATACTGAATAACTTATTGATGTCGTCAGTGTCTGATACAATTTTTTTGAAAGGTTTAAATTCCTTTACATAATTAGCACCAATATGTTTAAATTTTTCAGCTTCATCATTATTACCGATATATTTATTCTTATATTCTGCTGCCTCGTCTTTCTTAAGCGTAAAGCTGTGGCTGACTATGATTGTAGCATAATATTTTAAAGCGATATTATCAACGAGATAGTCTTTAACAGTCATGTTCTCTTCAAATGCATTACAGACACACATTATTCTGTTGGCATTCTTTAGACGCTCAGCACGGCGGGAGCCAGACTTTTTGTTTTGCTCGCAGTGATTAATATATGCCTCTGCCTTAGTTCTAAGCTGCCACATCTTTTCTTTATATTCTCCGAAATTGTTTATATTGGTATCATAGCCGTAATAGGCTGCGCAGGTATCCTTAAGTGCTGTACAAAGCTCCTTGTATTCTGTTGAATCGTTAGAAAGCTTGCTGGCTGTAGCGTTCAGAGCGTTATCAATTTTATCCAGATAACCGCCATGACCGCCGTAAACTCTGTTCCTAAATTCTCCGCGTTCCAGCAAAGCCTCCTTATTCGTTGTATTTTTATGCTTTACATCTTCAGGCTTTATCTTATCAGCTTTTTTCTCATCAGGTTTTATATTTTCAACCTTTTTTTCTTCGGGCTTTATATTTTCAGTCTTTATATCTTCAACCTTTATATCTTCAGGCTTTACTTCCGCAGCCTTTTCTGCCTCAGGAATAACATTGACATGCTTATTGTTTTCTTCAGACATATCTGGCATATCAGCCTTGTCATCAGCACCGGTCTTGATATCAGGGGCATCTTTCTTTTCTTCACCATTGTCGACAGATATATCTATATCATAATTATAGTTATTATATAGAGAATCATCAGAAATATAACTATCATCATCTGCATTTCCTTTAAAAATGACTTCTTCTGTCTTTTCTTTTATAGATGTATTATTCTGCACCCTTTTCTGCACAATGTCATGAGCTTTGAGTATCTCTAATTCTTTATCTGTTAGATATGAGGCTTTGCTCTTGGCAGGAGGATTAATTAATCTTTCCTGGGCTTTTTTTCGGAAATCAGCGCTAAAGCCAGCTTTAGTCATGGCTTCATCAAGTGAATTGGCATTTACAATAAGGTGGGTAGCAGAAGTTAATCCGTTAACAGTACGCTTAATTTTAGCATCCTTGCCCCAGTCTTCCCTGATATATCTGCAAAATTTGTTCCATGCCACTCTGATGTCATCAGGATATTCTGCTTCATTTACATTAATTTCATCCATATTAATCCTCCATTCCTGCCCGTTTTTCAGAGCATTTCAAGTATGTGCATGCTTTCTGATATAGGTATTTAGCAGCATGCGGCGTTTTTTTTCTCCTGTCAGTTGTCTAGTAACACAACAGGATTAACTGTTCAAAGCCAGCCTCTAAAAGGCTTCGCTTTCTGAACGATTACATGATAACATAATAAATGCGACAAAAGTAAGACAAATATAGCAAACCCCGACAAAATATGATATGATTAGCTTATAAATATAGTTTCTTAATCAACACGCGGCGTGAAAGGATGTGCTTATATGAAGAAACAGCGTGAATCAGGATATTATACGAAAGCGATATGCATATTTGTTGCGGCTGTTGCGGTCTGTCTGGCAGCATTTGGTTATATGACTAATAAAGCAATAGATAGGAATTCAAAATACAGAACGATGAATACGGTAGTGCGTCAGAGTGAACATATCACCACAATTCTTGAGGTTCATTACCAATATCTGGAGGGTATTGCGGAGGAGCTTGGAAAGCATGACGAGCTGATTACTGATGACAACATGGATATGCTGGCATCACTGCGCAATTATACGGATCTGGAGCTTACAGCCCTGATTCTGCCTGACGGAACAGCTTACTATGATAATGGTCAGATTAAAAATGTAGCACACCGCCGATATTTTAGCGAATCAATTGCAGGTGAGCGCTCGTTAAGTGATCCATTGGAGAGCAGTGTTGATAATGAAATGCGTGTAATCTTAAGCGTTCCGGTTAAGAAGGACGGTGAGGTTGTAGGCGTGCTTGGCGGTTCTTATAATGTAACGGCACTAAGCCACATTATGTTAAATGACGCATTTGACGGAATCGGATACAGCCTGATTGTCACGAAGGATGGGGATATTATCGCGTATGATGGCGAAGCTGCTTATCAGACAGTCAGCTATGGCGAGAACTTTTATGATTTTTACAATGGAAAGAAACTGCTTAATGGCGATTCTTTAGATAGTGTTAAGGCAGACTTTGAAGAGCACAGAAGCGGCATAGTAAAAATGCGCCCAAAAAATGGGGGGGGGTACGAGCAATATCTAGCATATGCCCCGCTGGAGGTTAATGACTGGATGATATGCTATGTACTCCCGGTAAGTGACGCGCAGCAGCCGTACAGGTTCATATCAAGGAATGAAACCGCATTTACAGGCGGATTCTTTATAATGGTGATAATTTTGATTGCGTATATTATGGTCAGGAATAACAAGAGCAAGAAAGCGCTTATTCGTTATGCAAGGACAGATGCGATGACTGGACTTTATAATAAGACTGCTACGGAAGAATGTATCAATGAGCTGATGAGTAAGGAAGATGGTACGCACCTGCATGCATTTGTTATATTTGATATGGACAGGTTCAAGCATATTAACGATACTTACGGACATGCCTTTGGAGATGTTGTGATTAAGAGCTTCGGAGCGTTGCTTAAGGAACATTTCCGCAGTCAGGATATCGTTGGGCGTATCGGTGGAGATGAATTTGTCGTATTCATGACAGAAGTAGAAGCTAAGGAAAATGTATGCACACGCATAGAGCAGCTTATAGACAGAATCCATGAGCTTAAGCTGCCGGATTTCGACGAGAGACTGACGGCGAGCATAGGAATAGCCTACGCGCCGGAGGCTGGAGACAGCTATATGGACTTATATAAGAATGCGGATCTGGCACTGTATCAGACGAAGCAGAATGGCAGAGACGGATATAGTGTCTATGAAAGATAAATGTATAATACGATTATAAACAGTGGATATGCCGCGACAGCGCTGTGCATGCTGGCGGCATGTATGATATAATTGCGGTAAAAGCGCTGATATAAGCGTAATAAAATATGATATAATTGCGGTAAAAGCGCTGATATAGGCGTAATTAAGGCATGATATAGTTGCGATAGAAGTGAGTTTGAATTGAGGAGCAATTAATAAGAAAGTAAAAATTAATGGTAAAAGTCCACGAAAACCAAGTGGCAAATAAAATTTAGGAAAGGAAAAGCTATTTAGATAATACACATTTGTATATGTTTTTAGTAGCAGAAGCATGTGAGGAAAGTATGGGAAAGAGCCATTGGCTGTATGATGGCGGCAGGGCTTCTTGTGTGTTCGCTGGCTGGCTGTGCCGGACAGAGTACTACGGACACAACACAGGAGATGCCCGTTATTAAGGTGGGAAGTGATAATTACCCGCCATATAATTATCTGGATGAAGACGGTGTGGCTACCGGAATAGATGTGGAGCTTGCCACAGAAGCATTTAAAAGAATGGGCTATAAGGTGGAGTTCACATATATTGACTGGGAGAACAAGAAAGAGCTGGTTGAGGAGGGAAGCATAGACTGTATCATGGGCTGCTTTTCTATGGAAGGGCGTCTTTCAGATTACAAATGGGCTGGCTCTTATATGGTGAGCAATCAGGTTGTGGCAGTGGCAGAGGACAGCAATATATATACACTGGCTGACCTGGAGGGCAAAAAAATTGCGGTGCAGTCCACAACTAAGCCGGAAGGTGTATTTATGGGCAGGAGGGACAGCAGGATTCCGGAAATCGCACAGTTAATCAGTCTTGAGAAAAGAGAATTGATGTACACATTTCTTTCTAAGGGCTATGTGGATGCCATTGCTGCCCACGAGACAGCGATTCTGCAGTATATGAAGGATTACAATGTAACCTACCGCATACTACCGGAGTACCTTATGACTGTAGGTATTGGTGTAGCATTTGCCAAGGATGATGACAGGGGAATCTGTGAGGAGCTGGATAAGACACTTGAAGAGATGAGAACTGATGGTACTTCTGTGAAAATCATTGGAAAATATCTGGAGAATCCGGAGAAGTATCTGGAGGTGGAACAGCTTGAGTATTAAGAAACATCCGATTGGGAAGAAATATATATTTTTTACGGTACTTATAGGAATTGCAGTCTTCGCAGCTTCGGTATTCCTGCTTGCAAAAATGTTAGTGAACAGGTCACAGACGCGTGTATTGAAGACAGCGAATTATATGAAGGTGCAGTGCTCGACATATTCCCACTACAATAATGGTTCGGAGACGCAGGCGCTGCTTCGTGCAATCGAGAGTGATAATCAGGTCAGGAATTATCTGGAAGCTGATAAAGAGCTTGATGTAGAATTAGATGAGGAGCTTCTGGCGCATTATGCCAGAGACTTATGGCTTCAGGGAATTCTTGTGATGGATCAGGAGGGTAATGTAGTCTGCGAATATGCAGAGGATGAAGAAGTGATGAATCAGTTCCTTGAGAATTACAGCAAGAAAACCATTTTTAATGGTGCAGATGACAGTGCAAGAAGCTATTCACAGAGAATCTATCTTGATAATGGTGGTTATATTAATATGGCAGCGACAGCAAGGACTGATGCTGCAGGTGTTGTAGTAACTTATTTTTACATTAGTCCGGAATGCGCACAGCTTTATTCACTGACTCTGCAGAGCCTTCTGGAGGGCTATCAGAATGCAGCGGATGGAACGATTATCATAGCAGATGAAGGTCATATAATTGCCTGCAATGATGAGAAGATGATTGGTGAGAGCACTGCTGATAATGTGATTGTGCAGAGCTTAAAGGAGATTGGTGATAGCAGCCACATTTATCATATTTCGCAGATGAAAAGCTACGGAGTTATGATTAAGCAGAGAGATTATTATATCTATACTTATGTGCCGGATTCAGTTATCTATTCCGGACTTGGGCAGAATGTGACTATTATTATGATTGTGTATGTGTGTATAGCTGCAATTCTGTGGCTTCTGCTTGGAAGCTCTGACAGGAAGCATTATCAGGTTGAGTTAGAGCATGAGGCTGAGTATCATAAGGAGCTGGAGGAGGCTGCTAAGAGAGCGGACGCAGCTAATGCTGCCAAGACGCAGTTCTTACAGCGTATGAGCCATGATATAAGGACGCCGATTAACGGAATCTGCGGCATGCTGCAGGTTGCAGAGTATTATGCTGATGATCTTGATAAACAGGCAGAATGCCGCAGTAAGATTAAGGACGCATCGCACCTGTTATTAGAACTTGTAAATGAGGTTCTTGATATGGGAAAGTTAGAGTCCGGAGAAGTCGTGCTGGATGAGCAGCCATTTGACTTAAAGGAAGTCGTGGACGAGGTCTGTGTTGTCATTGAGAAGCTGGCAGCAGAGCAGGGAATCAGCATGATTAAGGAAAGCGGGGGCGTAACACACAGATATCTTATCGGAAGCAAATCGCATGTTAAGAGAATGCTTATGAATATCATGAGCAACGCTGTCAAGTATAACAAGCCGGGCGGAAGCATTCGGGTAAGCTGCAGGGAGCTTAAGGTGACAGAGGATGGATATGCACTTATGGAATTCGTCTGTGCAGATACCGGAATAGGCATGAGCGAGAGCTACCAGAAGAGAATATTTGAGCCGTTCACACAGGAAAATGATACCGTGCAGACTAAGTACGGCGGTTCAGGACTGGGAATGTCTATAGCCAAGGGGCTTGTTGATAAGATGAATGGAACGCTTACCTTTGAAAGCGAGGAAGGAAAAGGAACTACATTTGTAGTCACGATTCCTTTCAGGATTGATACTAAGCAGGAAATCGTAATTGAAGAGAAGAAGCCTGAGGAACAGCAATATTCTATTGCAGGCTGCAGGGTGCTGCTTGTTGAAGATAATGAGCTTAATATGGAAATCTCCGAATTCGTTCTGCATGCAGAGGGCGTTGAGGTTACTAAGGCATGGAACGGTAAAGAGGCTGTTGATACATTTGCAGAATCACCAGCCGGAACCTTCGACGCAATCATTATGGATGTCATGATGCCTGTTATGAATGGGTACGAAGCAACCGCCACAATCCGCGTTATGGACAGGGCGGACGCGAAGACAATACCTATCATAGCCATGACTGCCAATGCATTTACAGAAGACCGCATCAAGGCGCGGAATGCCGGAATGAGCGCGCATATCTCGAAGCCGCTTGAGGTTTCGGTTTTATTCGAGACATTGCAGCGATTGACGCAGAAGAATTAAATAAGAATTAAATGAAGCCAGTACAGTATTTTATAAATGACTGTACTGGCTTTTTATCTCTGTTGTATTTTCTTTTCTGCACACTGCACAGACCGTTTTACTTTGCACCCATCACCGGAACTGGTCTGGCGTTGGACTTTTCAGGGTTAGTCTTCTGGCTCTTGGCTGGTGCAATGTTATTCTTATTAGCAAGAGTATCTTTTAATCCTTTCAAGGTTGCCTTAGATTCCTTAGAGTCACCTTTGACAACAGCTTTAGTGATACGCTTGAAGGTCTTTAATGGATCGTCGTACATTGCATATAAGCGGTCAAGGTCACACTCGGATGCTACTATATCTTTAAATGCCTTTAACTGCTTTACCATATCAGCACCATTGCGCTTGTTTTCAGTTGCGTTATCACCAATATACTTTTCCTTGAAGCCCTTAGGATCGTCCGGGCTGAGCTTAGAGCTTCCTGTTACTACAAGAGTTGCATAGTATCTTAATGCAATATTATCCTTAAGATATTCGCGGAGAGTCTGATTATTATTGAAGGCTTCAACGATGTCTTTGGCTCTGTTGGCACACTTAAGGCGTTCTTCACGACGAGCACCTCTTTTTGGATTCTTTTCGCAGTGCTGCAGGTAAGCGTTGGTTCTTATTTCTAGTTTTTTCATGTAACCGACAGCATTTTCCCACTTGTCAGGATCTTCAAGTGGATTACATATAAATTCCATATATTCAGCCGTTGCATTGCTTACACTTGCACAAAATTCTTTGTATTCCTTAGAATCATCAGAGAACCTGCTGTCAGTTTTTCTTAGTGCTACAGCAATAGTAGCCAGATGTCTGGGTTGATTGGCTCCTTTAATAAATTCACGCTTTTGGGTTTTGAAATCAGCATCGTATACAGGAACAGTTGCCTTTGCCCTCATTAAACAACTTGCAGTGATGTCGTTTTTTTTCAGGAAGTCAGGGTTTTGTAAATGCTTGTTCATTTCTTCAATTTTATCAAGCGACATATAGCACATCATTGCCTCATCAAGCGAATCTGAAAACCTCAACATGGGTTCACGGGCACCTTTTGGTATAGGACTATCTTCACCGAATTCTTTCTGAAAGGCAGTATAGATTTTTTTCCATGCCTCATCAATTGTATAAACTCTTTCCCAGCTTTCTTTTTCCTTTGTATTTAATTCGATTTCAATGTTTGCATCTACATCATTTTCAGATACAGTTTTTGTTTTATCAGTTATATTGTCCTCATCTGCAACATTTATATCCTTCGTTGCATTTTCATTAATGACATTAGTATTATTATTGACATTATTCTTATCTGGCTCAATAGCATCATCCATTGCAATGTCTTCATCATTGTCTAGTTCAATATTTTCAACCATAATAATCCTCCATTCTTGCCTGCTTTTCAGAGCATCTCAAGTTTGTGCCTGCCTGATATCTGTGTTATGCTGCACGCGGTTATTTTATCTGTTTACCACCATTTTCTTTGACATTCTTTTCATTGACATCATTCTTGATGCTATTCTTTTTGGTGACCTTCTTCTTGATGATATTATTTTTGAATTCAGTTATTTTCTGCTTCTCGTTATCTGTTGCAGCAGCATTAATGCGCTTGAGTGTCTTAAAAGGATCCTCATGCAGACGGTGTAATTCTTCAATACTAAGGTCGGTATTTACAATCTGCTGGAAAGGAAGAAATTCTTTTACCTTGTCAGCGTTGGCACGATTAGCTTTAGCATTGATATGCTCCTTTTCAAATGCTGCCTTTTCGTCCGGATTCTTAAGGCTTTGGCTGTGGCTGTAAACAACAGCAGAATAATATCTTAGCGCAATATGGTCTACAAGGTACTCTTTGATATTCTGATTATAATTGAATGCGTTACATACATGGTATACTCTCCTAGCCTGCTTTAATCGCTCAGCACGACGGGAACCCATCTTAGGATGATCCTCACAATGCTTGATATATTCACTTGCCTTATCTTTAAGAAGAGCCATCTTATTCTCGTAATCTTTGAAGTCTTCTTTATCAATAAAGAATCTTCCACTGGCGCTGAATGTCAGCTTAAATGTATTCATAAGGCTTTTAAATTCCTTAGAGTCGTTAGAATGAGAGCTGTAGGTGTTCTCCAAGGCACAATCGATTTCAGAGAGTTGCTCGATATATTTGTGGCTCAGTTTTGATTTAGGAACACCATTTTTCAATAACTCTTCTTCTGTTGTTTTAACAGGATCATGAAACTTTAGGAGTTTTTTAGATTTTTCACTTAATTTTTCCGTAAGAAGGCTTTTGGCTTTGTTATAATCATAGCTATCCGCAAGAGTATCTGCGGACAGAAGCATATCATTAAAAGTTATATATTTGTTGTTCATCATTTCACAAAATAATGGACTTGCCCACAAGTGTTCATCTGCGAAAAAGCCATAGCTTTCCCCAAAATTGTCCGAAAGTATATTTGTTACTTCAGTTAATGCATTAGCAACATCAATGTCTGTTGTGTTGTAATAATAATTGTTGTCCTCTTCATTAAGAACATTATTAACAGCTTTGCCTTCAGGAACAGCCTCTTTTTCAGGCTTATTTTCAGGTATTGTATTATTGTAATCAATTAATTGTTCGTCCATAGTAATCCTCTTTCTGCGGGCTGGCTGATATCGGTGTTATGCTGCACGCGGTTATTTTTATTTATCTTGGTTATATAATAACACAGGAAGGTAGACAAAAGTGAGACAAATGTAATGGCTTCTCCTATTTCTTATATCTTTCTCCCCAAAAGGTGTTATAATTGGGAGAAGCTATTATTAAAACCGGAGCAGGACGAAAAACTATGTATATGAGAAAATTGCATATATTTGAAAAAATCTTAAAAATTTGTTAGTCTCTACTTGAGATTGTTGGGCTTATGCAACGGCAGGATATGTGAGACAAGAGTTTAGGAGGAATTGTTATGGCAGAAAACACATTGTTTTCCGGCGAATC
>CAVKBP010000072.1:0-12172 GCA_963654395.1 Ruminococcus sp. CAG:382
TTCTCTGCAATCTATTCCTTAATCCATTATTATATAATTTATAAATGTATCGCTATATAGCACATTTGCAAAGTTATAATTCTTTTTATTGATTTGTCATTTTTATACTTGACATATTTTAGATTGTGTATTATCGTTATTAGTATATTATATATGGTGCATCATTTACTTTTAAGAAAGGCGATTTATGAGAAAGAATAACTCGAAGAAAAAGATTGATAAGCCGGATACTGCCATGAAGACCTTCTGGCGCAGCAATGAACGCTTTGCAGACCTGTTCAACGCTGTGGCTTTTAATGGTAAGCAGGTTATCAATCCTGACGAACTCACCGAGATGGATACCGATGTTTCCGGCATCATTCAATTCAATGACTACAACGAATCTCTTGTCAGGACAAGAGACATTATCAAGAAGTTCTATAATGGTATTGAGTTCACCATTCTGGGACTGGAACTTCAGACTAATCCGCATTATGCCATGCCTGTAAGGGCTTTGCTCTATGATGGACTTGGTTATCTTAAGGAATGTAACGAATTCCGCAGCCTGCACAAAGCAGAGCATAGCTTTGACTCTGATACAGGCTTTCTATCCGGCTTGAACAAGTCAGACAAGCTTCACCCTATAATAACGCTTATATTCTACTACGGAGAAGTTCCTTGGGACGGTCCTCTGGCATTATCCGACATGATTACCGATATTCCCGATGAACTGCGTCCATTGTTTTCTGATTACAGGATAAATCTTGTCCAGATACTTGATTCCGGGCGTTATCAATTTTATAATGAGGATGTCAGAAATGTATTTGACATTACGCAGAAGATATACACTAAGAATCTTCAAGGACTGTCTAAAGAATACACTGACAAATCTATTGATAGCGAAATCATCAATCTGATAACTACAATAACCGGATTTTCCAAGTTATCAGATATATTTAACGAATCAGACAATGGAGGTGAGACTACCGTGTGGAAATGTGTTCAGGAAATGGAAGATGAATGGGTTCAGAAGGGCGTTGCTCAGGGCAAGCGTATCGGCGAACGCAATGGCGAAATCAGAGGTATTCAGAAAGAACGCCAGACAGCAATCATTACAATGATTGAATTAGGTCTGACCAAGGAACAGATTCTAACTAAATACTCAGAGGAAGATTATTCTAAGGCTGAAGAGGCTCTTAATAAGAATTAATTCTTAATAATAATTGCTTCTTATTATCAAAAAGCGGCAGAACTCCCATATAATCAAGGAGTTCTGCCGCTATCAATTTAATCAATGTATTATGAATGTACATTTGCACATTCATAATACTCTATTTTCTTGCCTGTTTTTCAAGGCATCCCAAGTTTGTTCGCAGGTACAAATCCTGCATTTTCCTTAATGTCCATCCGGATGGTAAGTGTCAACCACTTCCTTAAGGTATTCTCTTATATTACCTGTCTCTGAGTAAGCTTCCTCTTTGAGCTTCTCAAGGTTATCAAAGAAATTCTCCTTATCGAACTCAATCGGCTTTCCGATGTGGATAAGCTTGTTGTCTGTCTCCTGGAGACCTTCTTCCTTCATAAGAAGTTCTTCATAGAGCTTTTCGCCAGGACGGAGTCCTGTGTATTTGATTTCCATATCAACACCTAATGTATAGCCTGAAAGTCTTATAAGATTCTTTGCAAGGTCATCAATCTTAACAGGCTCACCCATATCAAGAATGAATATTTCACCACCCTTGGCATATGCACCAGCCTGAAGAACAAGTGCCACAGCCTCCGGTATAGTCATGAAATATCTTATAATATTAGGATCAGTTACTGTGACTGGGCCGCCTGCCTCAATCTGTCTTTTAAAAAGCGGAATAACCGAGCCATTGCTTCCAAGTACATTGCCGAATCTTACAGCAACGAAATCCGTCCTGGATATCTCGTTATAGGTCTGCACAATCATCTCACAGATACGCTTCGTTGCACCCATAACATTAGTCGGATTGACAGCCTTGTCAGTGCTAATCATTACGAACTTCTTAACACCATATTTGTCAGCCATCTTAGCGACATTCCAGGTACCAACAACATTATTCTTGACAGCCTCATCCGGACTGACTTCCATAAGCGGTACATGCTTATGCGCTGCGGCATGGTATACAATATCCGGCTTGTACTGTGCAAATACACTCTCAAGCCTTGACACATTTCTTATAGAACCAATAAGCGTAACAACATCTGCATCAGGATAATTAATCTTTAATTCCTGCTGGATATCGTAGGCATTATTCTCATATATATCAAATATAATGAGCTGCTTCGGCTTGTGGCTTACAAGCTGACGGCAAAGCTCCGAACCAATCGAACCACCGCCTCCTGTTACCATAACAACCTTGTCCCTGACATATCCCATAATCGACTCAATGTCAACCTCAATCGGATCTCTTCCAAGAAGGTCAAGCACATCAACCTTACGGATTGAATTAACATTAATCTCGCCATCCACCATCTGATATACACCCGGCAGAATCTTAAGAGTACAATCAGTCTCCTTACAAATGTTTAATATATCCCTCTTGACTTCATTAGACGCTGATGGAATTGCAAATATAATTTCATCAATATCATAAAGCTTTGCGGCATCCTTAATCCTGTCTCTCGTACCTATAACCTTGACACCCCGTATGTACTTTCCAACCTTGCGGCGGTCATCATCAATAATACATGCGATGTTAGAATTGGCAAGATAGCTTGAATTCTGTATTTCTCTCATAATGACATTGGTTGCCTCTCCGGCACCGATAATCATAATATTGGTAGAAGTCTTGATATTTCTGTATTTGTTAAGCACCGTCCTAATCATTCTGTACATAAAACGGCTTGCGCATATTGCAATAATAAGATATATGGCAGCATTAAAGTAACAGCTTCTAGGAAGCATTTTCCCCATGATTTTATTACTTATCAGATGCACAGCTTCAACCGTAATACATGCTTCCGCAATCCTATACACCTCTGCTATGCTCGCATACTGCCATAAGCTGTGGTACAGCCTGAACACCCAGAATATAAGCAGGGACATCACAGTATAAGGCAGAATATTGTCTACATAATTATTAATATATTGAGGCTCGATAGATACAATACCTACATCGAATCTCATAATAAGTGACAGATATACACATGCATTTAGTAAAAATGTATCTGTTATAAATAAGAAGAATCTTCTTACCAACAACTGCATTCTGTCCTTTTTAGTTTCACCCATCATCAGTTCCTCGTTTCTTTAACAGGCTTCTTTCCTGCCAACCCACATACTGTACCAATTCCATAAGAAATATGCAACAGGAAAAATAAAAATGGCAGTGCCACACATGTCTTATTGCGCTCCTTCTTGGCACCTGTAACTGCAGCAGCCGACATAACAACTGCCATCAGCCAGTATGCCCCCCACATAAGTCCTGTAAGTCTGTGTACCATACGCGAAAATAACGATTTCACAGAAAGCAGCTTACATGACACATTTGCAAATGTCGTAGCAGCAATTGCCATGACAAAAGCAAAAGGCACAAAATGATATATAGAAAGACATCCCGGACATACCTTGCTTGTCTTTCCTATCCAGTAACCATTAGCATATTTCTGCTTAAGCATCTTCGGAAGCGAGCTTCTTACATGCTGGTACGATACAATCTCCGGACAGAACCTTAATTTGAAGCCTGCCTTTCTCATACGGTAGTGGATTTCATTATCCTCAGTCCTTGTAAGAGCTTCATTGTAATGTCCGATTTTTTCAAAAACCTCTCGTCTGTATGCAGCATGAAACAGAGACTTCATATATATCTTCCTGCCTGTTTCATTCCTGCCATTACGGTAAGGTGCTATGCTTGAGCCAAACATAGAGCTTTCTGCCAGAAGCAGTGTATCCTTCCACGGTGTTTCCCCGTCAACTATATTAGGACGCACACCTCCGACAATCATCTCGCCCTCATTTAAAACCTTAACATTTTTACTGACGAAATCCTCCGGTATATGCGCATGCGCGTCAACCCTTATAACAGCCTCGCCTGTATAATTATCCAGCAGCACATTCCATCCGC
Organism: Ruminococcus sp. CAG:382; assembly: GCA_963654395.1. GTDB lineage: Bacteria > Bacillota > Clostridia > Lachnospirales > Lachnospiraceae > Lachnospira. The sequence goes on from CAVKBP010000072.1 coordinate 4,071, forward strand.
ACGGAAGCGTCTTCTTAGGATTATCAAGCACGACAATCCGTCCCGCGCCCATCTTATTCTCATCTGCGAACTGCTGCATAACCGCCTTAGTTTCATCGGTTGATGCAGAATCAACAAGCACAACCTCCATAAGCTTATGGTCATAGTCCTGTCTGCTTATGTCATCAAGGATATTCTTAATAGTATCCTCCTCGTTATATGCAATAACGGCAATTGTAATATACATATTCTACCTACTTCTTAACAGTCATTCTGTCACTTCCAACCACTGACGCAAATGTATCCCACAACACAGCCGCATCAGCCTTTACTCCAAAATGCTTCATACTTTCGAGATTATAACGCATTTTCGCTGGCAATACCTCGTTCAGATATATGTTATCTGCGCTCTCCTTATCGGCAGCCTCTCCAAGAAGCTTGTCCTCATCTTTATAGGCAATGCTTGTCCTTGAAGTAAGCCCTGCCGGAAGAAGAAGTGTCGCATACATCTCTTTGGTATACTTCTTAACATACGAAGGAACCTCCGGTCTTGTTCCAACCAGCGTCATATCACCTGCAAGAATATTGAAAAGCTGTGGAAACTCGTCCATTCTGTATTTTCGTAAAAATGCGCCTACTCTTGTAATTCTTGCGTCATTATCCACAGTAACCGCTGCTCCTAACTTACTTGCGTTATTTACCATAGTTCTGAACTTATATATACGGAATATCCTTCCATATTGTGTCACCCTCGCCTGCCTGAAAAATACAGGTCCCGGCGAATCAAGCCAGATTGCAATTGAAATTATCCCCATAGGAATAATAAGAACTGCCAGCATAATACTGGCAACAATCACATCCAGCACTCTTTTCATTTTAAGCCACATTCTGTGCTTCATAAGTATATTATAGTATTTTCTTACTTCCCTGGTTCTCATCTCATCAGGAAGAAGCTGCCATGGTCTTAACTCCATTCTTGTCTGCCTCCTCTTAAATTAGTACAGTGAATTTTTAAAATGTCCGATTATTTCAATCTGTTAAACTGCTCTATAACATATTCAACCTGCTCATCCGTAAGGCATGTGTGCAGTGGAAGTGTTATCTCATTGCGGTACATATTATACGAATTAGGGAAATCCTTGATATCAAATCCCATATTCTTATACGCCGTATGCATCGGAAGCGGCTTATAATGCACATTTGTTGCAACGCCAGCCTCGGCAAGCCTTGTAATCAGTGCATTACGTTCCTCAACATCCTTTCCTAGCAGCCTTACCAGATACAGATGTCCACTTGAAGTATACTCATCTGTAAAATGCTTCATAATATCCACATCATCAGCGGCAATTCCTTCTGTGTATCTTTCAATGATATCCCTTCTTCTCTTAAGAAGTCCCGGATATCTTTTAAGCTGTACAAGCCCGATAGAAGCCATGATATCAGTCATGTTACATTTGTAATAAGTGCCCTTGATATCATATTCCCATGCGCCAAGCTTAGTCTTTGCAAGCGCGTCCTTAGACTGTCCATGAAGTGAGTAAAGCATAATCTGCTTATAGATATCCTCGTCATCAACTCCCGGGATTGTCCGCCATGTCAAAGCACCGCCCTCTGCCGTCGTAAGATTCTTTACTGCATGGAATGAAAAGCTTGTAAAATCTGCCCTCGTACCACTCATGATACCGCCCCGGTCAGCTCCAAAGCCATGTGCAGAATCAGCTACAATTGCAACTCTTCCAAGCGCCTCCTGTAGCGGTGTGGCTGGCTTAAATATATTCTTCTTACTCTCAACAATCTTTTCAATCCTGTCATAGTCAACCATAACACCACCAATATCCACTGGTATTACAGCCTTAGTATTTTCATTGATTGCAGCCTCAAGTACCTCATAATCAGGATGATATGTGCCCTCCTCCACATCAATAAGAACAAGCTTTGCATTGACATGTGCAACAACGCTTGCCGAAGCTGTGTAAGTGTATGCCGGCACAATAACCTCGTCGCCCTCGCCGATTCCTAACAGGCGAAGCGCTGTCTCAAGACATGCCGTAGCTGAATTAAGACATGCCGCTCTGTTGCAGCCCACATACTGTGCTATATTTTTTTCAAATTCTTTAGTCCTTGGTCCTGTTGTAATCCACCCTGACCTTAAGGCTTCGGCTACTGCCTGAATCTCTTCCTCTGTTATGTCTGGTGGTGAAAATGAAATATTCATAATTTATCGTCCTTTCGTACTCTACTTTGTAGATGAACTCTTTGTAGTTGAGCTTGTTGTCGCAGGTGTAACCGTAGGAACCTGTACCTGTGTTGTCGTCTCCTGGGTGCCTCCGCTTACCATATCCGGAAATGCATATGTCAGATCTCCTGCTGTATTCGCAATCGATATTGTATAACTAACAGTATTATATCCATTCTGTGAAAGTGTAATCGTTTTCTTTCCAGATGATTTTTCAAATGAGCATGGAACAGTTCCTATATATTCACTGTTGACATAGAGAACCGCTCCCACCGGTGCTGTCACCGACACCTTGTATCCGTTTGTATTATCAGCCGCTGTACTGGTACTTGTTGTAGATATACCGGATGCAGTCATATCGATAACTTTAGTAACATAAGGTGAATTAACATTTATAACCTCGGAATATTCCTGATAATGGTTAGCCACCAGCTTAACTCTGTGAGTGCCATAAGAAAGCGCTACTGGTGAAGAATAATCAACCTCTGTTCCATCAATACTCATCACCGCTCCAGCCGGAGTAACCGAAAAATTAACTGCACCAGTCTTAACAGGCTCGGTCTGCACCTCTGAAAAATCAACTGTCGTCGTCTCATCCCTGGCTATGGTAACCGTCTTGCTTTCTGACAGGCTTCCATTGCGGACATTAACTGTAAATGTTCCAACAGGTGCCGTCACCATCATATCCGCTGTAATACCTGTGAACTGGCTGCTTCCAATGCTCACATATCCGCCAACCAAGGCGTCTAATCCGGTAAACTTAAGGTATCCGTGTCCCTCTGTAACATCAACAGAATATACCTTGTCGCCAACGCCTCTTATAACAAGCTTATCCTGGTCAACAAGCTGCGCAATGCTTATTCTTTCATCCCCGGAAAGCACAACCGTATAGCTTTCATATATCATATTGGAAGCACCGATGCTTAGCTTCCTTGAATCCTCATCCACAGTAATTCCCGACACATCATATCTTACCCATGCGTCACTGTTTCCATATATCTTCGCTGCACTGCCATTCTTATCGACATACACATCATATATGCCACCCATATCCATAACAGCGGCTGCTTTCACCTTGCCATAGGAATCCTGGATATCTGTAGCCCCCAGATAAGGCACTTCATACTCTGTTCCGCTGTTAATATCAACGAAGCGCATTTTATATCCGTTCAGATCCTGATAGCTCAGCACCCCCGTAAATGTAGGCGTCTCGCCATCACCCTTTATATCCTTATTAACACTAGGAGCTGGTGTTATGCTGCTCCCCGGCACTATTGCACTTCCTTTGCTTCCAGAGGCTGAACATGCTGTCTGGCTGGCTGATAACACAAGCACCAGTACTACGGCTGCTATCTGCCATGCAATATGTATCTTTTTATACATTCGTTTCATAAGTCTTCCTCGCCAAAAACTTTCCCCTCGTATCTTCCGATTTTATCACAGACCGCACATTTTATCAATTAATTCTCGTCTCCGCTTATTCTGCGCAATCACCGTTTTCAGTTTGTCTATATTCTTCGCCGGAACCCACGCTTTCCCGGCATTGTAGTACTGGTTAATAATCTTCCAGAATTTCTCCGGAAACCTTAGCAGCACAGCAAGCATATCAAGGTCGTCATCATCCAGCGGCTTGAATCTGTCATATTCATCAACCAGCCTGTATGCCACATTAACATCCCAGTCGTGCTTTTCCATGACCTTCCTTAAGAACTGGTACAGGTCAGCAATCTGGCAGTCGTTATGACATTTTTCAAAATTAGTAACCGCATTTCCATCACCATCAGCCCCCAGAAAAACATTGTGATAATTATAGCTGCCATGCACAAGCTCATTATTCTGCTTCATCCTCTTAAATCTTGTGTCAAACCTCTCTGACCTTATACTCCTGCCAGCTTCCTCTGCCTCCTCGAAAAATCCATCAATTGCCCCAAGCGCTATCTGCTCAAATTCATTCTTCTTTTTCTTTCCACGCATATAATTGGCAGCCTTCTTAATCTCCTTCGTATGCCTGTCAAAATTCTGTCTCATTCCTGCGCCCTTGTCGAACTGTACACATACAGAATGCATGCCTATGTCTTTTATGCCTGCACTCAGTGCCCGGCTTTCCTGCGTGCGGCTTTCACTTGCCTTAAGCTCCGTCTCCTGCTGGTAATCCTCCATCTCCGCAAGCGCCATACACTCCCACCGCCTTGCCTTATTCTGGTCATCACTCTCCTGCACATATCTGACACCTGTCGAAGAAACTGCATTTAAACAAATGTGCAGTCTCGCCAGAGTTCTCACTGCACCCACGACATCATTCACAGCCCTGACATCACATTCCCTGCTGCCAAACCAGTTCTTCATCACATATTTCCGTCCGTCATCTCCCTCTGTGAAAAGCCCGCCATCCTGATTTCTTACATATGAGTCAACATTGTTAAAGCCTGCTTCCGATACCGCATTTGTCACTGCCTCATCCCTAAGATAGAAGCCATCGTTCCTGTCGCACTCAAGAAAAAGCCTGCAGCCCCTGTCAGTAAAAAGAATAACTCCACCTCGCCCCTTTATCATCTTCTTAATCTGCATATCATAAAATTTCAGACACTCTAATGATTTATCGTTCATAAAATCCCCCATTCTGACACATAATACAGGCAGCTTCACGCGCGCCTGCGCCTGCCTTATCATATGAAACTGTAGGGCGGTATATTCCTTATCTTATGTTTCCCTCTACCAAAACACTTCGATTTATTGTATAATACGCTTAAAAAATCTGTTAATACCACAGGGGGAAATCATGCCTGAAACTTACCATATTGACATGCCGGAAGCTGTCAGGAATATTATATACACAATTGAAGAACATGGATTTAAAGCATATGCTGTTGGCGGCTGCATAAGAGACAGCATTCTTGGACGGGAGCCGGACGACTGGGATATAACCACTTCGGCAGTTCCAACGCAGGTGAAAGCTTTCTTTAAAAGAACAATTGATACTGGAATTGCGCATGGAACTGTTACTATTATGATAGACAAGACCGGATACGAGGTTACAACTTACAGAATCGATGGAGAATATGAGGATGGCAGACATCCGAAATCTGTTGAATTCTCTGACAGGCTTGTGGATGACCTCTGCCGGCGTGATTTCACTATAAATGCAATGGCATATAATGACACTGATGGCTTCGTTGATGAATTTGACGGACTGGGCGACCTTGAGGCTAAGATTATCCGCTGTGTAGGCAATCCGGAATTAAGATTCACAGAGGATGCCTTAAGGATGATGCGTGCCATAAGATTTTCGGCACAGCTTGGCTTTACAATTGATGACGCAACATGGAATGCAATTAAAAAGCTCGCTCCGTCAATCAGTAAGATAAGCATGGAACGCGTACATGTGGAGCTTGGCAAAACTCTTATGTCCGCACATCCTGATTATGTATCTGAATATTCAGATGCCGGACTTTTTGAACCAATACTGCCAGTAATCGACAATGCATTAAAGAGCCGTTACCGCCGCAAAATCCTTGCCACACTTAAGCATGTACCAGACAATATATATCTGCGCTACGCCGCGCTTTTCATAACATCAACCCGGGATGAAGCAGCAAAGACACTCCGCTCATTAAAGCTTGATAACAAAACTGTTGATACAGTGTCTAAGCTTATAGAATTGTCAAAGATAGACATAGAGGAAACCGAGCCGGCTGTACGCAGCGCACTTAACCAGTATGGCAGAGACTTCCTGCCGCTGTGGCATGAGCTTACCATGGCTGTAATCCAGGCTTCGGAAGACATTACAGGCATTGGCAATCCTGCCAAAGTAAAGCATATGCTGACACTTAGGCGTCTTGGAACAGACATCTTAGCGCGCGGCGACTGCTTTACAATTAAAGACCTCGACATATCTGGCAATGACCTTATCGAATATGGTCTGCAGGGACACGAGATTGGCGAAACATTAAAATCACTACTTGAGATAGTTATAGAAAATCCCAAGCTCAACGATAAAGCAACGCTGATTGCAATGATTGAACATATTAAATGAAGCTAATATATTAAATGTTGCTAATACATCAGACAACGCTAGTACAGCGAAAATTAAATATCTGCTATATTGGCGCAGGATGATTTTCTCGTATGCAAGGCGGAGGAAAATTGACGACAACGCAGCATATGAGAAATCAGACAAGTCAATATGGCGGTGATTTATGAAACGCTGTACTAGCGTGAAAAATCAAAAATTTTTAATGCACAAGATTTGTGCCTGCGCACAAACTTGAGATATCCTAAAAACATGCAGGAGCGAAGTATAATGTAAAAACCAGACAATAACGCCAGCCCCCAGATGCAAAGCATCCGGAGGCTGGCGTTATACAGTTCCATATAATATTCAATATTAATCTTAGTACGCCTTACCCCAGTAAACCATAGTCTTAGCTGGCTTACCACAGCATACGCACACATCGCTTAGCTTCTCCTGTGCAAATGGCATACATCTTGATGTACATGTAGTATCTTCCTTAATCTTGTCCTCACAAGCCTGTTCTCCACACCACATAGCCTTGATGAATCCAGCCTTATTAGCTGCTGTATCCTTGAATTCATCATAATTAAGAGCTGTGTATGTATGTGCATCTCTGTGTGCTCTTGCTCTCTCAAGCATATCCTTCTGGATAGTATCAAGAATTTCAGGGATTCTGTCTGCAAGCTCGTCGATAGCTACAGTAATCTTCTCCCTTGTATCACGACGGACAATTATAGCCTGATTAGCCTCGATATCTCTTGGTCCCATCTCAACTCTTACAGGGATTCCGCGCATTTCCTGCTCAGAGAACTTCCAACCCGGATTCTTGTCTGAATCATCAACCTTGACACGAAGTCCTGCTGCCTTAAGAGTCTGTCCAACCTCATAAGCCTTATCAAGAACTCCTGCCTTCTTCTGCATAATAGGAATAACGTCAACCTGAACAGGTGCAACCTTAGGTGGAAGCACAAGTCCTGAATCATCACCATGAGTCATGATAACAGCACCGATAAGTCTTGTTGTTGAGCCCCATGAAGTCTGGTGGACATATTTTAACTTATTATCCTTGTCTGTGTACTGGATACCAAATGCTTTGGCAAATCCATCACCAAAGTTATGGCTTGTACCTGACTGTAAAGCCTTTCCGTCATGCATAAGAGCCTCGATAGTATAAGTAGCCTCTGCACCTGCGAACTTTTCCTTATCTGTCTTGCGTCCCTTGATTACAGGAATTGCAAGAATCTCCTCGCAGAATGTCGCATATACATTAAGCATCTGCTGTGTACGCTCCTCAGCTTCCTCGGCTGTAGCATGTGCTGTATGTCCTTCCTGCCATAAGAACTCTCTTGAACGAAGGAAAGGTCTTGTCTCCTTCTCCCATCTTACAACTGAACACCACTGGTTATATACCTTAGGTAAATCTCTGTATGACTGTATCTCGTCTTTATAGAAATCACAGAAAAGTGTCTCTGATGTAGGTCTTACACACATTCTTTCCTGAAGTGGATTAAGTCCGCCATAAGTCACCCATGCAACCTCCGGTGCAAATCCTTCTACATGATCCTTCTCAACCTCGAGAAGGCTCTCTGGAATGAACATTGGAAGATACACATTCTCAACACCAGTTTCCTTGAATCTTCTGTCCATCTCATTCTTAATATTCTCCCAGATTGCATATCCAGCCGGCTTAAAAATCATGCATCCCTTGACGCTTGAATAAGACATAAGCTCTGCCTTCTTACACACATCTGTGTACCACTGAGCGAAATCCTCTTTCATGGATGTAATCGCTTCTACTAACTTCTTATCTTCTGCCATAATAATCTCCATTCCGCAGGCACAAAGTGCCGGAGGAATCGCGAGCCAAATGTCAGA
>CAVKBP010000073.1:0-457 GCA_963654395.1 Ruminococcus sp. CAG:382
ATAACAAGGGTGTATGGGAGACAGATAATACACCAGATAATAATTTCAGTGTTCTTGCTGTGAGATACAAGCCTACTATCACGCAGAAAGAAAAAAAGGAAGCATTCGGATATTTAAAAAACATGCTTACTGTAATCCATAAGTGCGTAGTACCTTATTACGCACCAGTGAACAATGGTATCTATGACATGTTGAATAAAAAGTTATTAGCATTTTCACCGGATATCGTGTTTACAAGCAAGATTCATACGAATCTTAATGTATCAGCAACTAATCCGTACATCCCCATTCCAGAAGAGAACAACGCACTCTGGAATGTAGATGATTGGTTTGATTCTTTAGGAAGCAAGTCATTTGTAGGAAGTATTAAAGAAGTCCTACAAGCCGCATGTTCGCCTTTAGTACCTAGAAATAAGATGGTTCTTTTTCTTAGTTTCTCCGGGAACTCTGGAAAAGG
>CAVKBP010000073.1:467-11962 GCA_963654395.1 Ruminococcus sp. CAG:382
GGTACAATTTGCGAACTTATTCGTAACCTTATAGGTCACGAAGCAACAATCAGCATTGCTATCAGCGAGTTTGCTAATCAGTTTGCAATTGCTGATTTACCTAATGCAACAGCAATCGTTACAGACGAAAACAATGTAGATGAGCATATCAAGGATTTAAGAGTGCTTAAGGCGGTTATTACAGGTGATGTAGTTAAAATCAACCAGAAGTACGAAAAATCATATGATTTCCAGTTCAGAGGATTAGTTTTACAGTGTATTAACAGCCATCTTGATTTATCAGATAAGACTGATTCACTCAAAAGACGCTTACATATCATTGCATTTCCGTATTGCTTTACAGGTAATGGCACTGAAAAGAAATACATCAAAGAGCGGCTCATTTATCGTGAGGATGTGCTTGAGTACATTTTAAAGATGGTGCTTGTAGACATGCCATATAAAGAAGCATATACAGAGACAGAAGAGACAATGGAAGCATTGTCAGAGTATGAGAGCTTCACTAACAATGCTGTAGCATTTCTTGACGAGGTACTTCCTACTGCTGTCTGGAATTTACTTCCAGCTACAGAGTTGCTTTATGAAGCATATAAGAAGTGGTCTGTAAATGTTAATCCGTCTGGAAAGATTCTTGGACGGAATGAGTTCATTGCCAGTGTAAAACTTCTTCTGCATCCTCATCGGACATTTGAGCAAAGTCAAAATCGGTATTACCGGCATCAATTTCTCCGCTATTTATATAATTGCACAGATTTTCAGAAATATAACGATAGAACATCGTGCCAAGAACATAATTTTTGAAATCCCAGCCATCAACTGCTCCCCGCAGTTCATCTGCAATCGCCCATATTGCACGATGCAGCTCGTCACGTTCCTGTTCTTTTTTAGTATCAACCATTTTTGTTACCCTCCACTTTATAGTCAAGCCATGCCTCTTCCAAAACAGAATAATCATACCCATTTTCAAGACAATAGGCTTTAATATTCTTCATAGCGTTCATATTCGGCTTTGCTTTGCCTTTTTCATGTCGCATCTCTTTTACTGATAATTGTTGAAAATATGGCGTTATTATAACACAATTCTGTTATAACTTCCAGTAGCCATGCAACGAGCGACCTTGAGGTGCCGCAAAAAAATGACAAGCACGGAAAACTCCCTACTTGCCCTAAATCCACTATTATTCATGATAAAACTGGAGAGCGCAGCGATTCCAGTTTTCCCCCACACATCTCTCTCCGCTCCTTTACCGGCTGTGATGAGGTGAGGGCGGCGTGGGTGTGCCGGGGTGTGGATGCGCATGGATAACAGACTTAGAGGCTGGCAGGATTTTGCTAAAAAGTGCAGCTATTCCCGCACAGGACGTGCGGGAAAGGCGCAACCGAGCCACGGATGGCGAGTATGCGCCGGTAGCGTCCGTCCTCCACCACCTCCCCGCAAAATCCGCCAGCCTCTTAGTCTGTTATCCCTAAGCAGCCACGCCCCGGCACACCCACGCCGCCCGTCCCCACCCTCCTCACTCCCCATACGCCTTCTCTCCCCCAAGCAGCCTGTCAAGCATATCCGCCACCGGTACCATCGCATTTTTCACCTCTGTACTTGTATTAGTCTGCGCCCCTGCCTCTATAAGCATAGACCTGCCCCGCATGTGCAGGCAGTAACGGTACGCATTAATATATATATTCCTTAACAGCCCCGGATAATATTCCTCTCCCAAAAGGTACATCTGCAGACTCATTGCAAGATTGTCATCCCTGTTGGGATTGTAGAGATAATCTATATCTCCCTTTGCATTGCTGTAGCTTATTCCATTAAATAACATAACCTTGGACATAGATACTCCATTTACTTCTGTTACAAGCCTTGTTGTTTCCGGAACTCCGTCCCTGTGAAGGTCTATCACTACCTCGATTGACGGATTTTCCTCAAGAATACTTGCTACATTTTCTTCTGCATATGTATAAGCCTTGCTGCGGTCAAGCTTTCCGTCAACATAATCATACACGCTTGTATCATGATAGACATTATAGCCATATGTATTGGTAAGTATATCTGTCAGATAATCGCCAACTCCGACTATTGTAGTAGATGTATCACCTTCTACCGTATCAGTAAATCCCTCCTGTGAATGTGTGTGGAATATAAGTATCTGCGGTGAGTCCTCATTTTTTTCTAAAGACAGATCCTTTGCCAGAAATTCCTCAGGGCGCAGTATCTCTGGGCTAAGGCTTGTAATTGATGTGACAGTATAGAATTTCATAAGAAAATCATAATTGCTCAGATCCGCAATATTATATACATTCCCCGGTGCGTTTTCATGCAGGCTCACAGACGCCGGCTGTGCTCCGGCTTCCACAACTCCCTCATCCGTCTGCGTTGCCGGCTTTTTCTCCTCCTGCGCCATTCCAAACATATACTCAGAATCAGCCCACACAGAGCCTGCATTTTCATCATAATCAGCTTCATAATAATTCTCTGCCGGAAACAGCGTCCTCACTGCATTTTCATAGATTCTGCCCTGGATATAATATATAAGATTAAAGCTATAATTCATCATTATCACCATAAGTATTAAGCCTGTGAATATAAATACATACACAGGCCTGTACCTTCTGTCACCCATACAGCCTCCTTATTTTTCGTTACCATTATATTGTATTCATGTTATCCATGAATATGAACGCCAACGCGGTTTACAGCCTTGGAAATTATGGTGCTTATATTTTTAATATCATAGTCAATATCCTTCGGTGTCACATACATTTTTCCTGCGCCGGAAATAACCCCTTCTGCGTCTATAACAGTAGGCACACCGATAGCAAGCACCGGAACACCAATATTGTCTTTCGTAATGCCAACCCTGTGGTTGCCCACGCCCGAACCGGGATTAATCCCTTTGTCGGAAAGCTGTATCGTGCTGTTTAATCTGTTCACACTCCTTGCTGCAAGCGCATCTATTGCAATGCATACCTCAGGCTTTATCTGGCTTACAACGCCCTTAATAATCCCGGCAGTCTCAATGCCCGTCTGTGCCATCACGCCCGGAGCAAGTGTGCAGATGCCGCTCCCACCTACATTTATACAAATGTTGTCTATAACGGCTGGTCCTAATGAATCCGAGGTTATGTTTCTGTTTCCAAGTCCGATAACAAGAATTTTTTCAGGTCTTTTATTTTTATTCATTCTCTTCAAGAGCTTATAAATATATCTGGCAAGCGTCGATACGACTTCCTTCGCATATTCCTCATTACCGTCGGTAATTCCGTCAGCCTCTATTGTGATATAAGTTCCCTTCGGTCTTCCTAAGGCGGCTTCGCCCAAATGATTTGTCACCTGCAGCTCTGTGACCTTAACTCCCAGCCTTGATTTTCTGCTTTCTCTTAACCTTATACCTTTAAGCCTGCCTGCTCCATTCATCTCTGCTTCATTCATTGCAGCTTCATTTGCCTCGACAGCAAGGTCGGTTCTTACAACTATATTATCCATTTTACACATCGCCTCCCCAACATATTGTGTAGAAAAATATGATTTTTATTCTAAAATCTTCATTTTGTTATTGACATATAGAAGTTTGTACTATAGAATATACGAGTATGTTTACATTAGATCGTCCGTGTCCGGCTTTAATGCGAAACAGATAATATTATTGAATTATGATTTGGAGGTGTACGGATTGGCTAACATTAAATCTGCTAAGAAGAGAGTAATTACAAGTCAGGTAAGAGCTGAAAGAAATAAGGCTGTTAAGTCTAGAGTTAAGACTTATATCAAAAAGGTAGAGGCTGCTGTTGCTGCTGGTGACAAGGCTGCTGCTAACGAAGCTCTCCCTGTTGCTATAGCTGAGATCGAGAAGGCTGCTTCTAAGGGAATTTTCCATAAGAACGCTGCTGCAAGAAAAGTATCTCACATTACTAAAGCTGTTAACGCAATGGCTTAATAAGAACTTTAATATTAAAGAAACCGGTGCTGACACCCACTCGCACCGGTTTCTTTTTTTCTTATATCTGATTTTAAAATCCATCCTGCCGATACGCCATATCTCCAAAATGTAAAGTTCTGGTACAGCGTTTCATAAATAACTATCCCAAAAATGCAGAATTTATTTTGAATGTGCATATTAAAAAATGCAGGCGCAGCGGGCTACGGCGAGACTTTTAGGTATGTGCTGTCAGAAAAACAGGCAAGTAATCGGGATAGTTACCTGCTGTATCTGATTATAATAAGCTCCACACCAAGCCGGTCATTAAGCCTGCCCTGCTTGACTGCTTCTTCCGTCTTCGCACATTCATCCAGTGCATCAAGCAGAGTATCCATTTCAAAATATTTTGCCTGTGCCTGATATTTTCCTGCCACGAATGGCGCTGCGCCTATTCGTGCCGCAATTTCCTTAGATGGCACCCCCCTTGACATCAGATCCTTTACCTGCAATATTCCATTGAACTGTCTTACTATAAGATATAGAATCCTCATAGGAGGTTCCTTTAATTCAAGCAGGTCATAATACAGGTCAAGTGCCTGCTGCTGCTTTTTATTGGCAATCGCACTTATCATGTCAAATATATGGCTTGTTGTCTGTGTAGAACACACATTTTCTACATCCTGAACAGTAACCACTTCCCTGCCATAGCAGTAATTTATAAGCTTCTCTGTCTCCTGCTTTATATAATCCATTCCTGCCCCTGTCTTATCAAGTATCAGGTCACAGGCTTCGCGGCTTATTTTAAGCTTGTCTTTGGCAAGAAGTCCTGCTATCCATTTTTCAAGCGTGGCAGTTGTCTGCGGCTTCATCTCACATACATATCCGGCAGAAGCTACTGCCTTATATACCTTATTACGCTTGTCCACCTCTTTTTCAACCATAACGATAATAAGATAATCAGGGATGTGTTTAATATAATCAGCAAGTTCTTCATTAGAGCTTTTTAAAAAGCCTGTATTTTCCATCACAACAAGCCTTCGCTCAGCAAAAAAAGGCAGTGTCTCACATACATCAATTATCTCTTTGACATTTGCATTATCCGAATCAAAATACGAATAATTCATAGTGTCATCTCCGGCTATCGCATTCTTTAGCCTGTCCCTGTACTGCTTTTTCAGATATTCTTCCTCGCCATACAGAAGATACACGCTCTTGAATTCGCCCTTTTTAATATCTTCACTAATAACCTTCAAACCTGCTGCCTCCGTTTCTAAGCCCTGACAATATGTAACTGTTCAGAGCAGCCTTGATAATATTATCAGATATGCACCACTCATTCAAGCTCCAAATGTCCATACCTTATATGAACCGTTATACACCATCACCACAAGCTGCCCGCTCTCATCAGTCCTGTACACCCTTGTTCTTACATCCGATAACCTTTCCAGGGCTTCTTTATGCGGATGTCCATAGGAATTACCCGCGCCGCAGGATATCAGCGCTGTTTCAGGTCTTACAAGCTTTAGGAATTCCTCAGAGCTTGCACCCCTGCTTCCATGGTGGCCTGTTTTTAAAACATTTATTCCGGATAACCTCTTTAACTCCAGACCGCCTGATTTCCTTACATCCTGTGCAAGACATTTTTCCGCCCTGCTCTCGGCATCTCCCATCATCAGCATCGAAAAATCATTCCTTGATATAAGATACACCGCAGAAAAATCATTCGTTGATTCATAATTGTAATCCTTGCAGGGATGTACGCAGCTTATATCCAGCTCATCCACCGATATAGAATCCCCTCTTACAGCATATAAAACATTTATACCGGCACCCTCTGCCGCCTCGCATAACTTCGTTAATGTCCCCTGCGTATCGTTGATATCCGGCAGGACAATGTTTTTTATTTCAAATGTGTTATCACACAGGTCAATCAGTTCATATATTCCACTTATATGATCCTGATCCGGATGACTTACGAATACATAGTCAAGGCTTCGCACACCGGTATATTTAAGATAGCTGTATATCCTGTAGCGGCCGATATTTTTCTTACTTGTGCTTCCTCCATCGAACAGGGCATTAAAGCCCTCACTGGTCTGTAAAACAATTGCATCCCCCTGCCCCACATCAAGCATACTTATTTTTAAAGGACAGTCAATATTATACCTTAGCTGCAAAGCAATAAATATGTATAATGCTGCAGGCACCGCATTTCTATAAATCCCATTAATTTCAGGAAATGCTTTCGTATAATGAATCCCACACCATGCAATAAGAAAGATATAATACAGGATAACAATTCTTTGTGGCGGATGTCCTGTTACAATAACAGCCCCTGATGAGCCTGATGCCATATCACACAGCCAGCCATACAGGTTAAGAATATACTCTCCAGCACCGGCTGTCCACAGTGCAGCTTTCATTGATATAAGTCCGGTAATTCCTGTTAATATCCCACTTATCATAATAACCGACATAAGCGGTATAACTATTATATTAAGCACAAGACTTATAACTGCAATCTGCCCTGACATACATAGCATCACCGGAAGCGTAGCAATCTGGACACACAATCCTGTGATAAACATATCCGTTACATGCCTGTATATAAGCGTTGCAGCCAGTGAGTCCATTTTCTTCTTCCGAAAGAAAAGCATAATCGTGTCTTCATTGGAAAATACCGGCTTGACAAATATAATTCCAGCCATTGCAAGAAATGACATTATAAATCCGGAATTGCTTATGTAATAAGGATTTATAATAATTAACAATACAACAGCACTCCCAAGCGTATTAGCACCATCACTTGTCCTGCCAAGCACATCAGCAAGCATGAACACAAGAATCATAATGACAGCACGCCCGGCAGACACACTGTTGCCTGTAACATACAGATAAGAAAGCATGACTGCACTGCTTAATACCGCCGCCGGAACTACATTTATTAATTTCTTAAGCAGCCTGTACACCGACATCCCGACCATGGTTATATGAAGTGCGCTTATTGCAAGGATATGTGATATTCCATTTTTCTGATATGCCTGCTTAACCTCATCATCAAGCACACTCCTGTCGCCAAGCACAATAGCCCTCATCGTACCGGCGTTCTTTTCAGTAAATGTGTTATCATACACATTTTTAACCGAATCCGCCAGATTCAAAAGACCTGCCTTTAAGGTTCCGGAGCCGGATTCAATATTGACTGCTTCACTTAGAATCCCCTGATAATTAATGCCTGCCGAGGTATAATAAGCTCTTGAATTAAACTGCCCCTCATTCGTCGGTTCTTCAAAATCCCTAAGCTTTACCCTCACACATATATAGTCACCTGCCTGGCAGAAGGAATCCTCTGAATATATGATAATTCCGGATTTTACGGGCTTATTTTCCATGCCAGCCTCCGTCTGCCAGTCAGGAACCAGCAAGGCATTATTAAGCTTTACTGCATAGCTGTTAGTTCCCTTAACAACAGACACAGCCTCACCCTTTACATATGCATAGCAGTTATCTGACAGCTTCCCCTGATAACACATGCCCCTGCTGTAATATTCAGTTCTAATCACCATAACAGGAAAAATAAGCACAAATATAATATAAAATAACGGTGTCTTACTATATCTGTAGAATACAAGATAGCCAGCCATAATTATAATGCCAGCCAGAAACACAATATATCTGTCAGAATATATTGATAAATACGCGGCAGACAGCCCGATGACTGCTGCCACTAAAAAAGGTCTTTTCAAATATTTCCTTTCCGGAAATAATCACATTAAATCTACTTTTCGACAATTTCATTATTCATGTAAAAAATACTGTCAAGACTTATAACATCACGATACATGAGCTTGGAATTACCATTCACAAGAATCCTTACACCATCAATTCCATCAAGCCCTGTAAGCGAATTAACTAAAGAATACAGAGTTACATTACTCTTGGCATTAACCATATCAGAAGCGAATTCAGAGCTTAGGTTGACATAGCATATTTTATCTATCACTGAAATGCTTAAAAGCTTGGTGCTTGATGGCACAGTCTGATAATAGCCCTTCTCCTCCGGTCCATTGATAATCCGTTCCACAACCACCTTCTCGAGTGATATATTTTTATTATAGCAGATTTTCTTCTTAGTCTTTATCAGGGCATCACCTGTCTTGTTGGCATAATAAAGGTTAATCGTAACCCACTTTACATCTGCCACAGCGCCCTCGGAAGAGTCAGTGAAATCCTCTGCACTCATATTGCCTATGCTGCTTCCGTCCTCATATACAGCGTCCTTGCCATCCACGAAGAACTTCACATAGGTGACACCCTCTATCTGGCATAATTCCTTTACAACAGCAGCCCTGTACAGTACCTCTGTTGTGGACTTCATATTATAATAAGTGCTGTCGAAATTAACATTGACATATATGCTGTCAAATTCCACTGTCGGAGAATTGACATCCGCGGGCTTAATAACACTGCATTTTTTATCCCCCTCGGAATTCATGTCATCAAGCAGACGGCTTGCTATGGCATCTGGCGAACTGTCTTCTATGTATATCCTTTTTTCAATCAGAGATGTTCCCTGACTGTTGGTATAATACACAGTATATGCCGTTCCGCGCGGCTTTTGGGAACAGGCAGACACTATAAACATCATAGTAATCATAACCATACACATTATTGCAGATGTTATTCTTCTAGTCATGTCTATAGTTCTCCTTTCCTGTCAGCATTATCAGCCTTCAACATAGTTAAGCGGCACTCTCATTGTAAATGTTGTTCCAATATTCTCTTCACTGTGAACCTTTATAGTTCCGTGGTGCAGAAGTATTATATTCTTAACAATGGCTAGTCCAAGCCCTGTTCCTCCGGTTTCTCTTGACCTTGCCTTATCAACGCGGTAGAATCTCTCAAATATCTTATTCTGGCTTTCCTCCGGTATTCCTATTCCTGAATCCTCAACCCTGATATAGAAATACTGATAGTCTGCATTCAGTGACACATGTACCCATCCATCGTCCACATTGTACTTTATGGCATTCTCCACAAGATTAGATATAACCTGTGTCATCTTAACCTCATCTATCTGTGCCACTACCGGTCTGAAGCTCTCAAAGAGCAGCTCAATATTCTTCTTCTGGGCGATTGGCTTAAGTCTTTTCAGCGTCATCTCCAGCAATTCATTCATATTGACAGAAGTGACATTGAGTGCTGCCGTAGTCTTATCCATCCTTACAAGTGTAAGCAGATCCTCAATAATCTTACTCTCCCTGTCGATTTCTGAAACAATATCCTGCATGAATTCCTGATACATCTCGATTGGAACATTTTCCTGTGTATTAAGCGCTTCAGCCAGAACCTTAATTGAAGTAATCGGTGTCTTTAATTCATGCGACACATTTGAAACAAATTCAGCTCTTGACTTATCTGTTTCACTTGCCTTGTCCATTATTCCATTAAAGTCCTCAGCCATCTCACGGATTTCCGTATATCCCTTCACTGGAATTCTTTCATCAGTATGTCCGGTATTGACATCAGCCATTATACGGATTATTCTTCTGACCGGTCTGTTAAGAAAATATGATGATATAATAACCGCTATAAGGCATATTGTTATAATTATAGTCTTGATATTGTTATTCTGGCTGTTAACATTAATGAATAGCGAATCAATCTCTGTATAATCAAGGTCAGCGACAAGTACAGCGATAAAATCCCCGGCATCGTTATATACAGGCGCAACTGCCTGTATATCGCCAGACTTATTGTCGTATGCCGAGCTTGTCTTATGCGTGTTAAATGTCTCAAATACCCTTGAATTAAGTATAGTCTTTCCTGAATCAGTCGAATAAGTATCAACATATATATTATAATTCAGGTCAACTACTCTGATTCTTATCTGGTTCATTGCAGAATAGCTTCCCAGCCTGCTTTCCATTCCTGACTGTTCTGCTTCATGAAGTCCGGCATAGCCTGCATATTCAGCCGCAATAAGAACAGCTTCATTCTGTACAACTGCCTTCTGCCGCGTTATGACAGATTCCTTATAGACATATTCAAAGCCTTCAAATGTGCCTATAACCGCTGCCGTTATTATCACAGCACTTATAACAAAATGTATTACAGTATATCTTCTTATAAATTTCAGGAAGCCTCCCAAAATTCTTGTCCCGATAATTTTTCTGTGGTTAATTTCCTTTTTATTTTTTTTATTATTTTTATTAAACATTGAAGTAATATCCTACTCCCCACTTGGTATGAACATACTTAGGTTCACTTGGATTATTCTCTATCTTCTCACGAAGCCGTCTCATATGGACATCCACTGTTCTGCCATCTCCTGTATAATCCTGTCCCCACACTGCCTTCAGCAGGCTGTCGCGGCTATACACCTTTCCCTGGTTGACAGCAAGAATCTCCAGTAAATCAAATTCCTTTGCAGTAAGATTGATTTCCCTGCCAGCAATATAAAGACTCCTGCTGTCGCAGTCAATCTTCATATCACCGGCTGTTATCACATTACTCTTCTGTTCCTTCTTACTTACTGATGAATTCCGCCTTAAAATAGCTTTCATCCTTGCCTTTACCTCTAAGATGTTGAATGGCTTAGTTATATAATCATCAGCGCCATAATCAAGTCCGAGAATTTTATCCATATCATCGCCCTTCGCTGTCAGCATAATAATAGGAACATCAGAGAATTCCCTTATCTGCTGGCACACCTCCAGTCCATCCAGCTTGGGAAGCATAATATCAAGAAGGATAATATCATATTCATTGTTTCTGACATATTCAAGAGCCTCTTCACCGTCATATGCACAGTCGACCTCACTGTAATCCTGCATAAGACTGAACTTAAGTCCCTTAACAATCATTTTCTCATCATCAACAACCAATACTCTGCCTGCCATATCCTACTCCTTTTTCGTTTCACACACTTATGTAGTCCTTAATCTTGTTAAATGCCGATTCCTTTATCCCGGATACCTTCATTATATCCTCAATCTTATCAAACCTGCCGTTAGTTTCCCTGTAATTAATAATATCGGCAGCCCTTGAACTCCCTATCCCCGGAAGAGTCATAAGCTCACTTTCTGCTGCAGTGTTGATATTAACAAGACCAGCTTCCTGTGACGAACCATTCCCTTGTACCTGTTCGCTTTCACATGGAATATACACCCTGTCACCATCACTTAACACACCAGCCATATTAAGAGAAGAAATATCCGCACATTCTGCAGTTCCACCCGCCATCTGCACCGCCTCATACATCCTTGTTCCAGCAGCACATTTTATAACACCAGGTTCCAGCACATCACCGCAGACATATACATATATTTCACTCTCTGTGTATGCCTCTCCACTGTATTCTTCATTCTCCTTATCTGAATGTGTAATCACTTCTGCATTACTGTGCCCATTGGTCTTTGCGCTGCCCGAACAATAGACAGCTCCTGTAACAAGCAGTATTCCTGCCAACGCACAGTATTTAACAGCTTCTTTATGCTTTGCATATAATTTTTTATAATTCATGTATAATCTCCTTAACTTTCAGGTCAAGGAAATCCCCTTTGCGTACCTTTATAT
>CAVKBP010000074.1:0-11781 GCA_963654395.1 Ruminococcus sp. CAG:382
CTGATACTGTATATGCTTTTCTGCCTGTATTTTATTGCCTGTCTATCGGGAATGTTCTACCGGATTTACAACATAATAAACAGTATGTTGTATTTTTGGATGATATTGACTAGACAAATAGTTACAATTTTTCAGAAATCTGTTGAAAAATCACATATTTTTAGATAAAGTACTGAATTATATACACAATTTAATGCTATTTTTGTCGAATAGTGTATTGAAAATGAGTTTATCAGGTGTTATATTATGTCTAGCTCAGACAGATTTACAACATACTGTTTATTATGTTGTAATATCCCCATTTCCCCCAGAATCACCTCTTACACCCACCATGTTTTGCTCTCTTTTTCTTTCCACGCTTACATTTCTCTCTCCGATTTTCAATTATCATATTCATCATGTCTAGCAGCTTCTGATGCTCTTTAGCTGTTGTTCTGATATAGATTCTTGTTGTTGCCAGATTAGAATGTCCGAGTACATCGGCAAGAAGTGCTATGTCTTTCTTAATATTATAGAAGCACCTTGCGAAGAGATGGCGCAGGTTATGTGGAAAAACTTTACCCTGCGGTACTTTCGCTTCCTCACACAGATTATGCATTTCCCGCCATACATTGCTTCTGTCTACCGGATTTCCTGTCCGTGTAAGAAATATGCTTCCTGACTTAATCCCCTGTTCCTTTGCGTACTTCTTTAATACCTTAATAAGCTCTTTCGGATATATGATACTGCGCACTTTCCCCTTGTTATATACATCTGCCGCTCCCTTCATTAATGACTCTGCTGTAACATAGACAAGCTCACTTATGCGGATTCCTGTACCGGCTATTGTCTGTATAATTAGCGCCAGTCTTTCGTTGCCCTGCTCCCATGCTTTCATTACCAGCTTCCTGTATTCGTTGACAGTAATCTCCTTGTCCTCTGTTGTAAATGCCTGTTGCTGGACTCTTATTGTATTTATGTGAAGCTCATACCCTTCCATCATTTTGCAGAAGTTGTTAGCCACCGACAGAAATGAGTTAATGCTCGATACTTTATATCCGCCATTTTCCTCAAGCTGTGCCTTATACTCAATCAGCATTTCTTTATTTAATTCCCTGCCTGATAAGAATTTCTGCAGCTTCCTTGCATCTCTGATGTATTTTTCAATTGTATGTTTACTTTTTTCATCACATACTAATATTTCTCTGTATTTTTCAATCAATTCGTCTGTTATCACATTGTTTTCCTGTAATGCTTTCTCCATAGCTTTTGTCTTCCTTCCTGATTGTCATTTTCTATTTTGTAGTTTTTCTTAATGTCATCCGTTTTTCAGAAATAGTTACATTTATTTCATCTAATAGTTTTACATATCTGCAATTATACTGTATATTTATTACATTGCTTTCTGGCAAAATATATGTGGGAGAATTATTCATGAAAAAAAGAGATTCTTTTAATAACAAATGGGGATTCATTCTTGCCTGTATTGGCTCTGCTGTTGGTATGGGTAATATATGGATGTTTCCGACAAGGGTATCTATGTATGGCGGTGGCTCATATCTGATACCATATTTCATATTCGTAGCACTTATTGGTTCCACAGGTGTTATAGGAGAAATGTGCTTTGGGCGCGCGACAAGGTCAGGACCTGTTGATGCATTTGGATATGCATGCGGTACTAAGAATAAGAGAAAGCTTGGTGAGATTATCGGTTTTATTCCGGTGCTCGGAGCACTCGCTATGGCTATCGGTTACACTGTTGTAATGGGATGGATTGTCAAGTACATGGTTGGTGCTTTTACTGGCAAGACGCTTGCGCCTGCCGATACGGAAGGGTTTGCTGCAGCATTTGGAAGCATGGCAAGCGCATTTGGCAATAATGTATGGCAGGTTGTGGCTCTTGCAGCAGGTATTGCTATTCTTATGTTCGGTGTCGGCCATGGTATTGAAAGGGCTAATAAGATTATGATGCCTGTTTTCTTCATACTTTTTGCCGGACTTGGAATATATGTTGCTTTCCAGCCCGGTGCTATAGAGGGTTACAGATACATTTTCAGAGTTGATCCTAAGGCATTTGCTGATCCTAAGACATGGATTTTTGCTCTCGGTCAGGCTTTCTTCTCGCTTTCTGTTGCAGGTAATGGAACGCTTATATATGGTTCTTACCTTTCAGATAATGAAGATATTCCGGCTGCTGCAAGACGCGTCGCTATATTTGATACTATAGCCGCCATGCTTGCTGCACTCGTTATCATTCCGGCAATGGCAACAACCGGTGCGCAGCTTAATCAGGGTGGTCCGGGACTTATGTTTATCTTTCTTCCGGCACTTTTTAAGTCAATGCGTGATGGATACATAATCTCAATTATATTTTTCGTTGCTGTATTTATGGCAGGACTTTCTTCTTTAATCAACCTGTACGAAGCGCCTATCGCAACTGTCCAGGAAAAGCTTCATCTTGGAAGAAAAACATCCTGTGCCATAATCGCTGCGATAGCACTTGTTGTTTCAATATGTATTCAGGGTATTGTCTCTGACTGGATGGACATTCTTTCTATCTACATCTGCCCACTTGGTGCAGGTCTTGCAGGAATTATGTTCTTCTGGATATGTGGTAAGAAATATGTTGAGACGCAGGTCAATACTGGCCGCGATAAGAAATTTACTGGCATGTTCTTTCCTATATGCAAATATATTTTCTGCCCGGTATGCTTCCTTGTTCTTGTGCTTGGAATAGTACTTGGCGGAATCGGCTGATATTAAAAAGGAATCCTGTAAGCAAGGAGCTTCTGTCTCTCTGCTTATGGATTCCTTTTTTATTATATGTATTTAGTCAGGCTATTCCGATTTTTTCTTTTATGTTACGGACATCACTTTCTAATACACTTATTCTGATTGAAGTCATTTCTTTATCTTTGGCAATTATCATGAGATCATCAAATCTTCTCATAATATCCATGTGTCCCTCTGCAACAATCCTTATACATTTTCTGATTTCATTTTCCAAAGTCATCTCAATTCCAGAAATGCTTGACTTGGTATGTTTCATATCTTCTTTAAGGATTGATACATCCTCTTTGAGTTCTGTCACATCTTCTTTAAGTTCTGTCACTTCACTCTTTAGCACTGTTACATCTTCTTTAAGTTCTGTTACATCGCTCTTAAGTACTGTCACATCCTCTTTGAGTTCTGTCACATCTTCCTTTAGCTCTGCTACATCACTCTTCAGTACTGTTACATCTTCCTTTAGTTCTGCCACATCGCTCTTAAGCACTGTTACATCCTCTTTGAGTACTGTTACATCTTCTTTGAGCTCTGTCACTTCACTCTTTAGCACTGTTACATCTTCTTTTAGCTCTGTTACATCCTCTTTGAGTACTGTCACATCCTCTTTGAGTACTGTCACATCCTCTTTAAGTTCTGTTACATCGCTCTTTAGTACCGTTACATCTTCTTTTAGCTCTGCAACATCACTCTTTAGTTCCGTCACATCTGACTCCAGATTGCCTACCCGCACATTTAACTGTGCTACATCTCCTTTAAGTTCTGTTACATCACTCTTTAGTACTGTTACATCTTCCTTTAGTTCTGCCACCTCACTCTTTAGCTCCGACATATCTGTCTCCAGATTGCCTACCCGCACATTTAGCTGTGCTACATCTCCTCTTATCTGCTCAACGCCACCATATATGGCTATAAGCATTTCTCTGTCCGTCATCTCCACTGTTAAATTCCTCCTTTTTTAGAAACACCCTTCGCTGAAATCAGTCTATCACATATCCTCTCGTCATGCAATACAAATATTAAATATATTTTCAATAATCAATCCAGCAAGAAAAATCAGAACATTAAGAGTATACA
This sequence comes from Ruminococcus sp. CAG:382, assembly GCA_963654395.1. GTDB lineage: Bacteria > Bacillota > Clostridia > Lachnospirales > Lachnospiraceae > Lachnospira. The sequence goes on from CAVKBP010000074.1 coordinate 3,841, forward strand.
TCTTAACGCCCTGATTTTTTCGCTTTATTGTTTATTATGTTATTATACCATCTTAGGAACATCCCACAGGTTCAGCTTAGTTCCAATGCCCTTTTCAAGAGCATTTCTATATACGCAGGTTCCCCATGCTACATCCTCTGTCGGCATGCCGCCAACTGAATATATAACTATCTCATCATCCTTTCTATGTACAGGAATTCTGCCTAACAGCACATCACCAAGGTCATCTATCTGCTCAGGCTTCATCTTTCCTTCTGCAATCAGATCCTCTACATGGACAGCCGGAATCGGAATTGTGTTATAGGCATTTGGCTTCATCTCCTCTTCCCATGCCTCATAAAGCATGATGTTATCAGTAACTGTCCTTGCCCTGTTAATTATGAAATCATCATCAAATCTCAAGGCTGCTGTTGACTCAATAATTGCTCCCGGCTTAATCCATTCTTCTGCTATGTATGGATAAAGTGACGGATCACCTGTAGGAGATGATGTAGACACAGATACAATATCCGCATCCCTCACAGCCTCCTCTATCGTATCAACTGCATACACATTTACATCTGGATACTCAGCCTTGACATAAGCAATAAATTTTTCTAAGGAAGCCTTTCCTCTTCCCTTAACCTTTACAGTCTCTATCGTCGGGCGCACTGCTATCGCTGCTGCAAGTGCTGTCTTACTCATAACGCCCGGTCCGACTATTCCTATAGTCTTGGCATCCTCTTTTGCAAAATATTTAAATCCAACTCCCGGAACTGCGCCTGTCCTGTATGCTGATAAAATATTTGCAGACATAAATGCAAGTGGTGCTCCGGTATCCTTGTCATTAAGTATGAGCATAAGAATTGACCTCGGAAGCCCTTTCTCCCTGTTCTTCGCATTAGAACCGTACCATTTCATTCCTGCCATATCGAATTTACCACCAAGATAAGCCGGCATAGCCATAAATCTTCTATCAGGTCCATCAACCGGCATCTCCGGAAATTCAGATTTCTCCGGAAACATAACCATGCTGCCATGGGAATTGCCGTTAGCACCGCCCATCCGGTAGTTTCCAACCTTCATAAGCTTGAACATTTCTTCCATTGCCTCAACGCAGCCCTTCATATCCTTAACACCTGCTGCCACCATATCATCCTCATTCAGATATAAAAAATCAATCTTTGGGTATTCCATAACTAAATTCCTCCATTCATACCTAACTATTCTTTTACATACGCTCTCTTATGTGCCACAAGATATAATGAATTTTCCATTGCCATAACCTCATGCATTGGAACTGGCTTAAACATTGGTCTTTTCAGCTTGTATCTGCACCATAGAACCGCGTACACACATAATATTGCAAATATAATTCCATCAATCATGTATATCTGCAGCCTCGTAGCACTGTCACCTGATATATTCCATATCATGACTACATTTCCAATAATTCCGATTATTGGTATTAACAGCCCGCCCGGAACCTTAAATGTTCTCGGTGCCTTAGGCAGCTTTTTCCGGAATATGATTACATTAATATTCGATATAACATACGAAACCATCCAGAATACAATCGCAACAAGTATCATAAATGACAGTGAGTCGCTGGTTGACAGACCTGTTGCATTAACTATTATCATAATCGCACCTATTCCAAGGATTCCTACATAGTACGCGCCCCGTTTATTCTTCTTTAAGAAAACTGCCGGCAGGAGATTTATTTTAGCCATTCCTGCGCACATATATGAAAGAAAGCTTATAGCGGAATTAACTGTACTTACAACTGCGAATACCGACACAAGAATCATCCACAGGGAACCAATCTTTCCTAACAATGCTGAGCCATACAGGATGTGCGGCGAAGCACTTACCTCAAGCTCATCCCATGGTGTGTAATGCCCCATTCCTATAACAATAAGAATCTGCATGCCACAGATAATTACAAGGCTTAGAATCATTCCGAGTGGAATATTCCTGCGCTCATTCTTTACATTTCTTGATATCGGAATAACGAACTCGCTGCCTATGAATAAGAAGAACGCAAGTCCCAGCAGTGAAAATGTGTCTGTTATTCCGGTAGACAGATTCATCTGCTGATGTATTCTTTCACCTGTTCCGATACCGGCTATTCCTATAATTCCCATAAGCACAAGTGAAATAATCAGTCCATATACAACAAAATTCTGAATCTTTGCAAACATATCAACACCAAGCAGGTTGGCGGTTATAAGAATAACCAGCAGTATTATGCAGAATACACTCGATGGAATTCCTGTATCGAATACAGTATTAATAGCATTTCCAAACATCGCACATTCTACCGAGCCTGCTATCGACTGACATACAAGATATCCTCCAACCATAGTCACTATCGCAGCAAATGGTCCCATGCCTGCAAGTGTGTATTGTGCAAGCCCTCCTGTAAGGTTAGGCATCAACGCATTTAACTCTGCCATTGATAGTGCTGTGCATATATTTATTGCACAGGCAAGAACCATTGGAATTATGAAACCAACACCAAGCATTCCTGCTCCCTGTCCTAACGACATAAGACATGAGGTAGCAACAATAAGACCTACACCAGTGGATATAACGCTCATTAAACCCAGCTTTTTTTCTTCCATAAGCTATCTTCCTTTCTTTCCGGATTACATACTTAAGCACATTTATTTCAAGGCATCCATTCCTTCTTCTCCGGTTCTTACCCTTATGATATTAGATACCGGTGAAATAAATATTTTGCCGTCTCCTATATGTCCTGTATATAACTCTTTCTTGATTGTCTCTACAGCTTTATCAACAAGCTCATCCTCAACAATAGTAATAATCATCTGCTTTGGGAGAAGCTCCATCTGTGAATTCTGCTTAGCTTCGTACTCATAAGTACCCTTCTGCACTCCGCAGCCCAACGCCTGTATAACCGTTATTCCGCTTGCTCCTAACTTGTTAAGTGCTTCCTTGAGGCTTGATAACTTCTCCATGGAAGTAATTACTTCAATCTTTGAAAATCCCATATCTGCTTCCTCCTAAATTTTATTTTCGCGCTCCTAGCTCATACTCCAGAACTTCGTTCTGTCGTTGCCTGGGTGCTCCTCGAGTAGTCATTCGAACTTCATGGCTCGTGCAAGCACGACCATTAAGTTCCCATGTCTACTCTCATCGCTACTCGCGCTCCTAGCTCATACTCCAGAACTTCGTTCTGTCGTTGTCGCGGTGCTCCTCGAGTAGCCATTCGAACTTCATGGCTCGTGCAAGCACGAGCATTAAGTTCTCATGTCTACTCTCATCGCTACTCGCGCTCCTAGCTCATACTCCAGAACTTCGTTCTGTCGTTGTCGCGGTGCTCCTCGAGTAGCCATTCGAACTTCATGGCTCGTGCAAGCACGAGCATTAAGTTCTCATGTCTACTCTCATCGCTACTCGCGCTCCTAGCTCATACTCCAGAACTTCGTTCTGTCGTTGTCGCGGTGCTCCTCGAGTAGCCATTCGAACTTCATGGCTCGTGCAAGCACGAGCATTAAGTTCTCATGTCTACTCTCATCGCTACTCGCGCAAAAAGGCGCCTGACACTATGTGTGTCAGACGCCTTTGTCTTATGAAATCAGTATATTTATATGTTGCATTCATGAATTGTACAAATCAGCACAATTGGTAATCTTGTTTCTATAGTTATATTGCTTGACCATATCAAGATATTTCTTTGGTGTGACTCCTGCATATTTGGAAAAATCGCGTATAAACTGCGGCTGGTCATAGTATCCAAGATACACCGCTGCATCTGTCATCTTATCAGGAGCGCCATAATTAAGGAATTCCAGCGTTCTCTGGAACTGGATTATCTTACAGAAGGTCTTCGGTGAGAAGCCCATTTCCTCTATGAATATTCTGTTGATATACCGCTCAGAATAGCCTGTATTGCCGCCTATCTCGTGAACCTTTATCGTTCCATCTGAATCATAGACCATCTGCTTTACCGACTGCACTATTTCTTTCTTGCCATACAGCGGCTCTTTTCTGTTCTCGATTCTGGTATATCCCTCCAGAAATATCCTGATTCTCTGATAAAAATCCGGTTCCTGTCCAAGCTTCTTAAACCACTCTGTATAATCAGCCCTGACAATATCCTCTAACGGTATCTTCTGCTCAAGAACATCCCTCATGGTACATGCAAGAAATTCCGGCTGGATTCCGGGCATGAATCTTACCCCGAACACCTCATTTCTGCCACTCCAGTCCTGACAGTGATACTTAAGCCTTGTGCCGCACACATAGCCCTTCATCCCATCATCATCATATTCAAAGAACAGATCAATACACCCATCCGGAACCGTCCTTAACACATTGCCGCCATCTGTATGATATGTGTAGAAATGTGATATTCCCTGTCTTAGATAGACCTCCTGATAAAAGTCTTTCGTATCAAGTACAAAATATGGCTGGCTCGGTCTTAGCTTATCCTTTTTCCATATCATAACTTACTCCTGCATAAGTCATACCAATTACTACTTATCCTAAATTTTAGCCTTAAATCTGTCATAACGCAAGGCACTTAAATCAACATCTGTCCTGCCTGTTGTTATAAGCTCTGCAAGCTGATGTGATGCACCCGGTGCAATTCCGAAGCCATGACCGGAAAATCCACATGCCAGCACAAGTCCCGGCACCTCTGAAACATTTCCAAGAACAGGAACTCCGTCTGCGCATCTGTCCATCCAGCCAGCCCATGTCCTGACTATCTTCGCATTTGCAAGGTCAGGGAAATACTTCATGATACCGCGGCATATACATGGTGCAGTCTTTGAATAGCATATTGGAGTTCCGTTGTCCTTAGTGTAGCCCTCCAGTCCGGAAGAACCACCGAATACAAATGAGCCATGCTTAGTCTGGTGTCCGTAGAAATCTGCCTCCGCTGTTCCAAGCATCTGGTCAAACATATGTGGCTGTGCCTCTGTTACGAGTGCCTCAAGCATTACCTTCTGCATAGGAATATCAATTCCAACTGTCGCTGCTATAGCTCTTGATTCATATCCTGCTGCCAGAACAACAGTCTCACCCTCGTATACATCTCCTGATGCACATACAACCTTTCTTAATTTCCCTTTAATCTTTTTCAGCTCGACAACCTCTTCTCCGGAGATAAAATGTACACCAAGCCTTCTTGCCATCTTGTAATATCCAAGAGTTGTTGTAAGCGGGTTGGCATGACCGTCTGTCGGACACCAGCTTGCACATGTAACCTCATCCGAAAGATATGGATTAATCCGTCTTACCTCATCTCCATCAATCATCTTAACATCAAGTCCGACCTTTACAGCTCTCTCTGTAAGACCTGTAAGAATCTGCTTATGCTTATCTGTCTTTCCAAGTCTTAGATTGCCATCCTGATGATATTCGCAGTCAACCTCAAGCTCTTCTGACAATGCCGGCCAGAAATTCTTAATTCCGTACATAACCAAAGGAAGCTCTCTCGGATCCCTGCCTGACTGTCTAACACCGCCGCCGTTTCTGCTTGAGCCGCCATTTCCAAAGTGGTCTGAGCCTTCAAGACATATGACTGATACACCCTTTTTAGCAAGATAATAGCTGATAGAACAGCCTATTATTCCACCGCCGATCACTACTACTTCTGCTGTATTACTCATTAGCCTCATCCTCCTTTGCTTCATTTGCAAACACATGCATCTCAATAGGACGCATAGGAACTCTTGATGTCGCAGGCTCTAACTCTGCCGGTGACACACCAAGCTCCCTTGCAACAATTCCCTTTACAAGCTTGCTGCAGGTCTGCCCCTGACACAATCCCATTCCTGTTCTTAGATATCTTCTAATCTCTGTTATAGTCCACATTCCGTCATGTACTGCTTTTCTGATTTCACCCTTTGTTACCTCTTCACAGCGGCATATAAGCATGTCGTCATCCGGTCCCGGCACAAATGGTCCAATATCTCTTGATCTATCATTAACGCTGTTCATACACACTCCTCCATTCCTGTCTTATTCAGCCTTAAAAAATCTTGCCTTCATTGCGTATTCCTTAGGCACACGCATAGTTAACAGATTAGTCTTATCATATGCCTTGCTGCTCTTAACACTTACAACCTCTGCCTCGCATATCTTCTGACCATTTCTTCCAAGACCTGCGCCCTTAGTTCCAGCCTCTGGCAATGGCAGGAATTCATACGGAATAGTAACCGTTGCTGTTCCATCACCACAGTCCTCATCAACAAGGAATATTGCCTGTCCTGAACAGCTTGCCACACACATGCCGCAGTTAATGCACTGTGAATTATCAACAACTATTGGAAGAGATGTTATATTTGCACCAATTGAAATACAGCCCTTAGGACATGCATCCTGACATGGATTACATGGAATATTCTGTGTACATTCCATAACCGGATGAACGCCCGGTCTGTGTGTAACTCCCGGAAATCTCTCAATTTCATCATCAGCTACATAACCCTTCTTTAAAAGGTTCTGTGATATAGGAATTCCCTCCTCGGTAGTCTCTATTGCCTTGCCTCTGTTCTTCGGTGCAAACATTCCCTGTCTCAAGCCATCAAGTGCCTTATCAAGCTCCTTTAATGAATCATCCAGCTCTTTTTCTTCGATATATCCAAGGTACTGCGCTGCTGTTATACCAGCCATTCTTCCCTCTATCATGGCTGATGAAGCTTCCTCTATTCCAGATACATCTCCTGCCACAAATACTCCCGGCAGCGATGTCCTTCCATATTCATCACAGATTGGAACCTGACCGCCTCTCTTTGGATTATCCTCCATCTTACAGCCTGCCATCTTAAGAAGCTGTGACATAGGTGAAAGTCCTACAGCCAGACATATAGTATCTACATCAAAATGCTTTTCTGTTCCCGGTATGAACTGGAATTTAGAATCGACTTCGGCTATTGTTACTCCTGTAACCTCTGTGTCACCTTCCGCCTTTACTATTGTATGAGACAGATAGAATGGAACTCCTGTCCTTGCCACCTTTGCAGCATGTACACCATATCCACCGACTCTCGGTGCAGCATCTACAAGTGCCACAACCTCACAGCCACACTGTATAAGCTGGAATGAAACTACAAGACCTACATTACCAGAGCCTAACATAAGCACCTTCTTGCCCGGAAGCACACCATGCAGATTCATCATAGTCTGCGCCGCACCTGCGCCTATAACTCCCGGCAGTGTCCATCCTGGAAATGTAACCATATTTTCAGCAGCTCCTGTGGCAATTATTACAGCATCTCCTTTATAGTGATGAATCTCATCTCCTATCTTTACAACAACCTCTTTATCCTGATAAAGACCTATAACTGTCGCATTAAGAACTACATTTACACCGGCCTTGTCTGCCTCATCAAGCAACTGCTGTCCGATTACAAAGCCTCTTACCTTAGCCCTGTGCTCCTTAGAGCCGAAGAACTTATGTATCTGCTTGAAAAGCTGTCCTCCCGGCTTCTCATTTTCATCAAATACAACAACATTAAGTCCTCTCTTTGCTGCCTCTACTGCCGCAGACAATCCAGACGGACCAGCACCCACTATTATTAAATCATATCTTTTCATGTCCACATCCTCCTACTGTTCATCAAAAGGCTTATCACTGACGCCATACTGGGTTCTTACATCCATACCTGCTTTCAAGGGTGTAATGCAGGTTCTGACATTTGGTACACCATCAACAACCATTACACAGTCCGTACATCTTCCTATCGCACAGAATATTCCTCTCGGCTTATGCTCCTTCTTCGTGTATCTGTGCACCATGACTCCCGCTGCCTTAAGTGCTGCCGCAATCGGCTCGCCCTCGTAGCCCTTCACTGTATTTCCATCAAAAGTAAATTCTACTAAAGCTCCCTTTTCCTGAACGCCCAGAATTGGATGCTCCGCTATTCTATCTGCCATAATATTCCTCCATTCCGCAGGCACAAAGTGCCGGAGGAATCGCGAGCC
>CAVKBP010000075.1:0-11655 GCA_963654395.1 Ruminococcus sp. CAG:382
GAGGGATAGAGCACAGGTAGGTATTGTATAAAAAATCCGAGTCAAAATGTGATTTGGTTTCCTTCAGTGGTTCATAATCTTCGATATTCATAGTAATCTCCATTCCTGTCTGATTTTCAAGGCATCTCACTTGCGTGTGAAAAATCCTTGATTTTTATAATACAGCTCCATTCCGCAGGCACAAAGTACCGGAGGAATCGCAAGCCAAATGTCAGATTTGGCTCGCGATAAAAGCTATTTGTGATGCCTGCGTCACAAATCTCCATTCCCTAATGATGATAGAATAGTACAAGTTTATCATATTATAAAGCAAGAGATATTTTCAGGCAATACTATAATAAGGAAAAAGCATAAAATATAAACGGAGGGCAACGGAATGCTTAATACAATATGTCTGGAAAATTATGGAAAAGAGCTGCGCTTATGCAGCAATGAGGAGTGCTTCCATGCACTTATGAAGCTCGTAACAGAAAAAGGCAATGATAGAATTGTGAAAGATAACGGTAAAAAGGTTTACTACATTTCTGCAGAGTTTCTTATAGGAAAGCTTTTATCCAATAATCTTATCAATCTTGGAATCTATGATGAGGTTAAGGAAAAGCTTAGTAAGGCAGGAAAGGAGCTTGCGGATATAGAAGAGCTGGAGGCAGAGCCGTCTTTAGGCAATGGCGGACTTGGAAGGCTTGCAGCATGCTTCCTTGACTCGATTGCCAATCTTGGACTCAATGGTGATGGAATCGGGCTTAATTATCATCTTGGACTTTTTAAGCAGGTATTCGAGAACGGAAAGCAGAAGGAAGTGCCTAATCCATGGATAGGCAGGGATAGCTGGCTTGTTCCGACAGATGTGACATACACAATAGACTTTGGTGGAATGAGCGTCGTTTCAAGAATGTATGACATCAATGTATATGGCGGGAAGAGAACGAATAAGTTGCATTTGTTTGATGTGGAGACAGTTGATGAGGGAATCGTAAAGGGTGATGGAATAGACTTTGATAAGGAAGACATTGCGAAGAACCTTACACTGTTCCTCTATCCTGATGACAGCGACGAAAAGGGAAGACTTCTTAGAATCTATCAGCAGTATTTCATGGTAAGCAACGGCGCAAGGCTTATATTAGATGAGTGTAAGTATAAATGTGCTGGCACAGGGAAAACATTTAAGAACCTGCCAGAGCTTGCGGTAATCCAGATTAATGATACGCACCCGACAATGGTGATTCCGGAGCTTATAAGACTTCTTACTGAAAATGGTGATATAGACGGAAGTCCGATAACAATGGATGAAGCAATTGAAATCGTGTCAGAAAGCTGTGCGTATACTAATCACACAATTCTTGCCGAAGCGCTTGAAAAGTGGCCTGTAGACTATCTTGAAAAGGTTGTGCCGCAGCTTATGCCGATTATAAGAGAGCTTGACAGGAGAGTGCGTGAGAAGTACACAGATAAATCAGTATATATAATTGATGAGAATAATCTTGTCCACATGGCACACATTGATATCCATTATGGAATGAGCGTCAACGGCGTTGCAAAGCTGCACACAGAGATATTAGAGAATAGCGAGCTTAACAATTTCTACAGGATATATCCTGAGAAATTCAACAACAAAACTAATGGAATCACATTTAGAAGATGGCTTATCCACTGCAATAATGAGCTTGCAAAATATATCGAGACGCTTATTGGAAGTGAATACAGACAGGATGCGGATAAGTTAAAAGACCTGCTTAAAGCTGCTGGTGATAAAAATGTCTATGATAACCTTCTGGGAATTAAGACAGACAACAAGAAAAAACTGGCAGAATATCTTAAGAAGACACAGGGAATAGAGCTTAACCCACAGTCAATATATGATATACAGATAAAGCGTCTGCATGAATATAAGAGACAGCAGATGAATGCACTGTATATAATATATAAATATTTTGACATAAAAGCAGGCAACATTCCGAAGACTCCGGTTACAGTAATATTTGGCGCAAAGGCTGCTCCGGCATATATAATTGCAAAGGATATAATTCATCTGATACTCACACTGGGCAAGGTTATTGAAGCAGACAAGGATGTAAGCCATTATCTTAAGGTCGTGCTTGTCGAGAATTATAATGTAACGCTGGCAGAAAAGCTTATACCGGCATGTGATATATCAGAGCAGATATCGCTTGCCTCTAAGGAAGCGTCAGGAACAGGCAATATGAAATTCATGCTCAACGGCGCTGTGACACTTGGAACAATGGACGGTGCCAATGTTGAGATTGCGGAGCTTGTGGGAAGTGATAATATCTATACATTTGGCGCATCCAGCGATGAGGTTATAGCTCATTATGAAAAATGTGATTATAACGCCAGAAAGCTCTATGAGGAGGACGCACTTATTAAAAAATGTGTGGACTTTATTATATCAGATGCCATGCTTCAGGCTGGTGATTCACAGAACCTCAACAGGCTGTATAACGAAATCGTAGGAAAGGACTGGTTCATGGCATTGCTTGACCTGCGAAGCTATATAGAGACTAAAGAGAAGGCTCTGGCAGATTATGAGGACAGATATGCATGGGCTGCGAAAATGCTTGTTAATATTGCAAATGCGGGATTTTTCTCATCAGACAGAACAATCCGCCAGTATAATGAGGATATCTGGTTACTGTTCCCTCAGCAGTAAAACACTTGCTGTTTTACTGCGTAAGAAAGTGATTCAGGAGTGAGCAGACTCCTTTTGCGGAGCAAAAACTTAGAATGAGTCTGCGAATCGTTACTGGAACGAGGCACGAGTGAACAGAAACGATATCTGGAAGCTGTAAATAGCTGCTAAACAAATAAGTTGATAATAACTGCCCCGGAAGCTATAATCATTGTAAGAGCGAAAGTTCGTGAATGATAAGGTTTCGGGGTAGTCTTATGTATAACATACTTATAGTGGATGATGAAAAGATTGAAAGAAGCGGAATAAGAATGCTTCTTAAAAGAATGGGAATTGAGGTTGGCATTGTTGAGGCATGTAACGGAAAGCAGGCACTGGAATATCTGACATCTGATAAGAATACAGGTCTTGGACATATAGATATACTGCTTACGGATGTGAAGATGCCATTTATGGACGGAATAGAGCTTATTAAAAATGTAGTACAGAATAACATCAGCTTAAAGACGATAATATTTTCAGGCTACAATGAGTTCGAGTATGCCAAGCTTGCGGTTAAGCTGGGTGTCAAGGATTATATATTAAAGCCTGTTGATCCGGCAGAATTTGGTGCAACAATTACAGGCGTAATAACGGAGCTTGACGAGGAGCATAAGAAGGATGAGGACTATAACAGGCAGGCACATTTCATAAAGCAGTACTATATGTATACGCTGCTTAATTCCGGGGATGCAGAAGGAATACTTGACGATGCAGATTTTCTGGCAGGGTACAACAGGCTTGCACTTATAGAATTCAACACAGATTTCTTTGGAAAATATGATGCGGGTGAAGATATATTTAAGGAGATAACAGGAGAGCTTGATTATCAGTATCTTAACCTTAATCCGTTACAGTCAGTTATCATATTTTCTGACAAGACGCTGGCAGCAGATGGCAATGTCATGAAGAATATGGAAGAAATGTTTACACAGCTTCATGACTACATATATAAAAAGACAGGACAATATATGTATATTGCAATGTCCGATTTTTTCAATGATTACCATGAGCTGCCACAGGTGATGGATGCAGTTGACACGCTGATGGATAATAAATTCTATGAGACTGGAAGATACATTTTTTCTGACAGCATAAGTGAGGATACTCCGGTGCTTGTGCAGATTGATGACGATGCACTTATGAAGCAGATGAAGCAGGATATCAGGATGAAGGATATCACATTTTTACGGATACATTTTGATGCGCTGTGCAAGAAATACAGAGGGCAGTCGAATTTCTCACACATATATATCAAGTTCGTATTCTCCAATCTGCTTAAGGATTTCTATGATAATATTCCGGGTGCTGACGAGATGGAATTCGGCAGGGAGATTGACAGGCTGTATAAGTCGGAGGATTTCTCCTGCATAATGGAAATCGTGAATAATAATATCGACCAGCTAGAGAAGAGCTTCGGAAAGGAGCCGGTGGCATCACACAGGGAGATTGAGACGGTAAAGGACTATATACATAATCATTATGGCGAGGAGCTTGGCGCACAGCAGCTTGCTGACATGGTTTATCTTGCACCAAGTTATCTGAGTTCGCTTTTTAAGAAAGAGACAGGACAGAATCTCAGCAAATATATTAAGCAGTACAGAATGGAGAAAGCGAAGGAGCTGCTTACTGACACGAATATGAAGATTGTGAATATAAGTGAGCAGGTCGGTTATCCTAATGTTTCTTATTTCGTACAGAGCTTCAGGGAATACTTTGGTGTGAGTCCACAGAAATTCAGGGATCAGGGAGAGTTGAGTTGAAAAAATTTAAGCAGAAAATCAATGACATAAGCCTGAAGAACAAGCTTGCTATCATATATGTGGTGACTGGACTTATCCCCCTGATTGTGCTTTTTCTCTTTGCGTACGGACAGATGAGAAATATACTGATGGACAGGGATTTAAAGAGCGTCAAGGGAGCATTAGAACAGTCAGTGACGACAGCAGACGGACAGATTGAGGTGTATGACAATCTGTCTAATTATATAACATTTAATGATACGCTGTCGGGAGTACTCTCATATGATTACAAGAGTACATATGAGATGTACAGCCAGATTGTCACTACATTTGATCCGATGCTGTCATCGCTTAAATATTTCCACGACGATATCAACAGAGTGACGATATATGTAGACAAGAAGATTAAGCATGACACGACAATCGCACCGATTGAAGAGATTGAAAATGAGCCCTTCTATCAGGCAGCAATTGAGACAACGAAGATACAGTGGTTTGTGGATGAGCAGAATAAGACACTTGTTTCAGCAAGAAAAATGTCTACGCTCGACCAGCTTGGTATACTTGGAATCATCTACATAGATGTTGACTATGACAGTGTTATGAATTCATTTACCGGAGGGCTTGAGCAGGATTGCGGAATGGTGGTAGTTGACGCGGACGGCAGGGTTATATGCAGCAGTGATACATTTGGTAATGGCAATACCAGATACAGATTAAGCAGTGATAAGCTGTTGTCATTAACTGACAAGGCAGAATGGGACGACAATGCATGTGTGAATATGGAGGGCTATTCAATAGTAAAGCAAGAAAGTCCGGCAACCGGATGGACAGTATATGTCTATGAGCCTAGAACTTTGGTGCTACGGTCAGCCAATTCAATAATCGCCATGATTGCGGTTGCACTTATAGTTACAGTTGCAGGCGCAGCAACAGCGAGTGTGTTCGCATCAGATTTCGTTACAAGAAGAATTAACGAACTGAAAAACAGCATGGAAAAGGTAGAAAATGGAGATTTTGATGCGGTAATCAATACACAGGACAAGGATGAAATCGGGGATCTTATCCACAGCTTTAACAGCATGACAAGGCAGATAAAAAACCTCATCACGCAGGTATACGAGGGACAGCTAAGCCAGAAGGAATCAGAAATGCGCGCCTTAAGGGCACAGATAAATCCGCATTTCCTCTACAATTCCCTGTCACTTATCAACTGGAAAGCAATAGAATACGAGCAGGAGGACATAAGCGAGATAACACTTGCACTGTCCAACTACTACCGTACATCACTCAATAAGGGCAGGAACACACTAAGCTTCGAGCAGGAGCTAAGCAACATGCAGTCCTACCTGAAAATCCAGCAGATAATGCACGACAACTCCTTCGATGTAATAATAAATGTATCAGAAGAAGTACTGTCCTGCGAATCCCTAAATCTCATACTCCAGCCCTTAGTAGAGAACTCCATAGACCACGGCATAGATCTCCTGACAGACAGAAAAGGAAAAATAACCATAAATGCACAACTACAGCCAGATACCAATGGCACACAACTGGTATACATAGAACTTACCGACAACGGCATAGGAATGGACAAAGAAACCGCCGAAAACTTCCTGACCGCCCAGTCAAAAGGCTACGGCGCCCGAAATGTAAACGAAAGAATAAGACTCTATTACGGCGAGCAATACCACTTGGAAGTGCGAAGCACACTAGGCGCAGGCACAACAATAACAATAAAATTCCCCGCAAAACCACACAACACAAAAAACTGATATGTTTCTAAAATATCTTATATTTTAATCCCACCCCCTCCTTAATATAATTAGATTATCAGAAACGGACAGCAGAAAGCTGCCCCGATAACCATTAAGGAGGGTTTTTATGAGGTTTAAAAGATTCGCTGCTGCGGCAATGGCAGCAACAATGTGTGGTTCGCTCTTCGTAGGCTGTGGAAGTGCTAAAACCAGCAGCACAGCATCAGGTGATGAGAAAATCACAGCAACAATCAAGGTATGGGGAAGCGCGGAAGACCAGGCCGACGAGAACGGCAGATGGTTACAGACAATGTGTGAGCAGTTCAACTCAGAGCATCCTGACTGGGATCTGACATTTGAGTATGGCGTATGCTCAGAGCAGGACGCAGGAAAGACAGTTCCACAGGATCCGGAAAATTCAGGAGATGTGTATTTCTTTGCCAACGACCAGCTACAGACGCTTATTGATGCCAATGCAATTGCAAAGCTTGGTGGCGAGACAGCAGATTATGTTAAGCAGACTAACTCAGAAGCAATTGTAGATTCAGTATCAGTTGACGGTGCAGTTTACGGAGTACCATTCACAACTAATACATGGTTTATGTACTACGACAAGAGTAAATTCACAGAAAGTGATGTGAAGAGTCTGGACAAAATGCTTGAGAAAGATAAGGTAGCCTTCAATATTACAGAGGGCTGGTATATGTCATCCTTCTTCCTTGCTAACGGATGTACATATTTCGGAAAGGACGGAAAGGATAACTCAGCAGGCATTGATATCTCAGGAGATAAGGGAACACAGGCTACACAGGCAATGGTTTCACTTGTAAACAATCCTAACTTTGTCAATGACCTTCAGGGTGTTGGTATCGCAGGCTTAAGAGATGGTTCAGTTGGTGCTTACTTCTCAGGCTCATGGGATTACAAGAGCGTTAAGGAAATCTTAGGCGACAACTTTGGTGCAGTTTCACTTCCTACAGTTAAGATTGGCGGAACAGACAAGCAGATGTTAGCATTTGCAGGTTCTAAGGCAATCGCTGTAAATCCTAACTGCAAGTACCAGCAGGTAGCAGTTGCACTTGCTAAATACCTTGGTGGTAAGGAAGCACAGTTAAAGCACTATGAGTTAAGAGGAGTTATTCCTTGCAACACAGAGCTTCTTGCAACAGATGCAGTAAAGAACGACGCACTCGTAACTGCACAGAATGACACCTTTAACAATACATCAGTAATACAGCCAACAGTAACAGGAATGAATGATTACTGGACACCAGCACAGAACTTTGCTAAGTCTATTGTAAATGGTGAGATAACTGCAGACAACGCAGCAGCTAAGACACAGGATTTCTATAAGCAGATTAATACATCAATCGCAAAGTAAGATTTAAAATGATATGGATTAAAAGCTGAAAGGAGTGTCGCGTGATGGCAGTTAAGTTCACTGAATCATTTAGAAAAGGAAATATATTTACAAGGTTAAGCATTCTGATTCCGGGACTTGGTAATCTTGTCGGAGGGCAGATTATAAAGGGAATTATATATATTGCTATGGAAGCAGCCTTTATATGCTTTATGATTATGGAAGGAATTAACTGCCTTGCGATGCTTCCGGGGCTTGGAAGCAGGCAGCAGCAGGAGGTCTGGAATGAGAAGCTTGGAATATATGAATATGTTGCAGGCGATAATTCGCTTCTGATACTTCTGTATGGAATAGCAACGATATTTATAATAATAGCTTACATAATAGTCGCAGCAAGCGCGGTTAAAAGCTCATATAAGCTGGAGCTGTTAAAGGAAAAGGGGAAGCATGTCAATACATTTGCAGAGGATATCAAGTCGCTGTTTAATGAAAATCTTCATAAGCTGCTTCTTACTCTTCCAGTGGCAGGTGTGCTTATATTCACAATACTTCCGCTTGTTTTCATGATAAGCATGGCATTCACTAACTATAGTAAGGTTGACAGTCATCTGGTGCTTTTCGACTGGGTAGGGCTTGAGAACTTCAAGCAGATATTCGATTCGGGAAGCATGATAGGCCAGTCCTTCTGGTCAGTATTTGGCTGGACTATAGTGTGGGCAGTATTTGCAACATTTCTCAATTACATATTCGGAATACTTGTTGCACTGCTTATCAACAGAAAGGGTACGAAATTCAAATCCTTCTGGAGATTTATATTCATACTCTCAATCGCAATTCCACAGTTCGTATCACTTCTGATTATCAGAAGCATGTTAGCACAGGATGGAATTGTAAATGTTGTTTTAAAGAATGCAGGCTGGATAAGCAAATCACTGCCATTCTTTACTAATGCGACTTGGGCAAGAATCACAGTAATCGTGGTAAATCTGTGGATAGGTATTCCATATACGATTCTGCAGGTTACAGGTATATTACAGAATATACCTATGGAGCTGTATGAGGCAGCAGATGTAGATGGTGCCAATGGATTTGTAAAGTTCGTAAAGATAACAATGCCATATATGTTATTCGTTACAACACCATATCTTATCACTACATTTACAGCTAATATCAACAACTTTAACATTGTCTATCTGCTGACTAAGGGCGATCCTGTTCTGGCAGGTGCAACAGCGGGAAAGACAGACCTTCTGGTAACATGGCTGTACAAGATGACAATAGATTACCAGTATTATAATCTTGGCGCTGTTATCGGTATTATGACATTCGTATTCCTGGCAATTGGTTCACTTCTTGTATATAGAAGGACGAAATCATATAAGGATGAGGAGGGATTCCAGTGAAAAAGAAAAAGACCATTAATAATATACTGGCACATACAGTGCTTACAATACTGGCAATATTGTGGGTGAGTCCGCTTCTCTGGATAATCCTCACAAGCTTCAGGGCACAGAAGGGCGCTTATACAAGCTCCTTCTTCCCAAAGCAGTATTCGCTTGATAATTATACGAAGCTGTTCACAGATACAGGAATACTTAATTTTCCGAGAATGTTTACTAATACACTAATTGTAGCCATATTCTCATGCATAATATCAACATTTTTCGTGCTGTCAGTGGCATACTGCATGTCAAGGCTTAAGTTCAGGATGAGAAAGGCAATGATGAATATTGCAATGATTCTAGGACTTTTCCCGGCATTCATGGCAATGGTTGCTGTGTATTACATACTTAAGGCAGTAGGTCTTTCAGAGGGAGCAATGATAAGAGTTGCGCTTGTGCTTGTATATTCCGCATCGTCGGGAATACAGTTTTATATTGCCAAGGGCTTTTTTGATACAATCCCTAAGACGATAGATGAGGCTACAATGATAGACGGAGCAACAAAGTGGCAGGTATTTACTAAGATTACAATACCACTAAGCAAGCCTATAATAGTGTATACGATACTTACATCCTTCATAGCACCATGGGTTGATTTCATATTTGCAAGAGTAATATGCAGGGCAAATGCGAAGTATTACACGGTTGCAATCGGCTTATGGCAGATGCTTGAAAAGGAATATGTTGATGTATGGTACACAAGATTTGCAGCAGGAGCAGTACTTATATCAATTCCTATAGCAGCCTTGTTTATGGTAATGCAAAGATGTTATAATGAGAGCATGTCAGGTGCAGTGAAGGGTTAATGCTATGAGTGGATTAAAGAATACATTTAAAACATTTAAAAAATGTGCGGCACTGGGTGCTGCAGCGATAATGCTTATATTAGCCGGGTGTGAAAGCCCGGCTGCTTCTGCGTCTGATGACAGTAAGGAATTTAATGAAAGAATGGAAGAAGCGAGGACAACGCCATTCGGTGCGTATCCTGAGACTATAGAATACACGCTTGGAAAGATGACAAGCTTTAATAACTCCAATATGCCGGACAATGATACATATACGGACAATGCATATACCCGGTACATTAAGTCTGTTATAAATGTGCAGAATGTTGACGCATTTGAGGCTGATGACAGCCAGTATGATACCAATGTTTCAATGGCAATCTCTATGGGAAGCCTGCCGGATATAATGATTGTGTCGAGTCAGGATGAGGTCGAGCAGTTAGCGGAGGCGGGGCTTATAGAAGACCTTACGGAAAGCTGCAATAACTGCATAAGTGACAGGGTTAAGAGAATGTATGACAGCTATGGCGATTCGCTTAAGGATATGGTCACTTATGATGGGAAGATTATGGCTCTGCCGGAGACTAATATAACCGACGGACCGAATCTTGTATGGTTAAGAAAGGACTGGATGGATAAGCTGGGACTTTCAGAGCCGCGCACAATGGATGATGTTGTTGATATCGTGAAGCATTTTATATCAGAGGACCCGGGTAACAATGGCACAGATGCGACAGGAAAGCCTAATACAATCGGGCTTGCAGTAGATACGGATGTGACGGGAGAATGCGGCTACAGCAGTGAATTTCTGCTCGATATAGTATTTGCATGCTTCGGGGCATATCCAAAGCAGTGGATAATGGATGATGACGGACAGATTGTATATGGCTCGGTTACACAGGAGGCCAAGGAAGCGCTGTCATATATAAGCACGCTGTACAGTGAGGGTGTTATAGACAATGACTTTCTTTTGCGCACATCAACGAATATATGTGAGCTTATAGAGAATGGGCTGTGCGGTTCGTTTTTTGGTCCATGGTGGGCACCTAATAATCCGCTTGTCAATGCGGTGAGTAAGAATCCGGATGCTGACTGGCAGCCGTACCTGATAGCGACAGCTTCAGACGGAACAACAAGCTACCACAGCCAGAATCCCTGTTACAAATATGTTGTCGTAAGAAAGGGCTACGAACATCCCGAGATTGCGGCAAAGATGATAAGCGTGATGTTCGATAAGGCGAGGTATGACTGTACGGATTCAGAAGAATTTGCACAGTATTACCAGTTAAATGTTGAGCCTACGGCAAGACCTTTATCAATAAATGTGGATTATAACAATGCACTTTCGATATGCTACAGAAATATAAGCGCGTCACTTTCAGGAAGAAAGAATCCGGACAGTCTGGAGCTTCTGGAGCGCTCATATTATGACGCATGCAGCGCTTATATTAAGAACAGTGAAAGCACAAGCACCCAGTGGGCGGCATATATGTCAAGAATTAAGGCGTGCAGCCTTATCACACAGGATAATATTAAGGTGGTGGATTCGCTTTATTTCAAGACTACGGACACTATGAAGAGCCGCTGGTGGAGGCTCAAGGATAAAGAAAAGGAAGCGTACTTAAAGATTATAAGCGGTGAAGAGGATATTTCTTACTTTGATACATTTGTAGAAGAATGGAGCAGGCAGGGCGGTGAAACCATTACGGAGGAGGTCCGGGAAAGTATTAATTAAATCTCTGTGAAAATGTCTTGATATATGATACAATCATAACTAATGTGATGTCGCTGTACCAGAGCCATTGTATGGCTTTGGACAGCGGATAAAAGTAACTGTTCAGAGCCAAGCAAAATTTCAAAAATCAGACATGGAATGCTTGCAT
>CAVKBP010000076.1:0-11517 GCA_963654395.1 Ruminococcus sp. CAG:382
ATGATTTTAAAATTTTATTTAGCGGATACGCCACACCGACAGAATGCGAAGCATTCTGGAGGCTGGCTCTGAACAGTTACAATTATTTATACGCAGCCGCATATATATCGATTACTTCCTGCTTAGTCAGCCTGACCCTGTCCTTGTCGAATTTAAAGCCCATAGGTCCCATTGCATTATCTGCCATCTTATCGAATTCATCAGGTGTAATGCCATAATCTGACATCTTAAGCTCACCAACTCCGCAGTCGTATAAGAACTTATCAAGAACTGTAAGGAAATCATAAGCATTTGCTGCTGACTCCATGCCCATTGCTTTAGCCATCCTTATAAATCTGTCATCACATGCATGTATGTCTATAAAATGCTTAAAATAAGAACGGCTAAGCATTATAAGTCCGGCGCCATGCGGCAGCTTCGGATGATACGCAGACATTGCATGTTCCATGGCATGCTGGCTGGAAGTCGAGCCTACACACATCACCATTCCCGAAAGCACATTGCCAAATGCCACATGCTCCCTTGCCTCCATGTCACTGTCATCCTTTATTGCCCGCACAAGGTAATGTGACACATTTTCTATGGCAGTTATCGCATACATATCACTCATGTAATTTGCCACATTTGTTATATAGCCCTCCATGCTGTGTGTTAGCGCATCAAAGCCCTGATATGCAGTATATGCAGGCGGAACTGTCATCATAAGCTCTACATCCTCTATAGCAAGATATGGAAATCCATCCGGTGAACCGGTTCCTGTCTTTTCATGCGTATCTTCATTGGTAATTACACCACCTGAATCCACCTCTGAGCCTGTACCTGATGTGGTGCTTATTGCGACTAAAGGAATAGGCTTATTTTTTATCGGATATCCTTTTCCTGTTCCGGTCTTCACATAATCCCACAGGTCTCCCGGATTAGAGCACATAATTGCTATGCCCTTAGAAGCGTCTATTACACTGCCTCCACCAAGCGCTACCAGAAAATCAACTCCTGCTGCCTTAGCCATAGCAGCGCCCTCCATGACATTATTCTTAGTCGGATTAGGCTGTACCTTATCATA
This sequence comes from Ruminococcus sp. CAG:382, assembly GCA_963654395.1. Taxonomy (GTDB): domain Bacteria; phylum Bacillota; class Clostridia; order Lachnospirales; family Lachnospiraceae; genus Lachnospira. The sequence continues at coordinate 1,064 of CAVKBP010000076.1, forward strand.
TATAATGCTCTCGACTCCTGCTTTTTCCAGTTGTTCCACTGTCCTGTCAAGATATCCGTTAGCCCTTGTTGACCTGCCGCATGATATTACTATCATTGCTTTCTTTCCCGGCAAAGCCTGTTCACCAAGCTTATTAAGAGCCCCTGCACCGAATATAAGATGTGTAGGTATATACATATTAAAGCTTTCCATACAAAACCTCGTTTCTTTCATACATTTACATGTCTGACATGCAGCCCTAATACGGAAGCAGGCAGTCCTTAGAGTATGTGAATCTGTCCGGTGAAAGTGCTGATACATCTACAGCCGGCTTCTCACCTGCAACCATCTGCGCAAGCACATAACCAACACCAGGTCCTAAGCAGAAGGAGGTTCCGCTTGAATTCATAAATGTATATAAGCCAGGCAGCTCCTTGAATTCTCCAAGCACAGGCTTTCCATCCGGTGAAGCATCTGTAACACCATTCCAGGACCTCATAACCTTGAGCTTTTTAAGTGCCGGAAAATACTGTCCTATTGTATCACATACATAAGCAATATTATACTGGCAGGATTTGTTGTATAAGCCCGGTGCCCTGAATCTGTTATACGAATGGTTGTGTCCGAATACAAATGTTCCATCAACCGTCTGACTTCCATAGAAGCCGTCAATTGCGCCTACAGTGTGGTCAAACATATGCGGTGCTTTTTCAGTTACAATTACATCCTGAGTTGAATATAATGCCGGCATGTCTATTCCAATAGTCTTTAGTATATTCTGGCTTCCTGTACCTGCTGCCACAATAACATTATCAGCTTCATACACATTTCCACTTGAACCATATACCTTACGGATTCTTCCCTTAACAGTCTTTAGCTTTATGACCTTCTCATCCGTAAAATATCTTACACCAATCTCTCGGCCTCTTTTATAAAATGCAAGCGGTGCCTTAAGTGGATTGGCAACTCCGTCTGTGTCGGTATAACCCGCACATACAGGCATATCTGATGTATATGGATTGTACTTTTTGATATCCTCTTTCTTTACATATTCCATATTAACACCATATTTGGCTGCCATTACAATTCTGTCGCGGAGCTTCTTTTCCTGTGCCTCGGTAAATGCATATATAAGATATCCAAGCTGTCTGTATTCCGGATCTACTCCAAGCTCCTCCTTCATGCCCTTCCATATATCAACAGCAAGTGTTGATAACGGATAATCCCAGTCTCCTCTTCCACTCTGTCTTACGAAGCCACCATTACGGCTTGACTGTCCATCTCCTATAAGTGTCTCCTCAAGACATATTGCCGACAAGCCTCTCTTCTGGCAGTAATACGCTGCTGAAGCTCCGGAAATACCTGAACCTATAACAATTACATCTGCTGTATAATTACTCATCTGACTTCACCTCATTTCCAAGTATTCCCATCTCTATTGCTCTCATTGGCGGACGCGGCGTAATATCAATCAATTCAGCCGGAGATATTCCTAGTTCCTTTGCAATAATATTCTTCACATGCTTTCCACAGGACATTCCCTGACACAGACCCATTCCCGGTCTTATATATTTCTTCATCTCTGTCATAGTCCACATTCCCATATGTACAGCCTGTCTTATTTCGCCCTTAGTGATTTCCTCACATCTGCATATAATCATATCATCATCAGGCTCTGGTTTAAAATCAGGTAAAATCCTGCGTTCCAATCCTTTCTGCATAGTTATCCTCCAATCCTGCACTAACAACTCATTTGCTAAGACAATTTAAAAAATCTTGCTTTCATGCTCATTTCCTTAGGAACCTTTATTGTAAGAAGATTCGTATGGTCATATGCCGGTCTTGTGACAACCGATATAACCTGTGCCTCACACACTTCCCTGCCGCTTCTGTCAAGTGCTTTTCCAATAGTACCTTCCTCAGGTAATGGCAGGAATTCATATGGAAGTGTAACAGTTGCAGATTCTTCATCATAATCATCATTAACTAAGAATATTGCCTGTCCCGGACATGAAGCCACACAGTTGCCACAATTCCTGCAGTCTGAAGCTGCTGCCACATCCGGAAGGTCTGTGATTCTTTGTCCGACCTTGATACATCCAAAATGGCAGGCCTCCTGACATGGATTACAGGGTATATTCTGGGTACACTCTATAACAGGATGTATGCCCTTGATATGCTTTACACCCGGATAGTTAAACACTTCCTCATCAAGCAGATAACCTTTTTTCAACAGATTTTCAGATATCGGATATCCTTCCTGTGTAGCGGTTATTTTCTTACCTCTCATAGCCTTAGAAAACATTCCCTGTCTTAGCTTTGAAAGCATTTCGCAGAATTTTTCATATTCATTTTTAAAGGTTTCCTCATCAATAAATCCTGAATCATACGCCGCAGCTATAGCTGATATGCGGCCTGTAACCATGGCTGAGCTTGCCTCCTCTATTCCGGCAACATCTCCTGCTGCATAAAGACCTTCTATTGAAGTCTCGCCATATTCATTAGTCTTAGGAACAGTTCCACCCATATTGACTGTCTCACAGCCTGTCATGGCAAGAAGCTTTGACATAGGAGTAAGTCCGACAGCTATGCATATAGTGTCTACATCTATAGTCTCTTCTGTTCCTTCAATAATCTGGAAATGTTCATCAACCTTTGCTATGACTGCCCTCTCTACATGGTCTGTTCCCTCTGCTCTTACTATTGTATATCCGAGCCTGAAGGGTACGCCTGTCCTTGCAAGCTTTGCAGCATGTACTCCATATCCGCCAATCTTAGGCAGGGCATCTATTACCTCTGTAACCTCACAGCCAGCCTGTAATAGCTGATAACCTACAACAAGTCCGACATTGCCTGAACCAACCATAAGTATACGCTTGCCCGGAAGTGTTCCATGAAGATTCATCATTGTCTGTGCAGCTCCTGCACCCATGACTCCCGGCAATGTCCAGCCCTTGAAAGGCAGTGTATTTTCATTCGCACCTGTTGCAACGATTATAGAATCTGCCCTGTAATCCTTTATTTCTCCATCCTCAGAAACAGCTATTTCTTTCATCGGATAGAATATTCCTGTAACAATTGAGCTAAGATGTATGTCTACGCCCGCCTTTTTAGCTTCATCGAGTAATTCAATACCGATTTTAAAGCCTCTCATCTTGGCATGATGTTCCTTAGAACCAAAGAATTTATGTATCTGCTTAAACAACTGTCCGCCCGGTCTGTTATTTTCATCGAATAAGCCTACCCTCATTCCTCTGGAGGCACATTCTATGGATGCTGATAATCCGGCAGGACCAGCACCTACTACTATCACATCATATCTTTTCATACCTGTTCTCCTCACATTTTAATGATTAATCTTATTGCCAAGTCCGTACTGTGTTTCTACATGCATATTTTCCTGCAGAGGTGTAACACAGGTTCTCACATTAGGCTGTCCATCTACTATCATTGAGCAGTCTGTGCATCTTCCTATGGCACAATACATTCCTCTCGGTTCATTATTTTTATTAGTATATCTTGTAACTATAATGCCGTTATTTTTTAACGCAATAGCTATCGGTTCTCCTTCCATTCCATACAGAAGCTGTCCATTGTAATAAAAAGCTATCTTTCTGCCTTTCTGAAAATCATCAATTATGGGATGTTTCTCTATTCTCATAATGCTTCCTCCTTCCGCATCTGATGTGCTTTAATTTGCGTTAAATGTAAACTCTATATGTGTGACAGAGTCAAGCATTTAGCGCGAACAGCTTATATAGTTAATTATTTATCAGGGATTATTCATTATATTAATCATGGACTTTATATTATTAAGAACTATATTATCTGTTTGACTTTATAGTTCTTACAGAGTTTACAATACATTTATCGTAATTCCGGCAGTTCGCCAGTCAGGAGGATATAGTTTTTATCGCAGAGCCTAATCTGACATTTGGCCCGCGATTCCTCCGGCACTTTGTGCCTGCGGAATAGTAGTGTGAAAAATCAAAGATTTTTCACACACAAGATTTGCGCCTGCGCACAAACTTGAGATGTCTTGAAAAGCCGACAAGATTGGAGGATTATTATGAATAGAAAAGAAACAGACTTCACGAGTGGTTCTTTAATTAAGAAAATATTTGTATTTACAATACCGATTATCGTATCCAACATAATACAGTTACTTTTTAATGCCACCGACATGATAGTTGTCGGACGGTTCTGTGGCAGTAATTCCCTTGCGGCAGTCGGTTCTACAACCTCTCTTATTTCGCTTATTATAAGTCTGTTCAACGGAATATCAGTCGGCGCAGGAGTAATTATCGCACAGCATTACGGCGCTAAAAATGCAGACAAAGTAAGAAAGGGCGTTCACACTGCTATAATCATGGCTTTGTTTTTCGGCATTATTCTTATATTTGTAGGCATATTTTTATCCAAAAGACTGCTCATTCTTATGGACTCACCTGATGAGGTTATTAACCTTTCAAGCCTGTATCTTACAATATACTTTCTATGTATGCCGGGCTTTATGATATATACCTTTGGAAGCTCCATCCTAAGGGCAGTGGGAGATTCCAGGCATCCGTTGTATTACCTTATAATCTGCGGCTTTGTAAATGTTGTGATTAATCTTTTACTCGTTATAGTATTTAACATGGATGTTGCCGGCGTAGCTGTTGCAACTGCTATTTCGCAATATCTGTCCGGATTACTTGTTATAATAAGACTGATGAGAGAACCGGGAATGTACCAGCTTCGTATTTCCTGCCTAAAGCCTGACGCAGCGTCCTGCAGACAGATTTTAAAAATCGGTATTCCTATCGGACTCCAGAGCATTGCCATGCCTGTGTCAAATGTTCTTATACAGACCTCCATCAATTCCTTTGGTGCCATTGTTGTTGCCGGTAATGCTGCCGCAGTCAGTATTGAAAATATGATATATGCCGCAATTAAGTCCATCAATCAGGCTCTTATAACAGTTGCCGGCCAGAATTACGGTGCCGGCAATAAAGCCCGTATTATCCGTTCCTTCCGCTTCTGTATGATATATGCGGCACTGACTGGAACGCTGCTTGGAATAATTGTAAATGTATTCGGATACCAGCTTCTTAATATCTATACAACAGATACTGCTGCCATATCCATAGGCTTACTGCGGCTTGCCTATGTGTGTCTTCCATATGCACTATGCGGATTTATGGAAATCACCAATGGCGTGTTAAGTGGAATTGGCATAACTGTTCCGTCAATGATTATGTCAGTTATCGGTGTAAGCGGGGTAAGAATACTCTGGCTGTTCACAGTATTTGCAATAGCACCTTCGCTTATATGTCTTTATATATCATATCCTGTGTCGTGGGCTGTTACATTCCTTGCCCAGTACATATGCTTCAGGATTGTATGGAAAAGGTTAAAGCTATAGTTGAAACCGTAATTAAATCATAATTAAAGGAACAGCTTTAAAGTCTCCCTTAAGGCTGTTCCTTTTAACCTGCATTAATATTCTTTTTAATATGTCTTCTAACTGCTCTGAATATTTCTATTCCTGTAGCTGTTCAGAGCCAGCCTCCAGAACGCTTCGCATTCTGGAGGTGAGGCGTATCCGCCAAATAAAATTTCAAAATCATCCATAGGAATGCAAGCATTCTATGTCTGATTTATGAAATTTTGCCTGGCTCTGAACAGTTCCTATTCCTTAATGACTATAGCCTCTGCCACACAGTTCCTGTAACAGTTTCCACAGCCCTTACATTTATCCTGATGTATATAAGCCTTGTCCTGTCTCATCTCTATAGCACCAAAGCGACATGCTGTAACACATGTAAAGCAATGAACACAGGCTGTAGTTATCTCATATCTTCGCAGTGTAACCTTCTTCGCATTCTTTTTCTTAGCATACATATTCTTGTCTACACCGTTAAGATAATAGACATCTTCAAAGTCCTTCATATCAGCAACTGAAGCTATCCTTCTTCTGGTCTGCCCTATATCAACACCTGTTGAAACAAGTGCTCTCTGAAGCTCCTTATAATCGACCTCTGCCGGATATATATTATTGTATAAGGCTATCGCAGCCGCAGTTCCTGCTGCCTCTCCCATTGAAAAGCATGTCATGATAAGTCTTGCACCTGACTGTGCCGGAAAATCTGCTGAAAGATTTCTGCCTGCCATGCACAGGTTTTTAATATCCTTTGCAACAAGACATCTGTAGGGAATATCGTAGAAATCGTCTGACTTAAATTCTGCATTTTCAGCAGTCTGGCCTTTGTAATTTTTCAGGACTGCCCCCTCCGGCAGATTATAGGTACTCATCTTAAAGCCACCGGCATTACATACTACACATTCCTTTTTACCGTCAATATCAACATATGCCCATTCCTGACAGCCCGGACCGCTGAAGCCATGCATATCAAAGCCCTGATTACTTGTAGCTATAACATCATCATATTTCTTCATTCCGGCAAGGTCAGCAGCCTGCAATACATACTGTCCTACTGTTCTTCTGCTCTCTCTTACCCCCTCGAGCTGGGCTGTGCTTACAAGAAAGCTGTTCTCAAAGCCCGGTATGTATTTCTTGACAAATTCTGATATAATCTTAGCCTGTTCGCGTCCCTCAATATACATACGCGAAAGATCCTTATTATCTGTCGGATAAGCATTTCTTGAATGAGCTATGCATATGCTTACCTCATCCATTCCACAGTGCTGTGGTCTGTTAGGAAAATGTGTCATCCAGTCAAGATGATTTTCTATCTCGTAAGGAATATCTCCATTTTTAAGCGCCTGCTTAAGCGGAATTTTCCACCAGGGATCATTTAATTTCTGGTCACTGTGTACATATTTATCCCAGTCTACTCCACCCATTGAAAAGACAAGTGAAGCCGCCTGGCTCATTCCGTCTTCCTCTCTTCCTATGAGTGTTTCAGCACCTGCATAATAAGATGCGTCAGAATCACCGCTGCAGTCTATTATAATCTTTCCTTCTATAAGCGAAAGTCCTGTCTTGGTTGCAACAACTACGCCCTTAATCACATCATTTTCTGTTACCGCCTCAACCACAGGTGTAGCAAGAAGAATATCACAATTATATTTTTTCAGCATACTGTCTATTACTCTTTTGTGGATTTCAGGATCAGTATTTCTATGCCAGTAGCCGCCTTCTTCCTCAAGCTCATCAATCATTTCTTCGCCAAGTCCTGATATTGTATTTAACGGAATATTAATAAGGCCTGCAGTTGCAAGTCCTCCCATGGATGACAAGGCTTCTATGATAATTGTTTTACAGCCTCTCTTAGATGCCGCCAGAGCTGCACCAACACCGGCAATACCACCACCCACTACTACAACATCATAGCTTCCCAGCCTGCCAATATCACTTACTGTTGCATTTTTTGATTCATTAAGTCTGTCTAATATAACCATATGTTTATCCTCCTTGCTAGAGATTGCATCTCACATTTTGATTCTATTCTAATGTCTATACATAATATAGAGTCAAGCACTTAATCTATATAATTTTCGATGTACTAGTACATTTACCCAGCACCAGAATATAATAAAGTATATATTATGTTCTGAAATAGATATTATGAATAAATTAATCACTGTTGCTGTAATAGATTCAGGAATATATCCTCATATAGATTTCAAAAACCGCATAGCCGCCTTTACTGATTTCGTTAATGGCAGAAAAAATGCGTATGATGACTGCGGACATGGCACACATGTTGGCGGAATTATCGCAGGCAGCGGCTATGCAAGCCATGGACGCATAAAAGGAATCTGCCCTGCTGCCAGCCTCGCCGCCATCAAGGTATTAGACAGACTGGGCAATGGACGGATTGAAAATGTAATAGCTGCTGCAGACTGGGTAACTGCCCACCAGAAGAAGCTTAACATAAGGGTTGTCAACATATCGTTTGGTGCAACTACATTTGGTGAAAAAGAAAATCTTACTATGCTTGAGAAAGCAATTGAGGGCTTATGGGATAACGGAATCGTTGTTGTCGCAGCCGCCGGAAACGACGGTCCGGGCAGACAGACGGTTGCCATTCCCGGAACCTGTAAGAAAATAATAACTGTCGGCTCTCCCGATGGCAGGGATTTCTTTTCAGGCAGAGGTCCGACAAGTGAATGTATTGTAAAGCCTGAGCTTATCGTAAATGGTTCATATATCAGAGCCTGCAGTAATTCCTTTAACGGCTATTCAGTTAAGAGCGGCACCTCCATGTCCGCGCCCTTTGTATCTGGCGCAATCGCCAGTGTCCTGTTAAAAAAGGATATGTCTCCTAAAGAAATAAAGAAAAGACTGCATTCCTGCTGTACTAAAAAAGCCCTGCCGGATAACCTGCAGGGCTGGGGATTCTTAAATCTTACCAGATTCATGGATGTATAAATCTACTGTGCGCTGTTCACTGCCACAAGAATATCAATCATAAAATACTGCACCAGAATAAGAATAAGTGCAAGCAATACAATAACTACAAGCGGAATCCATTTATGCTTTTTTAACCCCTCACCCTTCTGATTCTGCTTCTTAAAATTACGGCTGTCTACCATCAGACTGTACCTCCAATCCATTCCTTAATATTGCTGTCAAGCCAGCTTATCCATTCATCAAAGCCCTCTCCGGTCCTGGCAGATACGAAAAATACCTTTGCCAGCGGATTTCTTTCATGAATCCTTTCGACAACCGCCTCGTCGTCGAAATCAAAATACTCCTTAGTATCAATCTTATTAATAAGTACTACATGACACACCTCGAACATAAGCGGATACTTAAGCGGCTTGTCATCGCCCTCAGGGTACGAAAGAATCACAACATTGCGTGAAGCCCCGGTGTCCGTCTCAGCCGGACATACAAGATTGCCGACATTCTCCATAACCAGAAGGTCAAGCTCACTGGTATCAAATTCATCAAGTGCCTGCATAGTCATCTGCGCATCCATCGCGCACTCCCCGCCAGTATGAACCTGAATAGAAGCAATTCCTGCCTCTGCCATTTTCTCAGCATCTACAGAAGAATCAATATCTGCCTCCATAACTCCTATGCGGTATCTGTCTCCTAACAGCTTAGCTGTTCTTAAAAGAGTAGTAGTCTTGCCTGCTCCCGGGCTTGACATAAGGTTAATCATAAATGTCTTTTCTTCCTTAAGTCTTGCCCTTGTCTTGGCAGCTATCTCATCATTAACTGCATACACACTCTGGTGTACATCAATCACTCTCACATTACCCATTCTGCTTCTCTCCTAAATATTGTGCCACATCGCTCTTAAGCCATTCACACCATGCATCCATTCCGTCACCTGTCCTTGCAGAAACAGGGAAAATTACTGCTCTGGGATTTCTCATGGCAATATTAGCCTTAACCTTGTCCATGTCAAAATCAAATGCCGGCATTGAATCAGTCTTATTAATAATCACAGCCTGACATTTTTCAAACATAAGCGGATACTTAAGCGGCTTGTCATCCCCCTCCGGAACTGACAGAATTGCAACATTAAGACATGCACCTGTATCGAATTCAGCCGGACACACTAGATTGCCGACATTCTCAAGTATAATAAGGTCAAATGTGCTTTCAGCCTCCGCTTCTAACGCTGCCATTCCCTGTCTTGACATATCAGCATCCAGATGACACATACCACCAGTATGTAACTGCACTGCTGCCACACCTGCTTTAGCAATAGTAAGTGCATCCACATCAGAATCAATATCTGCTTCCATGACACCTATGTTAAAATGCTCCTTAAGCCTGTCAATCATGCCTAGTATTGTAGTCGTCTTCCCTGAACCCGGACTTGACATGACATTCATATAGTACACATTTTTCTTCTTTAACTCTTCTCTTAATCTGTCAGCATCAGCATCATTGTCCTCTAAAATAGTCTTCTTAAGGTCAATAATCTTCATGCTTCTTTCATTATAACTATTACTCATATACAACTCCAATTAATAATCCTTAGCCATCTGCACATAACCTAGCTTTTCAAATCCAGCCTTTTTATATGCCTTAACAGCCCTTTCATTCTCTTCCTCAACCTCAAGCCTGAACCTTACTGCCTCTCTTCCATACAGCTTTTCAAGATAATCAAAGAACTCACCAGCAATACTCTTTCCCCTGAAATCAGGCTTAATATATATATCCTCGACCCACACGCAGTTTCCACCACATTCAGTAGAATAGCTGTGTGCAACCATTGAATATCCCATAATAACACCTGCTTCATCTTCAAATATAAAGCACTCAATAAATGGATTGTCACCGAGACAGTCAGCGATATCCCTTTTCATAACCTCTTCTGAAGGATCAGAAATAAGCGCCGGTGAAGCGTAAAAAACCTTCATCATTTCAAGAACCTCTGCGCTATCTTCCTCCCTCATGCTTCTTATAACAACATTTTTCATACGAATCTCCATTCTTGCCTGCTTTTCACACTAATTTCCATTCTTGCCTGCTTTTCAAGGCATCTCAAGTTTGTGCGCAAGCA
>CAVKBP010000077.1:0-11458 GCA_963654395.1 Ruminococcus sp. CAG:382
AATAGCTTTTATCGCAGAGCCAAATCTGACATTTGGCTCGCGATTCCTCCGGCATTTTGTGCCTGCGGAATGGAGAATATTATGAAGTGTATTAATGTGAAATACAATGGAAAACCTGCATATGATATTGTGATTGAAAATGGATTTGAAGGGCTGTCAGAGTCCTTTAACAGGCTTGGGATAACAGGAAGAAAATTGTGTATTGTGACAGACAGCAATGTTGGACCTTTATATGCCAAGGAGGTAAAGGCAGAGCTTGAAAAGACAGGAAATGCTGTGTATGTATATACATTTGCAGCAGGAGAAGAAAATAAAAATCTTGACACAGTACAGGATGTGTATGAGTATCTTATAGAGAAGCATTTTGACAGAAATGACTGTCTTGTGGCATTGGGAGGCGGTGTTGTAGGCGACCTTACAGGCTTTTCGGCTGCAACCTACCTTAGGGGAATTAAGTTCATACAGGTTCCGACATCACTTCTTGCACAGGTGGATTCAAGCATCGGAGGTAAGACGGGTGTTGATTTCAGGGCATATAAGAATATGGTCGGGGCATTCCACCAGCCACAGCTTGTATATATGAATATGTCAGTGCTTAAGTCACTTGACAGGAGGCTCTTTAATTCAGGCTTTGGAGAGATTATAAAGCATGGACTTATCAAGGATAAGGAATATTACAACTGGCTTAAGGATAATGCGGACAGGATAAAGGCGCTGGATGCAGATGCGCTTGAGCATATGATATATGTAAGCTGTAATATCAAGAGAGAGGTTGTTGAGAATGATCCTAAGGAACAGGGCGAAAGAGCACTGCTTAATTTCGGACACACATTAGGACATGCCATTGAGAAAGAGATGAATTTCACACTTTATCATGGAGAATGTGTTGTGCTTGGAATGATAGCAGCACTTAATATATGTGTGGAGCTTGGAACAATCACAGCGCAGGAAAGAGATGATGCCCTTGAAACATTTGCACTGTATGAGTTCCCTGACAATGTGACAGGAATTACTATTGATGATGTCATTGCTGTATCCAAGAATGATAAAAAAATGGATGCCGGCAGGGTTAAGTTCATTCTTCTTAAGTCAATAGGAGATGCTTATATCGATAGAAATATATCTGATGAGCAGATGAAAAGGGCACTCGAGGGTGTCATTAGATAAATGCTTACAATAACGGAGGTTGGAAGTGAACAAGAAAAGTAAAGTATTCGGTCTGTTATTCTATATAATAGGGATTGCAGTTCTTACAGAGCTGGATCAACTTACCAAAATACTGGCGGAAGCAAGGCTCATGGGAAAGCCTGATTTCAAGGTTATAGGAGACGCATTTGTATTATCATATCTCAGAAATTCGGGTGCAGCATGGGGAATGTTAAGTGGAAAGATTAATCTTTTCATCATATTCACAGTTATCGTGGTTCTTGCAGTGACTTATGTAGTCATTAATATGCCGGTTACTAAAAAATATATGCCGCTGCTTGTTACATGTACATTACTTGTATCAGGTGCAGCAGGCAATTTTATTGACCGTGTAAAATTCGGTTATGTAAGGGATTTCATATATTTTAAGCTGATTAATTTTCCGGTGTTTAATGTGGCAGACTGTTATGTTACAGTGTCAGTTGTGCTTCTTATAATTCTGATTCTTTTTATCTACAAGGAAGAGGATTTTGATTTCTTAAAGCTTTCTAAGAAGGGTGATAATGATGAGTGATTCAGTACAGAGCTTAATTGCTGAACCGGAGGACAAGGGTACAAGAATAGATAAATATCTGTCACAGGAATTAGAGGATGTGTCGAGGTCAAGGATACAGAAGCTCTTAGATGATGGTAATATTACGGTTGATGGCAGAGCTGTGAAATCCAACTATAAGCTTAACGGAACGGAGCACATTTCCATAACAGTTCCAGAGCTTATTGTGCCAGAGATACTTCCGGAAAATATACCTCTGAATATAATATATGAGGATGATGATGTGATTCTTATAGATAAGCCTAAGGGAATGGTTGTACATCCGGCAGCAGGGCATTATACAGGAACGGTTGTCAATGCACTTATGTATCACTGCAGGGATAACCTGTCGGGAATTAACGGTGTCATGCGTCCGGGAATTGTACACAGGATAGATATGAATACAACGGGAGTTATAGTTGCCTGCAAGAATGACAAGGCACATAATGATATTGCGGCACAGCTTGCAGTCCATTCGATAACGAGAAAATATTATTGTATCGTACATAACCGTTTTACAGAGGAAGAAGGAACTGTTGACGCACCTATAGGGCGCAACCCTAAAGACCGCAAGCTGATGGCAATCGACAGAAAGAACGGAAAAAGGGCTGTTACGCATTACCGCGTACTGGAAAATTTTGATAAATATAGTTTTATAGAATGCCAGTTAGAGACAGGAAGGACACATCAGATAAGAGTGCATATGGCAGGCATAGGACATCCGATACTTGGAGATGATGTATATTGTCACGCAAAGACCGGATACAGATTACAGGGACAGACGCTTCATGCGGGGGTTTTGGGATTTATTCATCCTTCAACAGGTGAATATATGGAATTTAAGGCACCACTGCCTGAATATTTTGAGAAGCTACTTAAGGATTTCAGAAATGGAGGTAGCAATTGAGACGCAGGGAATTTATAGATATAATATTAAACAGTATTTCAGATACATTTGATATATACCATAATTACTGGTTTGAGGGCAGGAAATTCGTTATCTACGCCTACAGCTATAATAAGAAGGACAGATTTTCTACCACAGATGATGCCAAGCTATGGGATTCCAAATGTTTCGAGCATCTTTTCTTTATCAACTGTGATACACTTGGAATGAAGGAGCTTGATGACTTATATAATTTCGCAGTAGAAAAGATTGAGCCGCATTTTGTAAGAGGTGACAGGAAGCTTCCTGTAAAGAATCACATGTATACGCATATATCGTTCATTATAATTACAAGAAACCAGGTGCTTCCGGATGTTGAGAAAGCGCTTAAGGCTAAGAATTTTAATAAGAATTACATGCTTGGGGCAAGAGGCTTTTCCACTATAAGGCTTGCCTGTGTGACACCAAGCAGATACAGCGTCATATCTAATAAGGCAGGAACGAAGATAGCAGAATTCCTTACGGAGATACTTCTGCATATAGAGCATTATGAGGAATAAAGATTTTATTAATTATTGTTAAAATGTAGATTTTGACAGAAAGATAATGTATAATGTCTTTAAAGTATTTCGTATACAATTGAAACCAGGAGGTAGGAACTATGGATGAGAGAACAGTTATTACTATCGGACGAGAATTTGGAAGCGGCGGACATGAGATAGGCATGAAGCTGGCAGAGAAGCTTGGCATAAAGTGCTACGATAAGGAGCTGCTTGAGCTTGCAGCTAAGGAGAGCGGACTGTGCCAGGAGCTTTTCGCATCCCAGGACGAGAAGCCTACTAACAGTTTCCTTTATTCTCTTGTAATGGACACATATTCACTTGGATATACTAATTCATATGTGGATATGCCAATTAACCACAAGGTATTTTTAGCACAGTTTGATGCAATTAAGAAGCTTGCAGAAAGAGAATCATGTATTATCGTAGGAAGATGTGCGGATTATGCACTTGAGGATAATCCATATGCTACAAGTGTATTCATTAAGGCAAGTCTGGATGAGAGAGTACAGAGAATTAAGAGAATATATGAGCTTAATGATTCTAAGGCAGCAGACCTTATCCAGAAGACAGATAAGAGAAGAGCAAGCTACTACAACTATTACTCAAGCAAGAAGTGGGGCGAGGCAAAGAGCTATGACCTCTGTATTGACAGCGGAATTGTCGGAGTAGACGGTGCAATTGACATGATACTCAGGTTCATTGAATTAAAAGAAAAGAACATGGGTAAAGACATTTAATTCATTTTGGAATATATACGGTTGGTAAGTTATGGATTTTAATGGCTATAAGAGAACGAAAAAGTTTGATATTAAGAGATGGTTCAGGGGAACGCATTCGGTTGTATATCTCTTTATTCTTGTTGTGATGGTTCTGGGATTGATATTTGTGCTAAGAACTATTATTGGTATGCATAACAGCAATAAGAATGCTGATAATGCCTCACAGGAAGAGACAACTGTTACTGCCAGCCAGTCCGAGACAGATACGCAGACTCAGACAATAGCAAAGAACCAGTCGTATTATATCAGAATCAGCATAGCGAAGCATACGCTTGTTATTTACCAGCTTGATGACAATCAGGAGTTCACTGTTCCGGTCAAAGCCTTCAGAGTAGCCATAGGACCTAAGGTTTCCCCGGCTAAGACAGCTATTACAGAGAAGTCATTATGGCGTAAGATTACTGATATATATTATGTCAGATATTCATCAAGGCTTGATAATGCTGAATATCTCAGTACAGCCACATATTACAGCCAGAGTGATAATAATCTTAATCCTAAGTCATATAACGCTATCGGACAGAATGTGTCAGAGGGTTCAATACTCATGACCTGTGCCAATGCAAAGTGGATATATGAGAACTGTGGTGCTAAGACAACTGTAGAGATAGTTGATGATTTTGATATTGATTCAGATATTAAGATTGAGGATATAAGCCGTATAGCTGATGACGCATACAGGGATCCGACAGATGTGTCTGGAGGAAGCATTTCTATCCAGCATAATACTGAGGCTGCAACAGAAGAATTCCAGACTGAAGCACAGGCTTCTGAGACTGAGGCTGTTTCAGTACCAGAGGAGACACAGCCTGTTACGGAAGCTGTACCAGAGACGACACAGCAGCAGACTACATCCAAGCAGGCAACACAGCCACAGACAGAAACTACTGCCACGGCAATAACGGCAGCAGCTTCCCCGCAGACAGAATATTAGTATAATTTAATCCCTTTTCGCTTTCTATAAAGCTGAATGTATGGTATAATAGCAACATTCGTGTATTTATGAAAGGAAAAGGGATTTTTTATGTCAAATGTTATTATTTTAGCAGCGATTGTACTTTACCTGGGAATGGTGGTATGGATAGGTGTAATCTGTTCCAGGAAAAACAGTGATGTAGGAGACTTCTACCTTGGAGGAAGAAAGTTAGGCCCAATAGTTACTGCCATGAGTGCAGAAGCCTCAGATATGAGCAGTTACCTGCTTATGGGTGTTCCGGGACTTGCATACCTTACAGGACTTGCAGATGCGACATGGACAGCAATTGGTCTTGCGCTTGGTACTTATCTTAACTGGCTTATAGTTGCCAAGAAGATAAGATTATATTCACATGGATATCAGGCAATAACAATACCTGATTATTTTTCTAAGAGATTCGGCGATGATAAGCATGTGATTACAATTATATCAGCAGCACTTATTGTAATATTCTTCATACCGTATACAGCTTCAGGCTTTGCAGCATGTGGAAAGCTCTTTAACAGTCTGTTAGGCTTTAATTATCATGCAGCCATGATTGTAAGTGCAGTTATTATTGTGCTTTACTGCACTATGGGTGGATTCCTTGCAGCAAGTACATCAGACCTTATCCAGAGTATAATAATGACAATTGCACTTGTTATAGTTATTGTATTCGGAATTGTACAGGCAGGCGGAATGGGAGCTGTACTTGACAATGCAAGGTCACTTCCGGGATATCTGGATATGTTCCATACACACATTGCAGAAACTAACAGTTCAGGAGACTATGGGTTCTTTAAGATTGTATCAACACTTGCATGGGGACTGGGATATTTTGGTATGCCGCATATCCTTTTAAGATTCATGGCAATTGAAGATGAGAATAAGTTAAAGACATCAAGAAGAATAGCTACAGTATGGGTATTTATATCACTTATTGTTGCAACAGGAATTGGTGTGATTGGTCTTACACTTTCTAAGAATGGAGTTATAGATACTCTTGTTGGTTCAGAGTCAGAGACAATTATTGTCAGGATATCACACTATCTTTCAACATTTAATCCTGTAGCAGCATTTCTTGCAGGTATTATTCTTGCAGGTATACTTGCAGCAACAATGTCTACAGCGGATTCACAGCTTCTTGCGGCTTCATCAGCAATATCACAGAATCTGGCTGTTGATGTGTTACATATCAATATGTCCCAGAAGACATCAATGTTAGTTGCGAGACTTACCGTTGTGGTAATATCAGTTATATCAATATTCTTTGCACTTGATCCAACCAGCTCAGTATTTAAGATTGTTTCATTTGCATGGGCAGGCTTTGGCGCTGCATTCGGACCAGTTGTTTTATGCTCACTGTTCTGGAAGAGAGCTAACAAATATGGAATAGTAGCGGGCATGGCTGCAGGCGGAGCAATGATATTCATATGGAAGTTCGGAATTGCAAAGCTTGGAGGAATATTCGCAGTATATGAGCTTTTACCAGCATTTATTATAGCAACACTAGTTATTATAGTTGTAAGCCTTGCTACGGGAAAACCGTCAAAGGAAGTTATGGATAAATTCGAAGAAGTCAAGAAAATGAGCAGATAATAAAAAAGGGGCATGTGAAAAAACTAAATTTTTTCACATGCCCCTTTTTTATTCTTCTTCGTTAATATCCTTGTGTGCAACAGCGGCAGCTACAACTGATATGATAACTACCGCAGCTATGATGGATATTGACACACCAATAATTGGTCCGATAAATAACATAAAATTCATAATAATCCTCCATTCTTGCCTGCTTTTCAAAGCATTTCAAGTTTGTGCGCAAGCACAAATCTTGTGTGTGAAAAATCAGATTGATATCTGATTTTTCACACACAACTCTTCGAACATATTTATTATCCCCATTATATAGCGTTTTTAAAATATGTACAAGAAGCTAAGCGTCTTTTTTAGATTCTTTTTCCTGTTTTGCGAGGTTTTTGTTAGCAGTTGAGAGCATAAGCTTGATTCTGTTCAACTGGTTAACCTCGGAAGCACCAGGATCATAATCGACAGCAATAATATTGGCTTCCGGGTATGCTGCACGCAGCTCCTTAATAACACCCTTACCTACAATGTGGTTAGGCAGACATGCAAATGGCTGGCAGCATACGATATTGCCTACACCATGATGGATAAGCTCAATCATTTCTCCTGTAAGAAGCCATCCCTCACCAGTCTGGTTTCCAAGGGATACAAAGTCCTTAGCGTAATTGGCTGTCTCACTAATCTTAGATGGAGCATCGAATCTCTTGCTTTCTGCAAGTGCCTTAGTTCCGGCTTTTCTGAAGCCTTCAAGAATCTTTATAAGTGTGCCGGAAACAATAGCCCCTTTCTTAGGTGTTTTTAATAATTCATGCTTATATTTCGTGTTCTGCATGCAATAGAGCAGGAAGCCCATAAGGTCAGGCATAACAGCCTCAGCCCCTTCTGCTTCAAGCAGCTCAATAATATGATTGTTGGCAGCAGGCATGAACTTAACAAGAATCTCTCCAACGACACCAACTCTAGGCTTCCTGATATCCTTAAGCGGAATATTGTCAAAGTCCTTAACGATAGCCTTGAGGTTCTTATTGAATTCCTTCATATGAACCTTATCCTTAGTAAGCTGTTCAATGCAGACCTTTTTCCATTTTTCATGAAGCTCGTTTACCGAACCCGGAACAGCCTCGTAAGGTCTTGTACGGTATACAACATTCATGAAGATATCACCGTATTCAACAGCCATCATCGCTTTCTTAAGCATAGGTATGTCATAGCTGAAGCCCGGATTAGATTCAAGTCCCTGTGCACTAAGTGAGATTACAGGAACATCAGGAATACCAGCCTTTATAAGCGCCCTTCTGATAAATCCGATATAGTTGGAAGCACGGCAGCCACCACCAGTCTGTGACATAATAACAGCAGTTCTTGAAAGGTCGTATTTGCCTGACAGAAGTGCATTCATAATCTGTCCGACTACCATAAGGGAAGGGTAGCAGGCATCGTTATTAACATATTTAAGACCTACATCTACTGATGATTTATTGTCATTTTCAAGGACTTCAATGTTGTAGCCGCATGAATTAAGTGCAGGACCTAATATGTCAAAATGTATTGGTGACATCTGAGGGCAGAGAATTGTGTAATTCTTTCTCATATCCTCGGTAAACAGTACTCTGTGGTATGCAGAAGACTGAACCTTCCTCTGGTAGTTCTTCTGTTCACGAACCCTTAATGCTGCGATAAGAGAACGGACTCTGATTCTTGCAGCACCGAGGTTATTAACCTCATCAATCTTAAGTACTGTATATATCTTTCCAGATTTTGTAAGTATATCGTTGACAGCATCAGTAGTAACTGCATCAAGACCACATCCAAATGAGTTGAGCTGTATAAGATCAAGATTATCTACTGTCTTAACATAGTTGGCAGCAGCGTAAAGTCTTGAATGGTACATCCACTGATCAAGGATAATAAGAGGCCTTTCAACAGTTCCTAAATGTGCAACACTGTCTTCTGTAAGTACTGCAAGTCCGTATGAATTAATAAGCTCAGGAATACCGTGGTTTACTTCAGGGTCAACATGGTAAGGACGGCCAGCCAGCACAATACCACGCTTTCCTGTTTTATTAAGGTATTCGATTACCTCCTCGCCTTTCTTTCTCACATCATCCCTGCAGGTCATCATTTCATTCCATGCGTCATGTACTGCTGACTTAACCTCGGAAGCAGAGATGGAAGAGAATTCTTCAACAAGTCTCTTTACAAGCTTTTCTTCACTCTCGAAAGACATGAATGGATTCCTGAAATCTATATTTTCTGTCTTAAGCTCTTCCACATTGTTCTTAATATTTTCCGCATAAGAAGTAACTATAGGGCAGTTGTAATGGTTGTTAGTGCCTTCATATTCGTTATGCTCATAAGGTACACATGGGTAGAAGATAAATTTAACTCCCTGCTTAATAAGCCACATGATATGACCATGTGCAAGCTTTGCAGGATAACACTCTGACTCAGATGGAATAGACTCAATACCCAATTCGTAAAGCTTGTGGCTTGACTGTGGTGAGAGTACAACTCTGTATCCGAGCTTTGTGAAAAATGTGTACCAGAACGGATAGTTTTCATACATATTAAGGACTCTTGGAATACCAACAGTACCTCTTGTCG
Organism: Ruminococcus sp. CAG:382; assembly: GCA_963654395.1. Classification (GTDB taxonomy): domain Bacteria; phylum Bacillota; class Clostridia; order Lachnospirales; family Lachnospiraceae; genus Lachnospira. The sequence goes on from CAVKBP010000077.1 coordinate 9,110, forward strand.
CTTTTTCCTCAGAAAGCGGCTCGTAATCAAAGAGTCTGTGGAACTTATAATCAAAAAGGTTAGGAAGCTTTTCCTTATTCTTCTCTTTACCAAGTCCACGCTCACATCTGTTACCTGTGATAAACTGTCTGCCGCCAGAGAATTTATTAATAGTAAGGTGGCAGCTATTAGTACAGCCCTTACATCTTGTAAGCTTAGTCTCGTAGGTAAGGGCGTTAATCTTATCTATAGAAAGCATAGATGATTCTGATATTCCGTCATATCTTTCCCTTGCAATAAGGGCAGCACCAAATGCACCCATAATACCTGCGATATCAGGTCTGATTGCCTGGACACCAGTGATTTTCTCAAAGCTTCTTAATACAGCGTCGTTGTAGAAGGTACCACCCTGAACAACGATATGCTTACCTAAATCATCAGGATCAGAAATCTTGATAACCTTGTATAAAGCATTTTTAATAACAGAATAAGCAAGTCCGGCAGAGATATCTGCAACCTCTGCGCCTTCCTTCTGTGCCTGCTTAACCTTTGAATTCATGAATACTGTACAACGAGTTCCAAGATCAATTGGGTGGTTCGCAAATAAAGCAGCCTTGGCAAAGTCCTGAACTGTGAAGTTTAATGATTTTGCAAACGTTTCTATAAATGAGCCACAGCCTGATGAACATGCCTCGTTAAGCTGTACTGAATCTACAGTCTGGTTCTTAATCTTAATGCATTTCATATCCTGTCCACCGATATCGATAATACAGTCCACCTCCGGATCAAAGAAAGCAGCAGCGTAGAAATGTGATACAGTCTCAACCTCGCCCTCATCTAACATAAGAGCAGACTTGATAAGCGCCTCACCATAGCCTGTTGAGCATGACTGTACAATCTTAGCTTCTGGTGGAAGCTTGGTATATATCTCCTTAATGGCTTTAATTGTTGTGGCAAGCGGCGAACCGTTATTGCTTGAGTAGAATGAGTAAAGAAGATTACCATTCTCATCAACCAAAGCAACCTTAGTTGTTGTTGAACCGGCATCAATTCCAAGATAGCAGTTACCCTTGTAAGAGGAGATATCAGCAGTCTTGACATGGTGTGAGCTGTGACGCTTAGTAAATTCGTCATATGCGAACTGGTTTTCAAAGAGCGGCTCCATTCGCTCAACCTCGAATTCAAGCTTAATCTTACCCTTGAGCCTTGCAATGATATCTTCTACAGGTACACATACATCTTCACTGTAATTCATGGCTGAACCGACAGCAGCGAATAAATGTGAATGCTCCGGGGCGATGATTTCATCTGGTCCTAAGCTTAATGTACGGATAAATGCCTGTCTTAATTCTGATAAGAAATGAAGTGGTCCACCTAAAAATGCAACATTTCCACGGATAGGCTTACCACAGGCAAGACCACTGATTGTCTGGTTGACAACAGCCTGAAATATAGATGCAGAAAGGTCTTCTTTAGTTGCACCTTCATTGATAAGCGGCTGGATATCAGTCTTGGCAAATACACCACATCTTGCGGCGATAGGATAGATTGACTTATAATTCTTGGCATATTCGTTAAGTCCCATAGCGTCAGTCTGCAATAAGGCTGCCATCTGGTCAATAAAAGAACCTGTACCACCAGCACATATTCCGTTCATTCTCTGGTCTATTCCATTAGTGAAGTAGATAATCTTGGCATCCTCACCGCCAAGCTCGATTGCAACATCACACTGTGGAGCATAATCCTGAAGGGCAGTAGATACAGCTACTACCTCCTGTGTGAATGGAACCTCTAAATGCTTTGCAAGAGTAAGTCCACCGGAACCTGTGATGACAGGATATACCTCGAACTCACCAAGCTTAGCCACTGCCTTTTCAAGAAGTGACTGGAGTGTTTCCTGGATATTCGCAAAATGCCTTTCATAATCAGAAAATAAAATATTATTATTATCATCTAAAACAGCGATTTTTACAGTTGTTGATCCAATATCAATACCTAATTTGAATTTTTTCATAACCTAATACAGCTGTAGCTGTCCTCCTTAAATTAAATAAACATAACTATTCAGAACCCCATTCGCAGAACGCAGTTTTGCAAAAAAGGGCTAAATGTGTCGTTTTTCAATGCAACTTATGCATTATAGAGTAAAAAAGAACAAATTTCAATATTAATAGGAAATAATAAATCAGCTTTAATATTTATAACCCGTATTTTTATTAAAATTTTAGAACTAAATAGCAAGTTTAATTGACAGCATATTGTATGGTTTATTATAATTTTAAATGTGTGATTATTAAATATAAGTCTGCAATATATGTAAGACTGAAAGGATTATCTTATGAACTGGTTTGCAAAATTTGAGAAGAAATT
>CAVKBP010000078.1:0-11422 GCA_963654395.1 Ruminococcus sp. CAG:382
GCTTGGTACATACTAAAAAACAATGCCAGTATATCACTACCAGCATTGTTCTTCATTCTTCATTTTTTACATATTCAATTTTGCCTTAATATCATCCATATTGTAATCAGGAGCTGAGCTCACAACAGCTTCATAGATTGGCTTAATATCTGCCTCTTCTTCCTCGAGTTCAGCAGCTATCATTGGGAGTGGCTTAGACTTTTTCACTTTCTTAATAATCTAATTATGTACCGTCTCCCATTTAACTGTAAATTTAGTTCCCGTCGTTTCCCCAAGCTTATTAATATAATTTCCTATTAATTTCTTTGCTCTGTCCTGGGCATCAGCAAACAGACTGGTATCCTTCTCAATCTCTTCTTCAATGCTTTCCTGCGCACTATTCACAGCATTGGTAACATCTTTTCCCTCATCAATCGGATTTTTGTTCCAGGAATCAGGTGATGTAATAGTACCGCCAATTGATTCCGACTCAAGCTTGATGCTTAATATCTCTGCCTCCGGCATATAGATGGTAACATTTGTTCCGTCTACATCCATGCTTCCGCGCGACATATCAACACCGATTTTTACAGTACCATCATATTCAACCCAGAAAGCTCTCTCAATTTCTCCTAGGTGAGTAAGTCCGGTTCCGGCACTTTTTGTAGATTTTGCCACATTATGATAATAGCATTCTAATGTAGCAAGCTTGCAGATAGACCTTATCTGCAGCAAATCAGGACTGTTCACATTATTGTCTTCCTGAATTACTGCCAAAGCATTTGTATCAGTCTTATCCTTACAACCACAGAGTACTGACATCAGCATTATCATAATACATAAAATAAGCTTTCCTTTTCTCATATTTCCCTCCATCTATCTTATCGTAACCGTATACTCCGAATCTATCTGCTCTACCCAGGGCTGCACTAACGCCTCAATAACCTGCTTAGCATTTTCCTTTGCCATATTCAAAAGCTTTGGTTCACTGGATGCCTTTTCGTCCAGCTCGGACTGGCAGATAGAATATGCTTCCTGAAAAATGTTCTCACTGTTATTTTTATATTTATTCTTTGTATAAATGTAATCCAGAGAACCTGCGTCAACAACTGTATCCTGGATAGTCACATCCGGCACAGTTATTATAATTTCCTTTGGCTCATCAGATATGTCAACTTTAATATCATTAAAATCAATTCCGGCTGTTATTTTCCCATTATATGCCACATAACATTTTAAAGTTTTGCCATCAGAATCATATACATGCGCAACACCATTGTATATGTAATCTACAGTCTGCAGCTCATTGATTTCAAATACATCATTAATTGTAGATTCTGTTATCGTTGTAACCTTTCCTTCTGAACCAATAATATTATTTTTCACAAAATTCTTTGTGTTTTTTGAGAAGCCCGCAAATATGCTTCCTGATTTTAATTTTAGCACGATACAAAGTACAATAACCGCAATTACGCCGATACCAATTAATGGTTTTAGAAATTTAAGCGTATGAATCTTATTTTTAAAATTATCTTTATTAATAAATGCTTTCTTATCTTCTCGCTTTTTCATAATCTACTCCATTCTCGCTCGTTTTCAAAACATCCCAGGTTTGTACGCAAGCACAAAACTTGCATGTAAAAAATATATCACCGTTCCTCTACCCTTGAATTATATCCATTTTCATAAGAATAGGCAATGCCAAAAAGGGGCATGTGAAAAAACGAAAGTTTTTCACAGCCCCTTCCAACTCTAAATCTTCAATTTTTGCCAGATTATTTATTCCACTGTACTAGTCTCGCGGATTACTTTTCTCACAGCCAGCACCTTGCCTGCCGAAACTGACAGCTCGTCAACCCCCATCTTAAGGAATTCCTCTGTGAGTGTTGTGTCTGCACCGAGTTCACCGCAGATGCCTGCCCAGATGCCCTCAGCGTGTGCATTCTCGACAACCATTTTAATCATTGCAAGAACTGCCGGATGATGTGCATCGTAGAAATCATCAAGCTTTGTATTCTGACGGTCAATTGCAAGCGTGTACTGTGTCAGGTCGTTAGTTCCGATACTGAAAAAGTCCACCTTCCTGGCAAGCTGACGGCTCATCATTACGGCTGCCGGAGTCTCAATCATAATTCCGGTCTTAGGATTTCCGAATTCAATTCCCTGCTCTTTAAGCTCAGCCTTTACTTCAGCTTCAATAGCCTTAATCTTATCAACCTCCTGCTCACTGATTATCATAGGATACATGATAGATATATTGCCATATACACTTGCCCTGTAAAGTGCACGAAGCTGTGTCTTGAATATATCAGGTCTTGTCAGGCATATTCTTATTGCACGAAGACCAAGTGCCGGATTTTCCTCTTTATCAAGTCCGAAATAGTCACACTGCTTATCTGCACCGATATCAAGAGTTCTTATAATTACCGGCTTTCCTGCCATGCTTTCAGCTACAGTACGGTAAATGTTAAACTGCTCCTCTTCAGTTGGAAATGTATCAGCTTCGAGATATATGAATTCACTCCTGAACAATCCAATTCCTGCTGCGTCGTTTGCAATAACATTTGCAAGATCCTTGATGTTACCGATATTAGAATACAGCTTAATCTTCTTGCCATCTAAGGTCACATCCTCCTTGCCCTTAAGCTCCTGTAATAGTGCTTTCTTTTCATTGTCCTTGCTCTGTTCCTCCTGCATTGCCGCCAGAGTTTCCTCATCCGGTTCAATATATACTATACCGTTAGTTCCGTCGACAATTCCAAGCTTTCCATTAAGAGAATCATCAATAACAATATCAGAGCCAATCAACGCCGGAATTCCCATGGTTCTTGCAAGAATGGCAGTATGTGAATTAACAGAGCCCTTCTGTGTAACGAATGATAAAATCTTGCTCTTATCCATCTGTACTGTCTCTGACGGCGCCAAGTCCTCAGCTACCATGATAACAGGTTCATCTGCATCCACGCTGCCTGCTGTACTGCCTGTGAGAATTCCTAACAGTCTTTCAGTAATATCCTTGACATCTGCTGCCCTTCCACGCATATATTCGTCGTCCATGGCAGCAAACATCTGTGAAAAATTATCTCCTGTCTGGGCTATGGCATATTCTGCATTCACCATCTGATTCTCAATAATATGCTCAACTGATTCCTTATAATCGTCATCCTCAAGCATCATCTGATGAATTTCAAATATAGCTGCATTAGCCTCGCCCACCTCGCGGAGTGCTTTGTCATGAAGTTCCCCCAGTTGCTTAAAGGCTGTATCTATAGCCTCATAATAACGGTTCTTTTCAGCCTCGGCATCCTCAATCCTTTCACGTTTGACCTGATGCTCGTCCTTTTCATAAACCATTATCCTGCCGATAGCAACGCCTCCAAATACACTCTTTCCAGTATATTTATTCATATGCCCCTCCTGACTGCTACATGTTGCTCTTCATGAATTCTTCAATCTTAGCTGCTGCAGCCTCTTCATCTTCACCTTCAACAGTGATTGTTACTTCGTTACCACATTTTACGGCAAGTGCCATAATTCCAAATATCTTCTTGCAGTCTCCTGACTTGCCATCCTTAGTAAGAGTAATCTTGCTGCTAAACTCCTTAGCTGCCTTTACAAGCTCTCCTGCTGGACGAGCGTGTATTCCTTCTGCATCTGTGATAACATACTTAAATTCCTTCATAATTAAATCCACCTTTCTTAAGCTAATTTCTTTTTAAATAAACCTAAACATATTGTTGAGATAATAGTTCCTGCTACAAGTGCAATCACATAATATATTGCATTGCCTACTACTGGGAATACGAAGATACCACCATGTGGAGCCATTAAAGTACATTTGAAGAACATACTGATAGCACCTGCTGCACCTGAGCCTATGATACATGCTGGTATAACATGTAAAGGATCAGCCGCTGCATAAGGTATTGCACCTTCTGTTATAAATGCGAGTCCCATAATAAAGTTAGTCGGACCAGCATCTCTTTCTTCCTTAGTGAACTTATTCTTAAAAAGTATTGTTGCAAGAGCAATCGCACAAGGTGGAACCATACCACCAATCATAACTGCTGCCATTATATCATAATTGCCTGCTGCAATGGAAGCGGTTCCGAAAACATATGCAGCTTTATTGAATGGACCACCCATATCAATAGCCATCATTGCCGCAAGAATGAATCCGAGTAAAACCTTGCTTGTGCTTCCCATTCCTGCAAGGAATGTGTTAAGTCCTGTATTAATTCCGCCCATGACTGGTTCTACTATAAATGTCATTCCAAGTCCGACTACAAGAATTCCCACTACAGGATAGATAAGTACAGGTGCAATCTTTTCGAGTGCCTCCGGTAACTTGTCACATATCTTTCTTAAACCTATAATTATATAACCTGCCGCAAAACCAGCAACTAAAGCACCTAAGAAGCCTGACTTTCCGTTAGCTGCAATATATCCACCGACAAAACCAAGTGCAAGCGCCGGTCTGTCACCGATAGCCATTGCTATAAATCCTGCAAGAACAGGGAGCATGAATCCAAATGCAGCTCCACCGATTGACTTAAACAGTGCCGCAACAGGTGTGATTGTACCGAAATTGCTTCGTTCTGCCTCTGACAGCGCATTCATATCTACATTTAAACCATCAATAAGAAATGCTATGGCAATCAGGATACCGCCGCCGACTACGAAAGGTAACATATGCGATACACCATTCATAAGCTGTGTATATATCTTATGTCCTACGCCGCCGCCCTTCTTTGCAGATGTCGATTCCTTCTTCTCTGAAGCTCCTGATTTATATACCGGAGCATCCCCTGCAAGTGCTTTCTTTATAAGCTCATCTGCCTTATTGATTCCGTCTGAAACCTGACACTCAATTACCTTCTTGCCATCAAATCTGTCCATAGGTACCTGTGCATCTGCCGCAACAATTATGCACTCTGCTGATTCGATATCTGCGTCTGTCAGTACATTCTTAGCGCCACCAGAGCCTCTTGTCTCAATCTTGATTGCACAGCCAGCCTTAGCTGCCGCTTTCTCAAGTCCCTCTGCCGCCATATAAGTATGTGCAATTCCTGTTGGACACGATGTAACAGCAAGAATCTTAGCCGGCTTGTTATCAGTCTTTTCAAGTCTTTCATCAATACTCTTGGCTTCCTCATCTGCTCCATCTACAATCTTAAGGAATTCATCAGGACTTCCTGCATTCATAAGCTTTGCAACAAAATCCTCATCCATAAGTAACACTGATAACTTACTCAATACATCAAGATGTACATTGTCCTCTGTATCCGGTGCAGCTATAAGAAAAAGAATCTTAACAGGCTCATCATCAAGTGATGCAAAATCAACGCCGTCCTTAATAACCATTGCTGCAAGTCCCGGTGCATTGACAGCACCACATTTGCCATGAGGAATCGCAATTCCTTCTCCTACACCTGTTGTACTTTCCTCTTCTCTTGCATATACCTTAGCCCTATAGCTTTCAATATCATCAATCTTACCACTCTTTGCCATAAGCTCGACAGCCATGTCAAGTGCCTCACTCTTTGATTTAGGAGCTGCATTAAGATTGATACTTCTCTTATCAAGCAAATCTGTAATTCTCATAAATCCTCCTTACTGGTAACCTCTACCCGCTTTAATACTTCTGAAACCTCACGCTTCGTTGCAAGATTCTCTGAAAATGCGCTTGCACTTCCTGTTGACACACCCATCCTGAATGCGTCCTCATAATTACCTGTCTGCATATATCCTGCAATGAACCCGGCAACCATTGAATCACCTGCACCTACTGAATTCTTAAGTTCACCCTTTGGCGCATCCGCCTCATATACCTTTCCGAATTCGTCGATAAGAACTGCACCCTTGCCGCCCATTGATATAAGGACATTCACAGCTCCCATCTCCTGCAGCTTCCTTGCATATGGAATAACATCAGCCTTAGTCTCAAGCTTAACCCCAAATATGTCTCCAAGCTCATGCTGGTTAGGCTTGATAAGAAATGGATGATATTCAAGGACATTAAGTAAAAGCCTGCTTGTAGCATCTACTATAATCTTAATGCCCTTTCCCTGCAGTCTTTCCATGATTCTTCTATATATATCATCAGATATACATGAAGGAATACTACCTGCAAGAACTAAAACATCGCCATCCACAAGACTGTCAATCTTACTTTCAAGAGTGCGGACATTCTCATCTGATATGGCTGGTCCCATTCCGTTAATCTCTGTTCCGTCAATGTTCTTAAGCTTCATATTAATTCTGGAAAATCCATTATCAACCTGAATAAAATCAGTCTTAATTCCATATTCTGATACCATGTCGCATATCTGTCTGCCTGTGAAGCCTGCTACAAATCCAAATGCAGTCGTATCAAAATCGAGATTGTTAAGAACAATTGAAACATTAATACCTTTACCGCCCGGAAGCATATGCTCATATGATGTCCTGTTCGTCATTCCAAGTTCAAAATCTTTAACTTCCACAATATAATCCAGTGATGGATTAAATGTTACTGTATATATCATTTTCGCTCCTTTCTGGTTTCACGACCTTTTTGTTATAATTATAATACAATCAAACTCATTCAAAATCAATCACACTCATTCACAAACTTTCACAATATTTTTGTGCAATTTTCACAAATGCATGTCAGATTATGCCATTTTACTATGGCATTGTGTAGCAATCCATGTCTGAAAGTGAATTGTGCCGCCAACATTTGTAATCCGGACTGCCGCCCTGCTTACTCATTTTGTCTTGGCTGCCAAATGTCTGTGCATACTTGCATGTAAACACGCAGTCTGCATAGCCACTTGGCAACACTTTCATTAAAAAAACAAGCCGGAATTTCGGTTAAAACCAAAATTCCGGCGTTCTTGACATTTCTATTATTTTAATGTTTTCCCTTAAGAAGCGGAGACAATGGCTTGTATATAAGCATTGATATTCCGGCATCTATAAGACCTTTGACTATTGTGAATGGAAGATTAAAGCATATGAGGCACTGCAGAATTGATTTCATGGATGGAATCAATGCCTGATACAGGCTCAATATCACTGTTTCCGGCATTGCCAGCTTATAATATACTGGATACACTATGAGATAATTCGAGAACACACTGAACACACCCATAACAACAGAGCCGCATAAGCCGCCAAGCAATGCGCCTGTCTTGGTCTTTTTCTTCTTATAGACAGTTCCTGCTGTGAACACGAATACGGAACCGAGTATAAAGTTAGAAAGCTCACCGACAAGCATACTCTGTGATGCTGCTAAGTGTACAACATTCTTAATAAGACATATAATAACACCAGCAGCCGGTCCGAGTGCATAAGCACCAAGTAATGCCGGAAGATCCGAAAAATCAAACTTAATAAATCCCGGCATAACAGGAACCGGTATCTCCAGATACATAAGAACCACCGCTACCGCTGATAGCATACCCGTCACCGCTATCGTTCTCACATTGTTCTTCGTATTAACATTACTCATTGCTTTATTCTCCCTTGTGCTATATAGTTTAGTCCGCCTCCTTAAGGTGCATCTGTTCTGACGCATGCTCCATAGCTTCAACAAGAATCCGCATATCCTTTAATATCTGAGTAGTCTTTTCCTCACCAAGCTCAGCAATAACATTACCATAATATTCCCTGTTATTGTCCTCTCTCTTCTTCAAGAAGTCGCGCCCGGCATCAGTAAACATAAGATATGTACCCTCTGTACCCTTGCCATCATGCTTCCATGAAGCATAGCCCATGTCCTTAAGGCTGCTTGCGATTGCTGATGTCTGTGGAATAGATATTCTCATAAATGTAGACAAATCCTTAAGATAAGTCTTATCCTTTCCATCAATGCAATCCTTTTCCATAATCTTGAGTGCAATATAATCTGCAAGCTCAAGACCATTGTAGAAATTCTTTCTTCTCTCCTTATCCATCAGAAACCTCTGAAATATAAGCTCTGTAGATAATTCGAAGCTTTCATAACTATTGTTCATACCCCAATCTCCTCTCCGTATTAAAATACTGACTTGATAGATTATTATATAACTATTCAGAGCCTGCCTTCAAAATGCTTCTCATCCGAAAGCCCTGAACAATTATCATATTATCAAAAGATTCAATTCATGTCAGTATATGAAATATGAACAATTCTAAAAAAGTTATGAATTTTTATCAGATATCATTTCTGGTATCTGCGCCAGAATAACCGCTGCGAATACAAGCACACAGCCTGCTGCCTCTCTCGGCTTTAACACCTCTCCAAGCACCAGCCAGCCTGCAAGCACCGCAAATACTGATTCAAGACTCATGACAATAGACGCAACTGACGGCTGCGCATATTTCTGTCCGAACATCTGAAGCGTATAGGCAATGCCGCTTGATAAAACACCCGCATAAAGTATCGGAACCAGTGCCTCCTTAATTCCTGCAAATGTGACATTTTCTGTAAACATCATCACAACCGCTGAAACAATTGCAATAACAATAAACTGCACGCACGACATTTTCATGCTGTCTGCGTCAGAAAATTTATCTACCACAAGAATGTGTATCGTAAAGCATACTGCCCCCAAAAGCTCAAGTATATCACCAAGATATATTCCTGATAATCCGCCAGACAGGCATAAAAGATACATTCCAGCGATACATCCCACAACAGAAACTCCAATAATCCAGTGCATTTTTTTGCCCATGAAAACTGATACAACAGTAACCATAACAACATAGGTTGCTGTTATGAAGCCTGCTCTGCCTGATGCCGCAACGCCCTGCGGATACACACTTATTCCATACTGCTGGAAAGCCATTGCGCCAAAAAGAACAATTCCACATATAATTCCAGCGGCTACAGGCCAGCTCTTCTGCCTGCTTTTATTTTCTGCACCAGCCGCTTTCCCAGAATTACTTCTTTTATCCAGAACATTTTTAATCAAGATAACAGCCGCTAAAAACAACGCTCCAACAAGAGCTCTTCCGGCATTGAATGTAAATGTGCCGACAGCCTCTGCACCACTTGTCTGTGCAACGAACGCTGTTCCCCATATGAATGCTGTCAGCAGTAATATAAGACTTCCCTTTATATTATTCATTACTCTTACCCTTATTAATATATTTGATACCAGCAAATGCACCTATAAGAACAGCAAAACCAATAATCAGCGGAACTACCGGATTCTGCACAAAGCCTGCAATAACATATGTCAGACACGAAATTGCCGCAACCACGACAACATAAGGAAGCTGCGTAGACACATGATTCATATGATTGCACTGCGCTCCTGCCGAAGCCATAATCGTAGTATCCGATATCGGTGAACAATGGTCGCCGCACACTGCACCTGCCATACATGCTGAGATTGAGATAATCATCATAGTATGGTTAGTTCCTGAAAATGTGCTTACAACGATAGGAATAAGTATCCCGAAGGTTCCCCATGAGGTTCCTGTTGCAAAAGCAAGGAATACCGCAACAAGGAATATAATCGCCGGAAGGATACTCAGCCAGCCGCCTGACACTCCATTTACAAGTCCTGCAACGAACTCCTTAGCTCCTAAGCTGTCAGTCATTGCCTTAAGTGTCCATGCAAATGTAAGTATAAGCATTGCCGGCACCATCGCCTTGAAGCCCTCCGGTATGCATGAGCATGATTCCTTGAAAGCAAGCACCTTTCTTACAGCATAGAATACAATTGTAATTATAAGTGCAAAGAAGCTTCCAAGCATAAGTCCTACAGAAGCATCACTCCCAGAAAATGCAGCTACAAAGTCTACGCCCTTAAAGAAATCTCCAGAATAAAGCATACCGATAATACAGCATATTATAAGTGTAATAATTGGAAATAACAGATCCAGAACTCTGCCTCTTCCCTTAATCACATCCTCTGTCGCATTGGCATATGGTCTGTCGGGAGTCGTATACAGATCACCCTTAGCCGCATTTGCTTCATGCACCGCCATCGAACCAAAGTCAACCTTCATAAGAATAATAATAATCATTGCTGCAATAGTAAATAACGCATAATAATTATAAGGAATAGCATTTATAAATATGCTGAAGCCGTCCTCGCCCTCAACAAAGCCTGTTACCGCAGCCGCCCACGAGGATATAGGCGCTATAATGCAGACAGGCGCTGCTGTTGCATCAATAAGATACGCAAGCTTCGCCCTTGATACATTATGCTTGTCTGTTACCGGACGCATAACGCTTCCGACTGTAAGGCAGTTAAAATAATCATCAATAAATATAAGAATACCAAGAAGCACTGTGACAAGCTGCGCTCCTACTCTTGTCTTAATATGTCTTCCTGCCCATTCACCAAATGCGGATGAACCGCCTGCCTTGTTCATCATACACACCATAATTCCCAGAACCACAAGGAATATCAAGATTCCAACATTGTAAGAATCGGACAAAACTCCTACAAGACCGTCTTCAAATATATGAAGCACCGATTTTTCAAAACTGAATCCGCTCTGGAAAATATTTCCATAGAACAGTCCTCCAATTACAATTCCCACGAAAAGCGAACTGTAAACCTCTTTCGTAATCAACGCTAATATAATAGCTACCATCGGCGGTATAAGCGCCCAGAAGGTCGCATACATATCAGGTACATACTGAATAACCTCTTCCATTGTAACTCTCCTTTAATAAATGTATCTTTTCTAATCATTTGTTTTCTAATTATTCATTCTGCTTTCGCTGCATGTAAAATATATAACCTGATAGCTCTTCGCTATCTCATCAAGAAGCCGCATAGCTCCTTTAATGTTATTGTCATCGAGATTGACAAATGGATCATCAAATATAAGAAATGGTTTCTCATCCTTATACATAGCCTCAATAAGCGCCATTCTCATGCACACACCGATTAGATCCTGCTTTCCAGTGCTTAGATTTCCAATATCTCTTGGCATATTCTGTTCCACAACTGTAAGCCTTGTATCAGCATCCAGCCTGTATGCATCCGGCTCACAGCCTGTAAGGATTGTGAAATATTTCCGAAAACCTGCCATCACAGGCTCCATATATCCGGAAGTAAACGACTGCTTTGAATCCTCCATAATCTGTTTCGTGAGCTTTAACAGCCGCTCCTTATTCTTTTCCTCTTCTTGGATGCGCTCCAGCCTATCAAGCTCATGCCTGCATTTTTCACACTCATCCGACTGCTGCTTAAGGCTTTCCAACTGCCTGTCACACTTTACTATCTGACTAAAACAATCCTCAAGCATGCTGTCAGTGCGCATCAACTGTCCGGCAAGCTCATCAACCGAAACATCATCCGAAACATCATCCGAAAAATCATCTGAAACATCATCTGCATTATACTGTTTTTTCTTCGTAAAATCCATAACAGAAAAAATAACCGCAACGCATATGCCTGCCACAATCATTGCAGCCCCTGCCATCATGACTAAAAAAGTCATCACTATGCCT
>CAVKBP010000079.1:0-11422 GCA_963654395.1 Ruminococcus sp. CAG:382
TCTTTCTCTCCCAATTCTACTCCTTACTTAATATATCGAGCGGATAGGATTTCCCTTTGCTTATATTCAGTATATAATTAATATACATACATGTCAATAGCATAATGACAAAAAATGACAACACCAGCATTTTCCTCTGGCATTGTCATTCAATAAGCATTTCTTATTTTTTGTTATTTTATTATTCTAGCGGCTTTTCATATCATTCATATCATTCATTTCATTATCTGTCAGGGCACTTATATCCTGCATTAATCATATTGGCTCTTAATTTCTCTTTGCCTATTCCTAATTTTTTTGCACCTGTTTCCAGACTTATGCTTCCATCTTCGACCAGAGAATATATCATCTGGTTTCCGCCTTGGCTGATTCCTTGCTGTAGCCCTTCTTGAATACCTTTCTTTATTCCCCTGTCTTCAAGCCGCTGTGCTACATCACACATATTACTCACCTCTTCCTTATCTGCCAATATCTCTTCATATCTGCTGTCTCCTGTCATGACTGCCAGAAATTTTAGTATCTCATCCACATGCTTTATTGTGAAAGTTAATTCTTCTGATACTTTTCAATCATACACTGGTGTACCTTTGTTTTCTTATCGTAATTAATGCCAACTAATATGATATTGCCACTATATTCTGTCAGAGAATGTGGATAGTTCCTGTCCTTTATCTGCTGTAGAGCAGTATAAGCCGATTTGTTCCATTTTAATTCCACAATCAATGCTGGATAATCTGATGCATATTCTTTTTTAGGCACAAAGACAAAGTCTGCAAATCCTCTGCCTGTTGGCAATTCTCTGATTGGTTTAAAATAATATTTGATTGCACCCAGATATGCAATTGTTAAAACACTACTCAACGAATTTTCATCATTATATTTAATTACAGAAGCATAGTCCTGATGAATTCTTTCAATATACTCTGCAACACTTTTTTCATCCATATCAAGAGTTGCATTTAAAAGTTCCATTGATTCATTTTCAAATCGCATTAATTCTGTCCACTTAGAATCATTAGTTGCATTAATAAATTCCTGCCGGATCTCCTCATTCGGAATACCTGCCGTTCTGCTCTCAGGATGATATGTCAGATAGCCCAGATGAATTAAAAATGTAATAACATCGTCTTTGCTTTCAAAGGTCACCATATCATTCTGGAATGTGGTAACATTTACTTCCACGAATGCACCTGATATCATCTCAATAATATCTGTCTTTAATCCGTCAAAGTCCATGTTAATATATGGTCTTATGGATTCAAATGTTCCCGTCTGCGACCAGTAGCTCTGATACTCTCCCTGAAGCATTATATTTACAACAGCACTTGGATTATATACATGGTAATCTCCCAGAACATATCCATCATACCATCTCTTTACTTCATTGAAATTCTCTCCATACTGCATGCACAGCTTCTTCACCTCTTCTTCTGTGAATCCCATGTACGATGCGAATGTCGTTGGATTCAGCATAGTAAACTGTGTAAAATTATTTAATGCTGACTGGGTTCTGTATCTTTTAATTGGCAGAATACCTGTAAGATATGCAAGCGCAATGAACTTTGTCGGCTCTGCTCCCTTAAACATTCTTCGCAGGAACTCAATATACTCATCCTGTACCTGTCTGTTCATTGCTTCATCACGAATCAGAACATCCCACTCATCAATAATTACAACAAACCTGCTTCCTGTGCGTTCTGCAATCACAGACATTATATCCGGCAGGTCACACTTCATTTTATCTTCTGCATCAAGAATTTCTTCATATACTTCCCAAAGCTCTTTTAATACCTCTCTCTGAATTCTGTCTACAATATTCTCCGCCCTTTTCTTCGGATCTATAAACCACTGCACATCAATATGGATTACATCATATTTATTCAGATGTTCTTCAAATGTTTTATCTCCACCTATCCTTAAAGACTCAAACATCTTTCTCGAATCACAGCCCCTGCTGTAATATGCGCTTAGCATATCTGCTGTAATTGATTTTCCAAACCGCCGCGGTCTGCTGTTACAGATATACTTTGAAGTTGTATTCATTACACTATTCGTATATCGCAGTAAATCTGTTTTATCTATATATATTCTGGAATTCAATACATCTGAAAATGCACTATTTGTCGGATTAAGATATCTTCCCATGTTCTCTCACTCCCTCATACTAATCATATCCACATCCCCTTGCATCATGCCGCTCAGCTCACATATCACGCTGTTCACATGATACCTGCTGCCAGCCTGCGGCTGCTTTTTCCTGAACCTGTGATTGATTCTGTTCTGCACCAGCTCGCAGTTCTCATGCGTTATCCCTGCAAGCAGGATAAGGAACTGGATTTTTCCGTATTTCACATAGACATCACTGCGGCGGATTGATTCAGAGATGCTATCCTTTAGCTGACCTGAATACCTGTTAATTTCAGCTTCGCTCTGCATCTGTTTTCCATCCTTGTCCACCAGGGTACACAGCATAAGATATACCGGTATTCCTGTGCGCCCCATCATACGGACAGAGGTCTGGTATATTCCGCGGAATACAGGATAACTACAGAAGTATCCCCCCCTAATCTGTGATATATCACCCTCATCCATCTTCATCTGGATATCCTCAAGAATCTCGTGACTGTAGCTCATCTGGTCACTGTATTTTTCAAATATTTCCATAAGATGAACGGATGGATATGCTCCACATTCCTTAAGGTAATAGTCCTCCACCTCTGAATAGAAATTCGACGCTTCATCACTGCGCCCTGTCTCCACCAGTGCTTCCATTGTAAGAATCTCCCAGTTATTCAGCGGCTCCACATTAGCAGCATATCTTCCAAGCTCTTCCAGAGTTTTCCAATCCTTCTTTTCTTTTAAAAGAGCTGCCGCATTATTCACACATTTTCCGAAAATTTCCCGGTAATGCCTTGCCTCATGTGCAACCCATGTCTCACCCGAATAATTATGAAGAAAATCTCCCTTATACAGATAACAGGCTTCCAGATACAACTGAAGCTTTTCCTCCGCACCAGTCTCATCCTGCTGCCCTATAGCTTCTGCCTGCTCGTATCTTCTCTCAAATATTCTGGCATCCTCAGCAACCTCGATTTCATCAGTCCAGTAATACATCCCATCCTTAAGGTATATCCAATTCTGTCCGTCAAGTCCTAACTGCTCAAGCTTCTTCTTAGTCTTATAGACAATTACCCGGAGTGCTGTATGCGGCTCGTCTATTTCACGCTCCCCCACCACATATTCCTCCAGCCTGTTCTTCGCTATCCCACTCTCTGAATAATGTAACATAACCTGCATCATTCTGGTGAACTGTCCATCCCTGTGCATCCTGTCAGAATTCAAAGGCTTTCCATCATACTCAATCAGGAAATTTCCAAACATCTGCACACTAATTGTATGTTTCATGGACAACAATCACCTCCTTTGTCATCAGCTTTAATACTTTATCTTTTTAAAATTATAACATTATTATTGATACAAATGCAAACCCTAAATATACACTTGACATTATTTTCTAAATGTTGCATTATTCAGCACTTTGATATTATAATACAGTTAATTAAATGATTAAGGAGATTCAGATGTTTAAATCCCGTTTCAGGGCATTTATCATATTATTTCTGATTAGTATTTCCGCATTTGTATTATGCTCGTGCGGCGGCAATAATAAGAGTACCACATCCTCCGGTCAGGGCACAGGCTCGCGTGATAATACGCCTGTTGTGCTTACCGGAGAGGCGGATGGACTTGTAACCTATGGAAATGATTCTGTTACAATAGACGCTTCGCATACCTCGGATGGTTATGTCTGCGTCAATTATACCGGCAGTAATTCCAAGGTAAAGCTCCGGATTACTGGCAGTGACGAGACTGTATATACATATAATCTTCATGGTGGATATGAAGTATTTCCGTTCACATCAGGCGACGGAACTTATACTTTAAGCGTGTTTGAAAATATTGACGGAACGAGTTACTCCACACTGTTTACCCAGAAGCTGGATGTTACGCTTACTGACCAGTTCGCTCCATACCTGCATGCCAGCCAGTATGTTGATTTCTCAGCAGATTCCGCTGTTGTCGCTAAGGGTGCAGAGCTTGCAAAAAGTGCGGATAATGACCTTGAAGTAATTGAGAATGTCTACAACTATATAATAACTAATTTTAAATATGACTACAGCAAAGCCAAGACTGTTGCAAGCGGCTATCTTCCGGTAATTGATGAAACACTGTCCACACAGACCGGAATATGCTTCGACTATGCCGCAGTTATGGCTACGATGCTTAGAACCCAGCGCATTCCTACAAGACTTGAGGTCGGCTATGCAGGTGAAATATATCACGCATGGATAAGCACTTATGTTGAAGGACATGGATGGATTAACGGAATTATAGAATTCGATGGCAATGACTGGAAGCTTTTAGATCCTACATCAGCGTCAACAACCTCTAATCCTAAGGATTTTCTGTCTGACCAGTACGAATATATTACGAAATACATTTATTAAACGAACAATACTAACAGGAGGTATATTCTCTAATGAAAAAGAAAAAATGTTTTCTAAGTAATCAGGAAATAGCTGCATTCTGTGACCAGCTTTTTATGGTTATGTCTGCCGGCATTCCTATATATGAAGGGGTATCCATTCTTCTTGATGATGCTTCTGACGAAGAGACTAAGCGTGTCCTCTCGTCAATCAATACTCCTCTTGAAAATGGAACATCATTCCACGACGCACTGGCACAGTCAGGGTATTTTCCGAAATATGTGCTGGATATGGTTGAAATCGGTGAGATTTCCGGCAGGCTTGACGACGCGCTTTCTTCCCTATCCCACTATTATGAAAGGGAGGAAAATATACAGAGTGGAATTAAGCATGCCGTAACTTATCCGCTGCTTATGATTTCAATGCTGTTCGCAGTCCTTATTGTACTTATCGTTAAGGTTTTACCTGTGTTTAACCAGATATATATTGAACTTGGAAGCGAAATGAGCGGCTTTCCGGCAGTGATGATGAAGCTGTCTGTTCTTATCAACCGATACATTCTTTATGTGCTTATTTTTGTTGCTGTTGTTATTATCGGATGCATCATTTTTTCTAAGACAAAAGCCGGTGCAAGACTGTTAAAGAAAAGCTCTCTTTCTAAGCTTACTGCTGCCGGAAGGTTCGCAAGCTGCATGTATATGGCGTTAAGCAGCGGTCTTGATACCGACCAGGGGCTTTCCCTCACCGGACAGCTCGCAGACAATCCGTACATGGAGGATAAAATTCGTCAGTGCCGCGAACTGACTGCTTCCGGAGTTCCATTTTCAGAAGCTGTACTGACCGCTGGCATATTTGAAAAAATATATTCTTCCATGATAACCATAGGCTTTAAGACAGGCTCTCTTGATAAGGTTATGGGAAAGATTTCCAAGGAGTACGAAGACATTATTGACAACCGCATATCAAGGTTTATATCAGTCCTTGAGCCGGCTGTTGTAATTATTTTATCTGTTTTCATAGGTCTGATACTTATTTCATTCCTCATGCCTCTGATTGGCATTATGTCAGGCATTGGTTAGGAAGGAGTTAGCTATGGCAGTTTTTCACATTAAAAAAAAGCATTCCATGCGTGCGCTGGTTATATCAGTTCTGGTCTTTGCCGCGCTCATAGCACTGCTTGCTGTTATGTCAGGGAAAATCCAGTCCTCCAGCGAAGCCGAGCAGCAGGTTATTCTTGAAAATGCAGTGTCCAGAAGCATTACTGAATGCTACGCTCTTGATGGTGCATACCCGCCTGATATTAATTATCTCGTGGAGCATTATGGCCTGACCTATGACGATTCCAGGTATTTTATAGACTATCGCTACATCGGTGCGAACATTCCACCCGATGTAACCATAATCAGAAGGAAGTAAATGCATGATTGAATTTAGAAAAAAACAAACCTCTACAATAGACAATATATTTATTCTGGCTCTGCTGACGCTGTTTAGCGCTGTAGCATTCTTAGTTGTTTTCATTGGAGCTAAGGAATACCACTCTATCGCCGACTCTATGTCCGATAATTACAAAACGCGTACTGTGGCATCCTACCTTCAGGAAAAGCTTAACCAGAATGATGTTGAAAATTGTATTTCAGTCTCTTCTGTTGGTGGCTGCAATGCAATTTCCATCCGCAAGACTGTTAATGCTTCAGATTACTATACATTTGTCTACTGCTATGATGGTTATCTGTGGGAGATAACAGGTTCATCTACGCTGACAGTCAGCCCTGGCGATGGCCAGAGGGTTATTGAAGCACATGGGCTTTCGGCTGATTATATAACAGATAATCTTATTAAGCTTACCGTTACTGACGCACTGGATAATACAAGAGCTATGTATGTTTCACTTGATTCTGCACAACAATCTGATATTTATTGAGGTAATCACATGAATAAATACCGACACTCGAAATCAGGTCTTTTCCTGATGGAATTAATTATAAATATTTTATTTTTTTCAATATTGATTACATTATGCCTGCAGATTTTTGCCAAAGCACACAGGTTATCTGTTGACACGCAGAGGCTTCATCAGGCAGTTACCATATGCAGCTCCATAGCGCAGATATGCCAGAGTGCTGATGAGGATGAGGCTCATGGGCTTCTGCTTTCACAGTATCCGGATGCCACACCTGATAACGGCTGTACCACGATATATTTTGATGATAATTTCCTGCCCTGCAGCAGGGACTTATCTGTATATGAAGCTGCTGTTGTTCTTCAGGACGGATTATCAGGACAGTCAGAGGTCACATTTACGAAGTCCGGCTTTTCCGATATCATATATGAGCTGTCCTTCAGCACATATATCCCGGCTTGTGGAAATGGAGGTGCTCTGGATGAATAAGAAAAAATATACATTTTCACATTTTGGCTTTTCTACCATACTTGTGATATTCATTATGCTGTGTATGGCTACATTTGCAACGCTGTCACTTGTTTCGGCAAACTCTGATTACAGGCTGAGTAAGAAGGCTGCTGATAAAACCACCGGCTACTACAAGGCTGATACAATAGCCAGAAATTATCTTTACAACGCTGATATGCTTCTTTCCAAGGCCAGTGTTAATGCTTCTGGTGCTGATGAATACTTTCACCAGATTTCAGCGCTTGTTAACAGGATTGAAATTCCGGATGGCATGAATCCAGACAGTATTACCTATGACGGTCAAAGCGGCGTGCTGTCATACTCCGTATTCATCTCGGATAACCAGAGTCTGTATGTATCTGTACAAATGCTTTATTCACCTGACGCTGATGGCAGCGCCTATAAGGTGACAGGCTGGCAGACTAAGGCTTCTTTAGCACCGGAGGAAAATGAAACCGGCATGCGTCTGCTTGGAAATTGATTTTAATTATGAAAGGATTAGATATATGAATGTACAAGAAATTTTAGAGAATATTACCAATGAGAAAGCTTCTGATATCTTCATCGTAGCCGGACGCCCTCTCACATATAAGATTAATGGCAAGATTCATAACTACGATGACCAGCGCCTGTCTCCAGCAATGTGTCATGAATTCATCACTGAAATATATAAGCTTGCCGATAACCGCGATATTTCACATTTCGAGGCTACCGGTGATGATGATTTCTCTTTCGCTATTGTCGGAGTATCGCGTTTCCGTGTAAGTACATATAAGCAGCGTGGTTCTTTTTCGGCTGTAATCCGTATTATCACTTTCTCGCTTCCAAAGCCTGATGAGCTTTCCATCCCTGATAGTGTCATGAGCCTTGCAAACACTCACAATGGAATGGTTCTGATTACCGGACCTGCCGGCGGTGGTAAATCTACTACTCTTGCCTGCCTTATTGATAAAATCAATTCTGAGCAGGAGAAGCATATTATCACGCTTGAGGATCCGCTTGAATATCTTCATTCACACAAGAAGAGCATTGTAAGCCAGAGAGAGGTATGTACCGATACAGAGAATTATCTTACTGCACTCCGCGCCTCTCTGCGTCAGAGTCCTGATGTTATTCTTCTTGGAGAAATGCGTGATTATGATACAATCAACACTGCCATGACTGCCGCCGAGACTGGACATTTAATCTTTTCGACGCTTCATACAATAGGTGCCGCTAATACAATTGACCGTATCATAGATGCGTTCCCGGCTTCTCAGCAGGCACAGATTTCCATACAGCTTTCTATGGTATTGCAGGCAGTTGTTTCACAGCGTCTGCTCCCTACAGTTGATGGCCGCATGGTTCCCGCATTTGAAATCATGATAATGACACCTGCCATCCGCAACATCATCAGGGAGAACAAGATTCACCAGATTGATGGCATGATATATTCCTCTGTCCAGGAAAATATGATATCCATGGACACAAGCATACTCCGCCTGTACAAGCAGGGAATAATCTCTAAGGAGACAGCCATTTCCAATGCTTCTAACCCGGAAATGCTTGCGAAGAGGCTGAATGTGTAAAATATTTTGCGAGCCGGTGAGCAGATAATGCCCGCCGGCTCTCTGACATTTTCTCTGACATTTTCTCTGACATTTTGAGAATTTTGTCGCAGCTATGGCATTTTGCAGTTTCCATAACTTTCTTTATCTGGTTGGTAGATACTTTTTAATTTTTCAGGCAGCCAATGGGTACAACATATATTCCATCCTTTCGACGGTATGCATAATCGCCAAGACCAGTCAGAACCATAAGAAATGATGGTGAATTCATTTTATCCGTATCTATCTTGGCTTCCATTGCCTTTAAACTTTTAACTCCTTCTTCTATAAGCTTATCGCCACCCAGTTTAATTTCAATCAAACCATATTTGCCATTTTTCAAATGAACCACCGCATCACATTCCTGTCCATCCTTATCTCTGTAGTGGTATACTTCTCCATTTAAAGCATCAGCAAAAACACGCAGATCACGGATACAGAGAGTCTCAAACATAAAGCCAAATGTCTTGAGATCATTCACAAGGTCATTTGGTCCGATACCCAGTGCTGCTGCAGCAATAGATGGATCATTGTAATATCTTGTATCAGAAGAACGAATGGCTGTCTTGGAACGCAGATTAGGATTCCACGCCGGCATATCTTCAATTACAAAAATTTTACGCAACGCATTAATATATGATGCCACTGTTTCATCAGTAATTGAATCCTCGTCATTTGCAGAAATATCCTTGATAAATACTGTATTAGGCACCTGGCTTCCCTGATTCCGGGCATAAGAGCGCATCAGACGCCGCACCTTCTCAGTATTTTTCCTGACATTATCTGCACGATTAATGTCAGAACGGACAACAGCATCGTAATAATCCATTGCCTGATCCAACGCGATTTCGTCGCGCATATCGACTGCCTTAGGCCATCCGCCTCTGCATACAAGAAATGCTAATCGGTCAATATCAAGCTTTGCAGTTCCGTCAATATCTTCAACCCCGTCAAATAAATCCTTTAGACATACTTCTCCTGTAGAATCTCCTGACTCATACAGGCTCATAGGTCTCATAGTCAGCCATGTAAAACGCCCTGTACCAGAGTGGGTTATCTCTTTCGTATCTGCTGGAACGGCAGAACCAGTAAGCACGAATTGTCCCAATTCACCTCTATGATCTACCTCGAATCGTATAGCATCCCACAGCTTCGGAGCAAGCTGCCATTCATCAATCAGTCTCGGAACTGCCCCTTTTAGTAATCGTTTGGGATTTAATTCAGACATAGCAATATTCTGTTCTTTCTTTTCCGGATCATCCATATATAAAATACTGGCAGCAACCTGTTCTGCTGTGGTAGTCTTGCCACACCACTTTGGTCCTTCAATCAAAACTGCGCCTTTACCTTCAAGCTTGCGTAACAATATATCATCAGCAATTCTTCTTCTATAATTCTTCATAAAATATACCTCAATTCCATTGACATTATCTACAGTATATACCAATACTATGCACATTCCAAGCCTTTTCGGAAGATTGGCGGAATTTTATTCGGTAATTTGGCTGGTTTTTATTCGGTAAATTGGCGGAATTTCTTCCGGAAGGTTGGCGGAACTTCCCCAATTTCTTCATAGTTCACAAAATCCTCACAAACTTTCCAATTCATTTTCACATTTTCCCTTTAATATAGACAATGTCGAAAGACAACAGACAAACTTTTTCATAAAAGGTGGCTGTCTAATCTCCCAATGCAGCAGCCATCGAATGTTTGTAAAACATTTTTCCCCCTCATAAAGAGAGCCAGTATATACGAACCCAACCCCCATTGTCAGTCCGTATATACCGGCTCTCTTACATTTCACCTCATGGCAGAAAAATCATAAGCCCAGCAGCTTATTAAACATTTTCCTGCTCCATCTCTTCGTTAATCAGGTCTTCCGAAGCAGCCATTGCCGCAAGCGTCTTAGTAAGAAGCTCTTCAAGCTCCCAGCCAAGCTGTTCAGCTCCACGCTCGATTACCTCTCTCGAACATCCAGCCGCGAAGCCCTTGCTCTTATACTTCTTCTTCAAAGACTTAAGCTCCATGTCCTTCGTACTCTTAGACGGACGCATAAGCGCTGCTGCCCATATAAGCCCGGTAAGCTCATCCGCCGCAAAAAGCACCTTCTCCATCTCATGCTCAGGCGCAACATCAACAGTAATTCCATAACCATGGGAAACAACCCCATGAATAATATCCTCTGACACACCGCCTTCTCTTAAAAGCTCAGGAGCCTTGATACAATGCTGCTCAGGGTAAAGCTCGAAATCAATATCATGAAGAAGCCCTACAATTCCCCAGTATTCTGCGTCGTCACCATAGCCAAGCTCCATAGCATACCACTTCATGACAGCCTCAACCGTCAAAGCATGCTGGATATGAAACGGATCCTTATTGTACTTCTTAAGTAATTCAAATGCATCATTTCTTGAAATATGTTCCATCATTGTGTCCTCCAATTGCTAATGATAATTATATTTCATAATCCATGCATGATCTCACTGCTGTGAAAGGTCTGACCTTGCTGTCTGCCACAGCCACATGCTTAGGATGTACTGAATATCCCTTCAAGCTGTCCACATTGTCAAATGTAGTGTCTAACATAACATCTGCTGTGGAGCTTGCAAGGCACTCTGTTCTTACCTTAACCTCAAGAAGCCCCGGAATCTGTCCTGCAAGCCCTTCAAGTCCTTCCTTGATGCCTGCCTTGACCTGCTCCTTTTCTTCTCCTGCAAGCTCATCCTTTAGCTTCCATAAAATAACATGCTTAACCATAACTGTACTCCTTATCTGAATAAATATTTATACTTGTTCATCTGACCTGCACATCAGATTTTACCATCCCCACATTTTCTTGTAAACAAAAAGCCGTTAAAATGATGGTTGTTTTCTACAATATGGTAACTGTTCAGAGCCAAGCAAAATTTCAAAAATCAGACATGGAATGCTTGCAT
>CAVKBP010000080.1:0-11135 GCA_963654395.1 Ruminococcus sp. CAG:382
AAAGAGCAAGAATCCTGTTAATGTTAAAGAGTTCCAGAAGAATCTTCTTAATGGTAATAGCAGAACAAATGAAAATATTAATAAACAGCCTCAGAAGGGAAAAGGCATGGCAAAATAACCACATTTGCATATTGAACGAAAAAACACCCCCACCAGACACTAAACATGTCCGGCGGGGGTTATTTTTACATCGCATCCTCAATGCATTTGACAATATAATCTTCACCAAGCTCCGTATTCAGTGTGATATCGAAGTTGCCAGCAGCGCCCCACATACGGTTAGTATAGTAGTGGTAGTTGTCGGCGCGTCGCTTGTCTTCCTTGCGGATTGCCTGTTCAGCGTCCTTCTCAGAAAGCTTGCGTCTCTCCATCACACGCTTTATACGCTGGCTAAGCGGCGCAGCAAAGAATACCTTCAGAACATCCGGATTGTCACGAAGAACATAGTCAGAACATCTTCCGATAATGACACAGTTACCTTTGGCGGCAAGCTCCTTAATAGCGTCTGATTCGGCTTCAAATATCTTATCCTTAGGCGCTTCCTCATTTCTGCTGCCATACAGATACATCTGGTTCACGAAATCATACAGGAAGCTGTTAGTCATTGATTCCTCTCTCTGACGGATAAAGTCAGAGGTCATTCCGGTAGTTCCGGCAATCATCCTTATAATTTCATTATCGTAGAACTCATATCCAAGCTTCTTGGCAAGAGCCTTTCCTAAATCATGGCCACCGCAGCCATACTGTCTTCCGATAACGATAACATTTTTATGGGCTGAAGTCTGGGCGTTAGCAGCCGCAGGTTCTGCATCCGCATTTTTATATTCCTCAGGGAACAAATGTGGCTTGATGAATTCAAGCTGTTTTCCAAATAGTCTCGCGATAAAGCCTACCAGAAGGGCTGCAATTACAGTACCTTCCCTTACACCATTTAACCTTGCTGAAAATACGAAAGAAAGTACTCCAGCAATAACTGTCATTGATGAGTCAAATATAATCTTAGTTGTTCCAAAATTAGTATTCCATGTCTGGACAATCGCGCGGACAAAGGATTCGCCCGGAAGCATTACAACATCAGCCAGAACCTCAATATACACACCGAAGCCAAGCACGATACAGCCGATAAGCAGTGAAACCAGCTTAATCAGGTAATTCTGCGGATTCATCCATGCCAGAAGGTACATTGTGAAATCGATGAAATAACCGAATACA
Source organism: Ruminococcus sp. CAG:382 (assembly GCA_963654395.1). Classification (GTDB taxonomy): domain Bacteria; phylum Bacillota; class Clostridia; order Lachnospirales; family Lachnospiraceae; genus Lachnospira. The sequence continues at coordinate 1,213 of CAVKBP010000080.1, forward strand.
ATGGAAACCGGAATCTGGAGAATATTTTCAAGCTTGAAATTCTTCCTAAGAATTATTATCTGCAATATGATAAGCAGAAGACTGAATATAATTGTGAAGTTTCCAAGTGTCAGCGGGAAGTTCAGGCTCAGCACATATGGGATTGATGAAATCGGTGATGTACCGAGACTTGCCTTAGTTACAAGGCTGACACCTAACGAATTGATAAATAATCCGATTAGAAATAAAATGTAGCGTTTTAACTTATTCATTGATAGTAGCTCCTTTGTTGTTTAATTCCTTCTGCAGGTTGTGATAGATTTTCGTATAGACAGCCATAAACATATCGAACTCTTTATCTGAAATATTCTTCAATGCATTTTTCTCAATTTCAGTGAACAGTTCATCGATAAGCTGCTGCTTCCTCTATTTTATCATAAATCTTGTACAAATGGTTCTTTAAATCTGTTTTTCTTCTCTGATAATGCTTATCCTCATAATCAAGAGAATCCATATCTGATAAAATAGTATTTTTATTATGATATAGCTTTCTTAATTGTGCTTTGTAATTTTCTATTTCCTAATCTAATGTACTAGTATCTACTTCCATATTTATTTTGTTGCGGATTAAATCCGAAAATTTAGGATTACTAACCAGTTTACTAATCACCTCTGCAACAGAAGCATAACCATCTATCTGCATGGTTGTGGAAACACGGGTGTATAAATATACTTTGATTTTTTCTTTCTTCAATTTATGTATCACCTCCAGGAAGTGCCGAAACCGCTGATAAATTGATACTGGCTAATGTATCCATCTGCCTGCTTTTGACACTATTCCAATAGCATTGGTCTGTTCAATCCATTTGGTTGGCGTCATAACAAACCTATTTAATCCTGCCTCACTTCTAACCGCCTCGAATTGCACACGGTTAAAATCCGGATTATGAAGTTCTTCCCAAACAGCTAAAAACTCAACTGTATTTCTGTTTCGCATCCAGTTCTGAATGACAAATCTGGGATCATTATCATTTCTATATTTTGCAATATCTGTCAACGAAATATATTCATTTTCAAAATCTTTCGTGTAAATCCCAATATCAATTCCTTTTGCGTGAATAATTTCCCTAACTATTTTATTTGCCATCTCTATTCCTCCACCATGTTCTCCATCTGTTCCAACTTCTGCAAGGCTTTCATATATGCCATGAGTCTTTTATATTGCTCATCTCCAAGGCTGTGAATCTGCTTTAAAATCTTAATATCCGACCTGGTCACTTCATAATTCGCATCTTCATCTTTATATTCCGGATCAATTCCTTTTCCTGTCAAAAGCTGTTCGGGAGTAATCTCCAATGCATCACATATAGACAACAGACTGTCCGCTTTGGGATTTGTCTTTTTCTTCTTCCAGTCACTAATGTTACTTGTTGCAATCCCGGTCCTTTTTGAAAGTTCCAACTGGGTCATGTTCTTCTTTTCCATCATATAAAAAATTCTTTCACTGATAATCATCTTTTCCTCCATCAGTATTTCATCTATCCGTATTTTCATATTTCAATTCCGTATTTACGGTTATGATATCATGCAACAACTTTTCTTTCAACAGATATTTTTGTATTTCTGAACTTTGTTATATTCTTCTCTTTATATAGTTCCTAGCTAAGCAAAATTTCATAAATCAGATTTGGAATGCCTGTTTTCCTACATCTGATTTTTAAATTTTATCTGGCGGATATGACACACCGACAGAATGTGACACATTTGGCAGGCTGGTGTCAGACTTTCTTATGGGATTTTATTCATATATCTATCAATATCTGGCAGTCAATTATAAAACGGTTAAATTATGGAAATATCAAAACATAACGGATATATTTTGATTATTTTAAGATTGACATATGGATGTTTTATGGCTATTATAATTACAAGAGATGTTGTGTTTCTAGTACATCGAAAATTAAACAACCGCCATATTGACTTGTCTGATTTTTCATATGCTGCGTTGTCGTCAATCGCCGTAGCCACCGCTACGCCTCTTTCCTCCGCCTTGCATATGAGAAAATCATCCTGCGCCAATATAGCAGATATTTAATTTCGCTGTACTAGTTTTCACCAGTAGATTTTCGTATGAATAATCAAAGATTTTTCGCACTATGCCCTGAAAAGCAGGCAGGAATGGAGGAGATAATTATGACGATTCAGGAGATGAAGGATAAGAAGAAGGAAAAGGGTTATACTTATGCACAGATTGCTGATTTATCGGGAGTGCCGCTAGGTACTGTACAGAAGATTTTTTCCGGAGAGACAGTGAGTCCAAGATACGATACGCTTCTGGCGCTGGAGCATTTTTTTGAAGAACCGCTAGAGGTAAGAGAACCTGCTCACAATATATATGGACGGAACGGAAGCTATACTGTGGACGATTACCGCGCTCTTCCTGATGAACAGAGGGTTGAGCTGATTGATGGATATTTTTACGATATGGCATCACCGACCTTCGGACATCAGTCAATAGGCGGAGAGATTCACCGCCAGATTGCTAATTATATTATGGAGAATGGCGGAGACTGCCGCCCTTTCATAGCACCGGTAGATGTACAGCTTGACTGTGATGATAAAACTATGGTTCAGCCGGATGTTGGTATTGTATGTGATCCTTCTAAGATTCAGCGTTTTGGTGTATATGGTGCGCCGGATTTTCTTGTGGAGGTAATCTCACCGTCCACTAAGAAGAAGGACTACACCTTGAAGCTGTCCAAGTATATTGAAGCCGGAGTGCGTGAATATTGGATTATTGATTTTGTACAGGCGAAGGTGCTTGTATATTTCTTTGAGAGCGATGTATATCCTATTATTTACGGATTCGACAAGCCGATTCCGGTTAATATATATGATGGAAAGCTTAAGATAGATTTTACCAATATTGCGAAATGGATTAAGGAAGGCTTAGAGTAGAAAACACAAAATCTGCTGACAAGAACCACCATACTGGTACAGCAATTTCTAAATAACTATCACAATAACCAGCCTGTTTTTCTGACTTCACATACAAAAAAGCCTCGCCGTAGCCCGCTACGCCTGCGTTTTTGATATGCACATTCAAAAAACATTCTGCGTTTTTGGGATAGTTATTTATGAAATGCTGTACTAGTACATTATATTAATCTGAGAAATGTGGCATATGCTTATACAGCTTAGCCGCAGTAGATGATATTGGCATACTCTGCAGAGTTACCTGACCTGGACCATAGACAACTGTGTTGAATAAGCCCTCACCACCGAACAGAACATTTCCAACGCCCTTGATTGAGCGGATTTCCATCTTGCAGCTCTCTGACATTGCTGCTACATATCCGGTATCGATAATCTTGCAGTCGCCGGCAGGTACATCATACACATGTGCTGAGCCGTCAATCTCAAGAAATACGATTCCAGTTCCAGTGAATTTGCGCATAAGGAAGCCCTCGCCGCCAAAGAAACCTTTGCCGAGCTTTTTATGTATGTACACACTGCTTGAGATATTACCAAATGATGCAAGAAATGAACCCTTCTGAACAATCAGTCCATTATCAGGCGTAATCTCCACTGCCTGTATAGAGCCAGGAAACTTTGAGGCAAATGCAATCTCGCCAGCCTTCTTAGCATGATATATATTAACGAAAGCATTTTCATTAGTCATCATACGGCCAAACATCTTGCCAATTCCACCGCCGTTAGTCTGCATCTCAATTTCATCATCCATCCACGCCATTGCGCCTGCTTCACATTCGACAGACTCTCCCTGCTCAAGCTGTAATTTCAGAACAGGAAGATTGCCACCATCAATTTTGTACTGCATATGATTTTCTCCTTTTGTCTTTACTATAGAATAACTGCATAACATGTAATTGTTCAGAGCCTACTTCCAATACAACTATTTCTAAATAACTATCCAAGCAACTTTTCTTTATGAAACGCTATATTAGAATGCCAGCCTCCGAACCGCTACACACATTATATTTAGCAAGGCATCAAAAAGCAAGCTATGTATCTGTTTAGAGCCAAGTAAAATTTCATAAATCAGATTGTGGCATGCTTGCATTCCTACATAAGATTTTGAAATTTTATTTGGCAGGTACATTCTAATGCGAAGTGTTTGGGAGGCTGGCTCTGAATAGATGCGATAATCTTATTTGAAATTAAAAAATGTGGTTTAAACAACATATTTTCTGTCAACAATATAATATACTGGCTTCAGAATTTAGAAGAAATACGGCACCAGAGAGTGCCGGGAAAAAGAAAAGGAGAATGAGGATGGCAGATAATAAAATGTTCTGTTTCCAGTGTCAGGAAACAGCAGGATGTAAGGGATGTACAGTATCAGGCGTGTGTGGCAAGAATCCAGAGGTGGCAGCTATGCAGGACCTTCTTATCTATGTGACTAAAGGATTATCAGCAGTAACCACAGCTTTAAGAAGCGAGGGAAAAGAAGTATCAAAAGAGACTAACCATCTTGTAACAATGAATCTTTTCATAACAATCACTAATGCTAATTTTGATAAAGAAGCTATCACAGCAGCAGTTGTGAAGACACTTGAAGTTAAAGAAAAAGAGCTTGAAAGACTTGACAATAAAAATGGACTTACAGAGGCGGCATTATGGAATGGAAGCGCCAGCGAATTCATGGCAAAGGCGCAGACTGTAGGTGTTCTGTCAACAGAAAATGAGGATGTAAGAAGCTTAAGAGAGCTTATCACTTACGGACTTAAAGGACTTGCTGCATATTCAAAGCATGCTAATGCACTTATTCAGGACAATGAGGATGTAGACGCATTTATACAGAAAGCACTTACACAGATTCAGGACGATTCGCTTACGGTTGACGAGCTTATAGCGCTCACTCTTGAGACTGGTAAATACGGAGTTGACGGAATGGCTCTTTTAGACAAGGCTAATACTGATGCCTACGGCAATCCGGAGATTACTACAGTAGATATCGGAGTAAGAAGCAATCCGGGAATTCTTGTATCAGGTCATGACCTTAGAGATTTGGAAATGCTGCTTGAGCAGACTGCCGGCACAGGCGTTGATGTATATACTCATTCAGAAATGCTTCCGGCACATTACTATCCGGCATTCAAGAAGTATCCACATTTTGCAGGTAACTATGGAAATGCCTGGTGGAAACAGAAGGACGAATTTGAGGCATTTAACGGACCAATCCTTATGACAACTAACTGTATCGTTCCACCTAAGGACAGCTACAAGGACAGACTCTGGACAACCGGAGCATGCGGATATCCGGGCAGCAGACATATTTCAGGTGAATATGGACAGGTGAAGGATTTCTCAGCTATTATCGAGCAGGCTAAGACATGCAAGGCACCACAGGAGCTGGAGAAGGGAAGCATAGTTGGTGGATTTGCACACGAGCAGGTATTTGCACTGGCTGACAAGGTAGTTGATGCCGTAAAATCAGGCGCTATCCGCAAATTCGTTGTTATGGCAGGCTGCGACGGCAGACAGAACAGCCGCAATTACTATACCGAATTTGCTAAGGCTCTGCCCAAGGATGTTGTTATCCTGACAGCCGGCTGTGCCAAGTATAAGTACAACAAACTCGAGCTTGGAGATATCAACGGCATACCTCGCGTACTTGATGCCGGACAGTGTAATGATTCATATTCGCTGGCATTGATTGCGCTTAAGTTAAAGGAAATATTCGGACTTGATGATATCAATGAACTGCCGATAGCTTTCAACATTGCATGGTATGAGCAGAAAGCGGTAATCGTACTTCTGGCACTGCTCTATCTTGGAGTTAAGAACATACATCTCGGACCAACACTTCCGGCATTCTTATCGCCAAATGTGGCTAAGGTTTTAGTCGATAACTTTGGAATTGCCGGTATAACAAATGTGGATGAGGATTTGAAAATATTAATTGGATAGATTGAAGAAAGGGCGGTGAATGCTATATATTCACCGCCCTTCTTTGCAATAACAAATAATTAATCATATAAAATCCACTCAACAACCTTCGTATATCTCTCCAACTTATCAGAAGTGATAAAACGAATTCTCTGGTTATTAAATTCAAAAATTGTGTACTTTCCATCATTAGTCAGAACTGCATAATCTTTCATTTAAATCACTCCAATCAAATTTTCTTTTTTAATAATAGCACAATTCACATAATCAAGCCACATATATCATTTTAATATGGCTTCCATATCAAATATACATTTCACATATCCTAACATCAATTGTATAATCAAGCCAAAATGAAAGTAATGGGAAGGGGCTGACATTTATGAAAGACAAAACTATCTTTCCAAGAGAAGAAAAACCAGAGGTCTTATTTGATAAAATTCTAAATGATCCATGGGCTTACAACAAGCTTTTCCAGACATTCTGCAACAATCTGTTCTGCAATGATGATTCTGATACGGTACTTTCACCGCTGCATTTTACCGAAGCGCTGTTTAACTGCTATTCCAATAAGGATTTATCTGCATTTCTCATGGCTATCACACAGAATACTATGTTTGATTTACTACGGAATTCGTTCCTTATTCCATACCGCTTCAATGCTGATGGAAAAACCAATCCTGTAATTATGACAGATGATAAGGGCTTATTGCTTTCTGAATATGCCGGCTCTGTCCATGAAAAGGACTATCAGCGTTTTCATAACATTTATAAAAATATTCATAACAATAAAAATATGTTTCTTGCCGAGGCTTACAGATACAGCCATATTTATGGAGATGATCCGTCTGTAGTAGAACAGCAAATCCTTGAGAAAAGCACTGGTATTCTGCTTATCCGCGATCTGCCTGACACTGTCAGGATGAAGGAAACCGAGGCAGAAGCCTACAGCGCTCTATGGGATCTTATGCTTGAGCTGGAAAAGGAGCTGCCTATGGCATATATTTTCTATGGTCAGGACGCATATGTCGAAGATAATAAACATTTTGACGAGCTGGGAATTTTCCTGCCTGATTCTTTATTCTTGCGGAATCTTGAACACCATGTTAAGAAAGCAGAGGCGATTATCTATGCCGAGGACTAATTACATAGACATTATGGAAAAGAATCATATGGAAATACCCTGGCATGACTACACTAACGCAGACAGCAATGCTCTTATTGCAAATGCAGACCTTATCGAGAAAGCTTCTGTTATCGGGCGTGTAGGGCTGATTATGCTTTCCTGTGGAACAGGTGCGTGGCGTGTCCGTACATCCATGAATAATCTTTCAAGGGAGCTTGGCGTGACATGTACGGTAGATGTCGGTCTTATGTCTATTGAATTCAACTGCTTTGATGGCAACGACTGTGTATCGCAGTCGCTAAGCATTGCCAATACTGGTGTGAACACCTCCAAGCTTTACAGAATGGAGCAGTTTGTTGATAATTTTCCTAAAGAGGAAGCCCACCTTACAGGTGAAATGATTCATAAAAAGCTTGATGAGATTGAGCAGATACACGCTCTGTATTCGCCTGTCAAGCTCGGACTTGCCGCCGCACTTGCATGCTGCGGATTCACATTTCTTCTTGGAGGTGGTCCTATAGAAATGCTTTTTGCATTCATTGCAGCCGGAGTAGGTAATCTTATAAGAACTAAACTTATCAAGCATCATTTTACTTTATTCATGAATATAGCGGTTTCTATATCTGCGGCATGCCTTATATATGCGATACTGCTTAAGCTCGCAATTCTCATGTTTAATGTTCCATCTGTTCATGAGGCTGGCTACATATGTTCAATGCTCTTCATAATACCGGGATTTCCTTTTATCACAAGCGGCATTGACCTTGCAAAGCTCGACCTGCGGTCTGGTATTGAAAGGCTGACATATTCGGTAATTATTGTTCTTGTTGCTACTGTATTTGCATGGATTATGGCTTTGCTGCTTCACCTGCAGCCGGAAGAGTTTACTACTCTGAATATTGGGAATGTATTACATATGATATTAAGACTTATCACAAGCTTCTGCGGCGTGTTCGGCTTCTCTGTCATGTTTAACAGCTCTGTGCCTATGGCTGCAACGGCTGCTCTTATCGGCTGTATTGCCAACACTCTGCGTCTTGAGCTTGTTGATTTTACAGGCATGCCTGCCGCCGCTGCCGCATTTATCGGCGCCGCTACTGCCGGGCTTCTTGCCTCATTTATTAAAAAATATAATGGCTATCCGAGAATCTCTCTTACGGTTCCTTCCATCGTTATCATGGTTCCCGGGCTTTACCTGTACCGCGCAATATACAATTTCGGCATAATGTCACTGACAGAAGCAGTTTCATGGTTTACATCAGCGATTATGATAATAGTCGCACTTCCACTTGGACTTATATTTGCCAGAATTATAACGGACCGCACATTCCGTTATTGCACCTGATTATATGTAAAGCAGGCAGGAAGCGGTATATACTTAAGTATATACTAGTACAGCGTTTCATACATAACTATCCCAATAACGCAGAATGTTTTTTTGAATGTGCATATCAAAAAACGCAGGCATAGCGGGCTACGGCGAGGCTTTTTGATATGTGCAGCCAGAAAAACAGGCAGGTTATTGGGATAGTTATTTAGAAATAGATGTACTAAGTACATCTATTTCTTATTCTTATATATCTTACATTTATCCCCAGACTTCTTCTGCGATTTCCTTAACTAATGCAAGCTTTGCCCACTGCTGCTCTTCTGTAAGCTTGTTACCAATCTCACATGAAGCAAATCCACACTGAGGACTTAAGCATAATCTTTCAAGTGGAATATATCTTGAAGCGTCATGGATTCTTGCAATAACATCTTCCTTGCTCTCAAGCTCCGGATTCTTAGTTGTAATAAGTCCAAGCACAACCTTTTTATCCGGTGAAACCTTAGCAAGTGGAAGGAATCCGCCTGATCTTTCGTCATCATATTCTAGAAGGAGTGCATCAACATTTTCCTGTGCAAATACATAATCTGCAACAGAATCATATGGGCCGCTTGTGAAGTATGTAGAATGATAATTACCTCTGCAGATATGTGAAGTAATTACCATATCTTCTGGTCTTCCCTCTAATGCAAGGTTATTAACCTTAAGAAGCTGTGCCTTTACCTCTTCAATATCAAGTCCAAGAGATTTATATCTCTGCTTTGCAGCATCACCAACAATTGCGCCCCATGTGCAGTCGTCTAACTGCAGGTTACGGCAACCGGCAGCATAAAACTGCTTAATTACATCCTGATATGCTGCTCCGATATCCTGAATTAATTCATCATCACTGGCATAGAATTTTCTTGTCTGCTCAATGTTCTGTGGAACAATCATCTGCTGATACATCTGTGCTGGTGCAGGGATAGTATATTTAGCAACTGTATTTTCATCCTCAAACTGCTTTAAGAATTTGAAATATTCTACAAATGGATGTGCCTTAGCCTTAACCTTGCCAACAAGGTAAGTTGCTTCAAGGTCTGCTACCTCTCCATTAAACTGTACTCCGCCGCCATCCTGCTCATGTGCTACGCCATCAAAGCCCCACATGAAATCAAGATGCCAGAATTTTCTTCTGAACTCTCCATCAGTTATAGCATGAAAACCTGCTGCCTTCTGCTTTGCAACTATATCGCGGACGCAGTCATCAGTAATCTGATTAAGCTCATCCTGTGTAATCTTTCCCTCTGCGAAATTTTTCTTAGCTTCCTTTAACTTCTCTGGTCTTAAGAAGCTTCCTACAAAATCATAACGAAATGGTGTCTTTAAAGTACTCATCTTCCGATAACCTCCTGATAAATCATATCTGCAACATACTGTTGTTGTATGTTATATTATCAGTTCGTTATCAATCTGTATAATACATAAAATGTTGTGTTGGCTATAGTTTCAGGCTATGGCTGTTTCTTTATACAAATACTCTCATAACTGTTCAGAGCCAACCTCCAAAATGCTTCGCATTCGAAAGGTGTGGCGTAT
>CAVKBP010000081.1:0-11104 GCA_963654395.1 Ruminococcus sp. CAG:382
CTGCGTCACAAATAGCCGTGTGAAAAATCAGATATCAATCTGATTTTTCACACTAATCTCCATTCTTGCCTGCTTTCATATTAATCACAAGCCTATCAGATGCTTGCCGGTTTTTCAGTCTCTCCGGCTATTGACTGTCTCATCTTGGTATCAGCCTTTAGATTCTGTAAGTCATAATAATCCTTAAAGCCCATCCTGCCGGATCTTAAAGCCTCTGCTAAAGCCTTAGGCACCTCTGCCTCTGCAGCAACAACGCTTGCCTTCATCTCCTGTTCAAGAGCAACTGCAGCCGCTCTTCTTTCCTCTGCCTTAGCCTGCGCAATATTCTTGTCAGCTTCAGCCTGAAGACTCTGGAGATGTGCGCCGATATTTCTTCCGATATCAACATCCGCAATATCAATAGAAAGAATCTGGAATGCTGTTCCGACATCAAGTCCCTTCTGCAAAATAGCCTTAGAGATAGAATCCGGATTCTCAAGCACACTCTTATGTGAATCTGCCGAACCGACAGTTGTTACAATGCCCTCGCCAACTCTGGCAATAACAGTAGCTTCACCTGCACCACCAACCAACTGGTTGATATTAGTTCTTACAGTCACTCTTGCCTTGACTAAAAGCTCAATACCGTCCTTTGCAACTGCTGAAATATTAGGTGTCTCAATAACCTTAGGATTAACGCTCATTCTTACAGCGTCTAACACATCACGCCCTGCAAGGTCGATAGCTGCTGCCATCTCAAAAGGTATGTCCATGCCTGCCCTGCTTGATGCAATAAGTGCATTGACAACCGCATCAACATGACCGCCTGCCATATAATGTGACTCTAGCTGGTTACTGTTAAGCTGCAATCCGGCCTTTCTGGCCTGAATAAGCGGAAGCACAATTTTAGCTGGCTGAACCTTTCTTAATCTCATGCCGATAAGAGTTCCTATACCGACATGGCTTCCTGATGCTAATGCTGTAATCCATAATCTCATTGGGACAAATGTGAATAGCAATATAAGCAATATCACAATGACGATTGGAATAATTGGAATGTAAGTCATAACTTATCCCCCTTAAAATATTTTATTATGGTATATTATTACATATAATGATAAAAATTGCCACATTTATATAGAATCCTTGTATAAAATCTGCTATAGTTATTTAGAAATCGATAAATTTTTATCAATTAGAAGGAGGTATCGCTATGTTATCTAATGATGCTACTATTCAGAACATCAAGCACGAAATTCTGTATGAAGTTGCAAAGCTTGCCTATGAGGGAAGATTTGAAGAGGAAAAGGACGAGCTGGCATACAAAATGTTTCCAGGTCCTAAAGCAAGATTCCGCTGCTGTGTATATAAAGAAAGAGAAATCGCAAGACAGAGAATCCGCCTTGCAGAGGGCAAATGTCCGACTGAAAGTGACCGTTCCGGCGCTAATAATATAATCCAGGTAATCGAAGCGGCCTGTGCCGACTGTCCGCTCTCCCACTATATCGTAACTGATAACTGCAGGAAATGTATGATGAAAGCCTGTCAGCAGGCTTGTAAATTCGGCGCTGTAAGCATGACCAGAGACAGAGCCTACATAGATCCTGACAAATGTAAGGAATGCGGCATGTGCGCCAAAGCCTGTCCATACAATGCAATTGCTGACCTTATAAGACCATGTAAGAAAATATGTCCTGCCAATGCCATTACCATGGATGAGAATGGTATCTGTGAAATAGATGAGAATAAATGTATCCAGTGTGGCCAGTGTATCCACGCCTGTCCATTTGGTGCTATCGGTTCTAAGACTGATATAGTTGATGTAATAAAGGCAATCGTTGACGGAAAGAAGGTCGTTGCCATGGTAGCACCTGCTGTTGAAGGACAGTTTGGCGATACAATAACAATGAGCAGCATCCGCACAGCATGTAAGAAATTAGGCTTTACTGATATGTATGAGGTAGGGCTTGGCGGTGACCTGACTGCACAGGCAGAAGCCGAGGAATGGCTTGAGGCCGCTAAGGAAGGAAAGAAGCTTACAACCTCCTGCTGTCCAGCATTTGTAAGCCTTATTAAGAAGCAGTATCCGGAGCTTGCAGAACATATATCAACAACGATATCACCTATGTTCGCACTTTCAAGACTTCTTAAGTCAGAGGAGCCTGATACTATAACAGTATTTATCGGGCCATGCATTGCCAAGAAGAATGAAAAGCTTGAATACAAGGGACAGGGTATCGCTGATTTCGTGCTTACAATAGGTGAATTCAGGGCAATGATGAGAGCCAGAGAGGTCGTTCTTGAGCCTGAGGAAAACAGCGACCAGCAGGCAAGTATATTTGGTAAAAGATTCGGCAACGGAGGCGGTGTTGCTGCTGCTGTTGCAGAGTGTATGCGTGAGGCAGGAGCTGATCCTGACAAGTTCAATGTTGAGAAATGCTCCGGCGCTGTAGAATGTAAGAAAGCACTCACCCTCCTTAAAGCCGGAAAGCTTCCTGCTGATTTCATAGAAGGAATGGTATGTGAGGGCGGCTGTGTCGGCGGACCTAGCCGTCATAAAAGTGGAAAGAATCCAGTCCTTGCAGCCAAAGACCGCGACAAGCTGCTCGCCGAGGCAGATGACCGCAGTGTTTCAGACAACCTAAGTAAATACGATTTAACAGCATTTTCAATGCATAAGCAGAATTAAGAATAAGCTGGAAGCACCCGGTTATTTCAGATGCTTCCAGCTTATTTTTTTATGCCACATTTCAGCACTGCTTTCAAAGCAAGCACAACAGCCTTTTCAAATATGACACTCAATACAACAATTATAATTGTCCACGCGAATAAGTCATCAGTGTCAAGATATATTTTCGACATATAAAGCATTTGTCCAACAGAGCCTCTGGGCATTCCGATAATCTCCGCCGCCACACCAGCTTTCCATGCCATTCCTGCTGTCACCCTCGCGGCTGATATAAGATAAGACGAAAGCTGTGGCATGATAATATAACGGATTCTCCGCCATACAGGAATATTGAATAAATCGGACATTTCATTCAGGTCTTTATCAGTACTTCTAAGTCCCGTCAGCGTATTCTGGTATATCACAGGCACAACTATTAAAAATGCGATGAATACCGACAGATTCCTTGCTGTAAACCATATGAGGCATATTACAACAAAGGACGCAACCGGTACTGCTTTAACTGTAACCATCCATGGCCACAGAATATATTCAACAGGCTTACATATATACGCAAGCACCGCGCATATAATTCCGCATAGCAATCCAGCAATGAAGCCTCCGGCAATATGATACATTGTAAACCATACCGTTCCTGCAAAATCAGGCTCCTGCCATATCGTAAATAATCTTCGCACCACCTGCACAGGCGTTACGAGTATTATCTGTGAATCTATCTTTAATGCAGCTATTTCCCAAAAAACAAGTGCCAGCATCACTGCCAGCACTTTATATATAACATTCAATATCTTCTTATTCATACTCTTATCATTCATAATAGAAATCATTTCCCGGTATGCTGCCACCTACTGACTTAGGATTCTGGTCGTATAACACCTGCAGGAATCCCTTAAGTGCTTTCTTCATATCATCACCAGCATAGCACACGATATGACAATCAGGCAGTGCTTTCTTAGCAACTGCTGCCGATGCAATTATGCCATAATCTGCGATAAGCTGTGCCGTCTCATCGACATTAGTTGAAGTATATTCAACGCTTGCCTTGTATTCTTCAATAAACCTCTTAAGCTGCTCAGGATATTTTTCAGCAAATTCTTTTCTTACAACAATTACTCCGGTTACTATCCTGGAATCATTATTAATCTTCTCCCATGCGTCATTAAGATCCATAACAACCCTTAGGTCGCTTATCTGTGCGCTGGCTGCCGTAACAAAAGGCTGTGGAAGAACAGCAATTGCGCCATCCTCAGACTTTAATTTAGAAAGCGCCTCTGTAGTATCTGAGCACCACACGATATTGACATCCTTATCCGCGTCAAGTCCGTTGCCTGAAAGAATATATCTTATAGTATATTCCGGTACAGCTCCCATTCCTGTGGCATATACAGTCTTGCCCTTTAAATCGCTTATGCTGTTGACACTGTTTCCTCTTTCCACAAGATTAAGGACACCAAGGGTATTAACTGCAACAACCTGCACCTTGCCCTCTGTCTTATTATATATATTAGCTGCAAGATTAGAAGGCAGCGCCGCTATATCTATCTCTCCGCTTGCTAAAGGTGTTACAAATGCGGATGCATCCGTAGCAAAATCCTCAAATGCATATGTATTCTTAGTATTGCCATCCTCGGAATCCTTACGCAGCTTTACCATTCCCATTGCTGTAGGTCCCGCCATTGCGCCGATTCTTATTGTTACAGCTTCTTCCGTCTGTGCTTTGCTTTCATTATTATCATTATCAGCAGTCTTTCCTGCACATCCTGCAAAAGAAAATACCATAACAGCCGAAAGCATAACGGCTAATAATTTCTTCAACATAAAATTCTCCCATCACATTTATACATATTCTTAGTATTCCATAAATTCATTGATGTCTCTTAATACATCCTCTATCTGGCCTTCTCCGTCATTGATTGTAAGCTGTAATGGCTTGCTTATATCCAGGCTGAACAGACCAACTAATGATTTACCATCAACACAGCTATAGCCTGATTCCACATCAAATCCACATGAATACTTACTTATTGTACTTACAAACCTCTGAACCTTTTCAACAGAATCCAAAAGAATTGTTACTGTCAGCATATTTCTTCCTCCGCTTTCTCACCTTGTATTATAGTAACAGACACTAATATACACCATACAACTAATAAAAACAACCTTTAACCACAACTAAAATATGGCATAGATTTTCAAAAAGCTTTTCAACGCTCATTTTCAATCCATGCCATATTATACCATATAGTAATAATTTTAACTATTAGAACTACATCTGCAAAACTGCCTCTGTAAACCTTAATCTCTGCCCATAGGATTACAGATTAGTATAGCCCATAAGATAGACATCCACTGCCCTCGCGCAGTCTCTTCCCTGTCTTATAGCCTTAACAACAAGTGACTGTCCTGTATGCATGTCTCCTGCTGTAAATACTCCCGGTACACTTGTCTCATAGCCATCTGCTTCTGTCTTTACATTAGTTCTTTCTGTAAGCTCAACGCCAAATGCGTCTGTAACATATTTCTGTGAGCCTAAGAAGCCGGCAGCTATCAGCACAAGCTCACATGGAAGCTCTGCCTCAGTTCCCTCTACAGGAACCATCATTCTTCTTCCTGTTTTTTCATCAGTCTTAGATTCAAGCTTAACAGTAACTACACTTGTAAGATTGCCCTTCTTATCCTTCTTGAATTCCTTGACTGTTGTTGTATATATTCTTGGATCATGTCCGAATACTGCAACAGCCTCTTCCTGGCCATAATCTGTCTTGCAGACTAAAGGCCACTGTGGCCAAGGATTATTCTCTGCACGCTCATCTGGTGCTTTAGGCATCATCTCAAGCTGTGTCACTGATTTGCAGCCATGTCTTATACATGTACCAACACAGTCATTACCTGTGTCACCACCACCGATAACAATAACATTTTTATCCCTGGCAGAAATGTACCTGCCATCCTTAAGTCCTGAATCAAGCAGGCTCTTAGTGGTTGCTGTAAGGAAATCTACCGCAAAGTATATTCCATTGGCTTCTCTTCCCGGAGCATTGATATCTCTTGGGTTGGCAGCGCCGCAGGCAAGAACTACAGCATCATAATCTGCCATAAGCTTCTTAGCCTTGATATTTTCACCTACATTTGCATTAGTAATAAACTCAATGCCCTCTTCCTTCATAATATCAAGCTTTCTGTCAATTATATGCTTTTCAAGCTTCATATTAGGAATTCCATATCTTAAAAGTCCGCCTATACGGTCAGCTCTCTCATATACAGTAACACTGTGGCCTCTCTGGTTTAACTGGTCTGCTACAGCAAGACCTGCAGGGCCTGAACCTACTACAGCAATTCTCTTCTTGGTTCTAACCTTAGGAGGATTAGCCTTTGCATAGCCGTTAGCATATGCATGCTCAATAATTGCCATCTCATTTTCTTTGGTACATACTGCCTCACCATTAAGTCCGCATGTACAAGCCTTCTCGCAGAGTGCAGGGCACACACGGCTTGTGAATTCAGGGAAGTTGCTTGTCTTATGTAATCTGTGATAAGCCTGCTCCCAGTTTCCTGTATAGAGAAGGTCATTCCATTCCGGAATAAGGTTATTAAGAGGACATCCGCTAGTCATTCCCTTTATTGTCATTCCTGACTGGCAGAATGGCACGCCACAGTCCATGCAGCGTGAACTCTGCTTTCTCTGCTCAGCTTCTGAGAGAGGTGTATGAAATTCATTAAAATTCTTTATTCTTTCCTTAGGTGAAACCGCCTTGGCTTCAACCCTGTCATAGTCTAAAAATCCTGTTGGCTTTCCCATGGTGTGCTCCTTTCTACTTCGTTGCAGCGTAGAATGCTTCTATCTGTGCCTGTTCGCTGCTAAGTCCTTTTTCTTCCATCTGTACTATCATGTTAAGCATCTTCTTATAATCATGTGGCATGATTTTCTTGAACTTAGGAAGATATTCTCCGAAGTTATCAAGTATTTCCTTGCCCTTCTTAGAATTAGTATAAGCAACATGCTCTGTGATAAGCTGCTTTAACTCAAGGACATCATATTTGTTAGAAACTGCTTCCATTGAAACGAGCTGCTTATTAACTCTCTTATAAAGACTTGTGTCTTCATCAAGAACATAAGCAATACCACCGCTCATACCAGCAGCAAAGTTCTTTCCAGTCTTACCTATAACTACAACTGTACCACCTGTCATATACTCACAGCCATGGTCACCTGTTCCCTCGACAACTGCTGTTGCACCTGAATTTCTTACGCAGAATCTTTCTCCGGCTACACCGTTGATGAATGCCTTACCGCTTGTGGCTCCATATAAAGCAACATTACCAATAATGATATTCTCGTCTTCCTTGTAGGTGCTTCCTGTTGGTGGATATACGATAAGCTTTCCACCTGAAAGTCCCTTACCGAAGTAATCGTTACTATCGCCGACAAGCTCAAGTGTAAGTCCCTTAGGAATAAATGCACCAAAGCTCTGTCCGCCTGCGCCATTACATTTTACGGTATATGTATCATCTTCAAGCTTGTCATCAAATCTTCTTGTAATCTCTGCACCAAGAAGTGTTCCCAATGCACGGTCTGTATTGACAACATCTATCTCAAGGCTTCTCTTGCTTCCTGTCTCCATTGCAGACTCGAACTTCTTAAGGAGTATTCTTTCATCAACTGTCTTTTCAAGCTCGAAATCATATACATTTTTCTTGTCATAATGTATCTTAGTCTGCTTAACATATGGATTATCAAGAATCTCTGATAAATCAACCTCTGCTGAACGTCCGCTTCTTACTGCATCCTTCTGCTCAAGTAAATCTGTTCTTCCTACAAGCTCATCAAGTGTCTTGATTCCTAAGTCAGCCATTATCTCACGAAGCTCCTGTGCAATGAATCTCATGAAATTAACAACATATTCAGGCTTACCTGTGAATCTCTTACGAAGCTCAGGATTCTGTGTTGCAACACCAACAGGACATGTATCAAGGTTACATACTCTCATCATTACGCAGCCCATAGTTACAAGTGGAGCTGTTGCAAATCCGAATTCCTCTGCACCAAGCATTGCTGCAATAGCAACATCCCTGCCGCTCATTAACTTACCATCTGTCTCAATAATAACCTTATTACGGAGTCCGTTCATTGTAAGTGTCTGATGTGCTTCTGCAAGACCTAATTCCCAAGGAAGTCCTGCATTGTGTATAGAGCTTCTTGGAGCAGCACCAGTACCTCCGTCATAACCAGAGATAAGAATTACCTGTGCGCCTGCCTTGGCAACACCAGAAGCAACTGTACCAACTCCGGCTTCTGAAACAAGCTTAACTGATATTCTTGCATTCTTGTTAGCATTCTTAAGGTCATATATAAGCTGTGCCAGATCCTCGATTGAATATATATCATGATGTGGTGGTGGCGAAATAAGTGCTACACCCGGAGTTGAAAGACGGGTCTTTGCAATCCATGGATATACTTTCTTTCCTGGAAGATGTCCACCTTCACCCGGCTTAGCGCCCTGTGCCATCTTAATCTGGATTTCCTTTGCACTTACAAGGTATCTTGAAGTAACACCGAATCTTCCTGATGCAACCTGCTTAATAGCAGAGCATCTGTTAAGTCCGTCAGGACCAACCTTTAATCTGTCAATGTCCTCTCCACCTTCACCTGAGTTAGACTTACCATGAAGCATATTCATGGCAATAGCCATAGTCTCATGTGCCTCTCTTGAAATAGAACCGTATGACATGGCACCAGTCTTGAATCTTCTTACGATAGAATCAACACTTTCAACCTCATCAATACTGATTCCCTTCTTAGGAAACTTAATATTCATAAGACCTCTTAAGTTCTTAACGCCCTCTTCCTTGTTAACGAGAGCTGTATATTCCTTAAATGTCTTGTAATCTCCTGTCTTAGTAGCAAGCTGTAACAAATGTATTGTCTGTGGATTATACAGATGCTCTTCCTTGCCGCTTCTCATCTTGTGCGCACCTGAGCTGTCAAGTGTTGTATCTGTTGAAAGTCCAAGCGGATCAAATGCCTTAGAATGAAGTGTCTCAAGATCCTCCTGGATATCCTTTAAGGATATACCCTCAATTCTTGAAACAGTACCCTTAAAGTACTTGTCTATAACATCTGAATTAATACCTATTGCCTCAAATATCTTAGCACCCTGATATGACTGGATTGTAGAAATACCCATCTTGGCAGCAATCTTGACAATACCAGTGATAATTGCCTTATTGTAATCATCAACTGCAGCATAATAATCCTTGTCAAGCATGTTAAGGTCGATAAGCTCCTGAATACTCTCCTGTGCAAGATATGGATTGATTGCAGAAGCACCATATCCAAGAAGAGTTGCAAAGTGATGTACATCTCTTGGCTCACCACTCTCTAAGATTACAGCCATGCTTGTTCTCTTCTTAGTCTGTACAAGATACTGCTGTAATGCAGCAACTGCAAGTAATGAAGGAATAGCAACATGGTTCTCATCAACACCTCTGTCTGAAAGAATAATGATGTTAGCTCCCTCTCTGTGTGCTCTGTCAACCTCTACGAATAAATGGTCAATAGCCTTTTCAAGTGAAGTATTCTTATAATATATAATTGGAATTGTCTCTACCTTAAAGCCATCTACCTTCATATTCTTAATCTTAAGAAGATCTGTGTTAGTAAGGATAGGATCATTAATTCTTAACTGCTTGCAGTTTTCTGCCTTCTCCTCAAGGATATTACCCTCTGTTCCAAGATAAACTGTTGTTGATGTAACAATCTTCTCTCTTATCGAATCGATTGGCGGGTTAGTAACCTGTGCGAATAACTGCTTGAAATAATTAAACAATGGCTGGTGCTTATTAGAAAGCACTGCAAGCGGAGTATCAATACCCATTGCTCCTGTCTGCTCTGTTCCGTTGAGCGCCATAGGAAGTATTGAAGTCTTGAAATCCTCATATGTATAGCCAAATGCTTTCTGGAGTCTTGCTCTTTCTTCCTTAGTGTGGACTGGGGCTTTCTTGTTAGGAATCTTTAAATCCTTAAGCTGGATAAGATTGCTGTCAAGCCATTCACCATAAGGATTCTTTGTGGCATATTCTTCCTTAAGCTTGTCATCTTCTATAAGCTCGCCCTTAACTGTATCTATAAGAAGCATTTTTCCAGGTCTTAATCTGTCCTTTAGCTTAATTCTGCTCTCTGGGATTGGAAGCGCACCAACCTCTGATGAAAGAATAAGATAACCATCGTTAGTTATATAATATCTTGAAGGTCTTAAACCGTTACGGTCAAGAACTGCTCCGAAGTAGTCTCCATCAGTAAATGCGATAGAAGCCGGACCATCCCATGGCTCCATCATTGTTGCATAATACTGGTAAAAATCCTTCTTCTCCTGTGCCATTGCACCATTGTTAATCCATGGCTCCGGAATTGTAATCATGACAGCAAGTGGAAGCGGCATACCATTCATAACAAAGAATTCAAGTGTGTTATCTAACATTGCTGAATCCGAACCACTTGTATTAACAACAGGAGTAATCTTTGACATCTCATCCTCAAGATATGGAGAAGTCATAGTCTCTTCCCTTGCTAACATTCTGTCGGCATTACCCTTGATAGTATTAATCTCACCATTATGTACCATGAATCTGTTAGGATGAGCTCTCTCCCAGCTTGGGTTAGTATTAGTTGAGAATCTTGAATGTACAAGTGCAATAGCTGACTCATAATCAGGATTTTCAAGGTCACCAAAGAACTGGCGGAGCTGTCCTACAAGGAACATACCCTTATATACAATCGTTCTGCTTGATAAAGAACATACGTAGGTTGTATCTTCTGCTGTCTGCTCAAATACTCTTCTTGCAACATAAAGTCTTCTGTCGAATTCAATTCCTTTTGCTGCATTGGCAGGTCTTTTAACAAATCCCTGCATAATATATGGCATACAGTCAACTGCCTTTTTACCAAGAACATTAGGAAATGTCGGAACATCTCTCCAGCCTAAGAATTCAAGTCCTTCCTTCTCAACAATGATTTCAAACATCTTCTTGGCTCTGTTTCTAGCCAGCTCATCCTGTGGGAAGAAAAACATACCTACACCATAATCACGCTCGTCTCCAAGCTCGATTCCCAATGGCTTAACAGCTTTCTTAAAGAATTTATGTGATATCTGGAGAAGAATACCAACACCATCACCAGTCTTTCCTTCTGCATCCTTACCAGCTCTATGCTCAAGGTTTTCCACAATGCTTAATGCATCAGATACTGTCTGATGTGTCTTAATTCCGTTAATACTTACAATAGCACCGATACCACAGGCATCATGCTCAAGTTCAGATCTGTAAAGACCAGGCTTTCTGATTTCATTTTCCATAAGTCTAATCATCCTTTCGTATATTCTAAAGCTTTGCTTGCACATAATATACTCCTGTTTTATGGTTTTTGTAAATGTTTTTTTG
>CAVKBP010000082.1:0-11102 GCA_963654395.1 Ruminococcus sp. CAG:382
GGATGACAGCGAGAATGTTGAAATCGAGAAATTTGGTGAGCCTGTAGTTCCTGATTTTGAAGTACCATATCATACAGATATTATGGAAAGATTCAACGGAATTGACATGGACGCTGCCGGTAAGGTTGCAGGAAATGGTTTCTATTACCTTATGGGAGATATCGCAAGACTTCATTCTGGAATTATCTCATATGCGAGAGATTTCATGATTGACAGAGGCTTCACATATTGTATTCCACCTTATATGATAAGAAGCAATGTGGTTACAGGCGTTATGAGCTTTGACGAGATGGATGCCATGATGTATAAGATTGAGGGAGAAGACCTTTACCTTATCGGAACAAGTGAGCATTCAATGATTGGTAAATTTATCGACACAATCACACCAGAGGAAGAGCTTCCTAAGACACTTACAAGCTACTCTCCATGCTTCAGAAAGGAGAAGGGTGCTCATGGTATCGAGGAGAGAGGTGTATATAGAATCCACCAGTTTGAGAAGCAGGAAATGATTGTTGTCTGCAAGCCGGAAGAGAGTAAAATGTGGTTTGATAAATTATGGCAGAACACAGTAGATTTCTTCAGAACAATGGATATTCCTGTAAGAACATTGGAATGCTGTTCAGGAGATTTAGCAGATCTTAAGGTTAAGTCTATCGATGTAGAAGCATGGTCACCAAGACAGAAGAAGTACTTTGAGGTTGGTTCATGCTCTAACTTAGGAGATGCACAGGCAAGAAGACTTAAGATAAGAGTTCAGGGCAAGGACAAGAACAAGTACTTTGCACATACTCTTAACAACACATGTGTAGCACCTCCAAGAATGCTTATCGCATTCCTTGAGAACAATCTTCAGGAAGATGGTAGAGTACTCATTCCAGAAGCACTCCGTATGTACATGGGTGGAAAGACAGAATTAGTACCTGTTAAGTAATGTATAATTGTTCATAGCTAAAAATGTCATGAATCAGATGTGGAATACTTGTATTCTTATATCTGATTCATGACATTTTTTCGTGGAGAATTTGCCGCACAGGGCATCTTCTGAACAATTTTCATGTATACAGAAATATAAAAATGTGGATAAAACATATTGGTTGAATATGCTTTATCCACATTTATTTTATGTTATCCACAAATTTTGTGGATAACTATGTGAAAACTGTGGGGAATTATGTTAAATCTTGTTGAAAATCTTACTGGAAGTCAACAACATTAATCCACTGTTCGAGGAGTTCTTTTTCCTCTTCTTTATTCTTAGTAAGTCTTGCTGCTGCAACTAATGGAAGCCATTCATTAACATATGAACGCTCTGTGTTAGTTAATTCACAGAAAGTATTTATGTACTTTTCTGGAATATCGCTGCTATCACCAAATTGAATCTTAAGAAGTAAGAATGTATTAGCAATATCAGCAGAAGCATTACCCTGTGTAGCGTGTACCCAGTCAACTGCTGTAATATCCTTGATATTGCCCTTAGCATCAGCATTTACAATAATGTTGTCGGGACAATAATCGCCATGGCACAGCTTAGTGTGGTTCTTCATAGAATTAAGTCTTGTAAGAAGCTCGTATTTAACACTGTTATCGAGACTCTCCATAGAATTAATCTGGCGGTTCATCTTATCCTTTAATACAAGAAGAAGAGGGTTAGACTTCTTCTGGAAGGATACCTGATATTCAACCATTTTCTTAATGTACTCGTCTGCCTTGTCAGGATGTTTTTCGATTAACTGTGTAAGAGTATCTCCTTCAACATATTCACTTGTGATAGACCATTTGCCATCATCAACAGAAACCTCTAAAAGCTTAGGAATGTTCACTCCAGCATCCTCTACTCTTGCAGTATTCAGGGCTTCGTATAAAACATCTGACTTGTTGTAGTTCTTGGCAAAGACCTTAGTGGCCTTGCCGTTTTCTACATAAACTGATTTTAATTTAGATTTTGCTAAATACTTTTTCATAGGACATGTTTCCTTTCTTAAAATGATGATTATTATTTACCGTAGTAAGCCTTTAAATACATTGCCTTCATTTCGCTCATAAGAGGATATCTTGGGTTAGCACCAGTACACTGGTCATCGAATGCAGCTTCTGTCATCTCATCAAGAGTTGCAAGGAAGTCTTCCTCTTTAACACCATAATCAGCAATAGTCTTCTTGATACCTACTTTAGCTTTTAATTCTTCAATTGCAGTGATAAGATTCTCGAATTTCTCATCATCATCCTTACCCTTGATTCCGAGGAAATCAGCACACTCAACATAACGGGCCTTGCAGTGTGGATACTGGTACTGTGAGAATGTTCCCATCTTAGCTGGAACCTCAGCAGCATTGAATCTCATTACATCAGTGATAAGCAGGGCATTAGCAATTCCATGTGGAAGGTGATGATATGCACCAAGCTTGTGTGCAAGTGAGTGGCATACTCCGAGGAATGCATTGGCAAATGCCATACCAGCCATAGTAGAAGCTGTAGCCATCTTTTCTCTTGCAACTGCATCATGTGCGCCTAATTCGTAAGCTGCTGGAAGATATTCAAAGATATTCTTCATAGCCTGTAATGCAAGACCATCTGTATATTCTGTTGCCATAATAGAAGCATATGCCTCAAGTGCATGTGTAAGAGCATCAATACCAGAAGCTGATGTAAGTCCTTTAGGCTGATCCATATGCATATCTGCATCGATAATAGCCATCTTAGGAAGTAATTCGTAATCAGCAAGTGGATATTTCTGTCCTGTTGTCTCATCAGTGATAACCGCGAAAGGAGTTACCTCTGAGCCTGTTCCTGAAGATGTAGAGATAGCAACAAAGTAAGCCTTCTCGCCCATCTTAGGGAATGTGTAAATTCTCTTTCTGATATCCATGAAACGCATAGCCATATCAAGGAAGTCTGCTTCTGGATGTTCATACATAACCCACATAATCTTGGCAGCATCCATTGCTGAACCACCACCGATTGCAATGATTACATCAGGTTCAAAGAGTCTCATTGCTGCAGCACCCTCTGTAGCGCAGGCAAGTGTTGGATCTGGTGCAACATTATAGAATGTAGTATGCATGATTCCTAAAGAATCTAACTTATCTGTAACACATTTGGTATAACCATTCTTGTAAAGGAACTGGTCAGTAACGATAAATGCTTTCTTCTTACCCATTACAGTTCCAAGTTCATCAAGGGCAACAGGTAAGCAGCCCTTCTTAAAGTAAACCTTCTCAGGTGCTCTAAACCAAAGCATATTTTCTCTCCTCTCAGCGACTGTTTTAACATTAAGCAGATGTTTTACTCCTACATTCTCAGATACTGAGTTGCCGCCCCATGAGCCGCAGCCAAGAGTAAGAGAAGGAGCCATCTTGAAGTTGTATAAGTCACCGATACCACCATGAGATGAAGGTGTGTTGATAAGGCAGCGGCATGTCTTCATTCTTTCAGAGAATTCAGCAATCTTATCTGCCTGTGTTTCAATATTAATATAAAGAGAAGATGTATGTCCGAATCCGCCATCTGCAATAAGGTGTTCAGCCTTAGAAAGAGCATCCTCGAAGTCCTCTGCCTTGTACATAGCAAGAACAGGAGATAACTTCTCATGTGCAAATTCTTCTGAAAGCTCTACAGAAGTAACCTCACCGATAAGAATCTTAGTATCCTCTGGAACAGTAACACCTGCTAAAGCTGCGATAGTATGAGCCTTCTGGCCTACAATCTTGGCATTAAGCGCGCCGTTGATAATAATAGTCTTTCTTACCTTCTCAGTCTCGCTCTTATTAAGGAAGTAGCAGCCTCTGTATGCAAATTCGTCCTTGACAGCCTTATAAACCTTCTTGTCAACGATTACAGACTGCTCAGAAGCACATATCATACCATTATCAAATGTCTTGGAATGAATAATTGAGTTAACTGCAAGTATTACATCTGCTGATTCATCAATGATAGCAGGAGTATTACCGGCACCTACACCAAGTGCTGGCTTGCCAGAAGAGTAAGCTGCCTTAACCATTCCAGGACCACCCGTAGCTAAGATGATGTCAGCTTCCTTCATAAGTGTATCAGTAAGCTCAAGTGAAGGAACATCAATCCATCCGATGATTCCCTCAGGTGCGCCTGCTGCTACAGCGGCTTCAAGAACAACCTTAGCTGCTGCTATAGTTGATTTCTTAGCGCGTGGATGTGGGCTGATGATAATACCATTCCTTGTCTTAAGACAGATAAGAGTCTTGAAGATAGCTGTTGAAGTAGGATTAGTTGTAGGGATTACGGCTGCAACAACACCGATAGGTTCAGCAACCTTCTTGATACCATATGACTTATCTTCTTCAATAACGCCACAAGTCTTAGTGTTTCTGTAAGCATTATAAATGTACTCAGAAGCATAATGGTTCTTGATAACCTTATCTTCTACAATTCCCATGCCAGTTTCTTCAACTGCAAGCTTGGCAAGAGGGATTCTTGCTTTATTAGCAGCAAGTGCAGCAGCAGTAAATATCTTGTCTACCTGCTCCTGTGTATAGGTAGCAAAGATGCGCTGCGCCTCACGGACACCGGCAAGCCTTTCTTCAAGAGCTTCAACTGTGTCAACAATTGGGTAATTCTCAGTAAGATTCTTTGACATAACATTTCCTCCATGTTTAATGATTGATAATTATTTAACAATGATAATATAACATCAAAATAATTATAAGTCAATATTCATTGTAATATCAATAAAAATATGCTATCTTTTACCTAGTAGTAACAGGTGGTGAATAATGGTTAGTTAAGAACGGAGCGCATTATGAAACAGGTAAGTGTTGATAATCTTAAAGAAAATGATATATTGGCTCTTCCTATATTATCGCAGTCAGATGCGGTACTTATTCATGCTGATGTTCCTTTGACAACAGAGCTTATTGACAGAATCCGTAATCTCGGGACAAGAACTGTATATATAAAGGCTGAAGAAGAAGGCATTTTAACAGAAAGTATATCAGATAATGAGGAAGAGAGATATCCATACAAGGTGGAAGAAACTGCCATGCATTCAAGGCAGGTAGTTAAAAGAATATTAGAAAAGCACATTTATAAGCATAATGATGAACTCAAGGCTATTGTTGAAGAGGCACAGAGGATTCTTGATTCAGTGCTCGCTGAGCCGGAGGTAGTCAATAACATAACAGAAATCAGGAATGTAAGTACAGATATGTACACGCATTGTATTAATGTATGCGCGTTATCCACTATTATGGCATTAAGGCTTAAGATGAGTGAAAAGCAGGTGCATAATGTGTCAATGGGTGCGATACTTCATGATATCGGATTGCGGTATATTAATGTGCCATTTGTCAATATTAATGAAGACAAGATGACAGCCAAGGATGCGGTTGAGTATAAAAAGCATACAATATTCGGTTACAGTTCATTGCAGGATGAAACATGGCTGCCGGATACTGCCAAGGAGATAATTCTTTTCCATCATGAAAGAATAGACGGCTCAGGATATCCGTTCCAGCATAAGGGTGAAAGACTTAAGCCGGAGGTTAAGCTTGTGTCTGTATGTGATGATTTCGACAGCATGATAAGCGGTATAGGCAGTGAGAAAATGAAGATATATGAAGCAATCGAGTACATAAAGGTTAATCAGGGAGTTAAGTATGATTCCACGATTGCGGCAAAATTTCTGGAATCTGTTGCAGCATATCCTGTCGGATGTATTGTATATACAAGTGATGGTGATAAGGGTGTTGTCATCAGACAGAATAAGGAAGCGGTGGACAGACCGGTTATAAGGATGATACAGCATGCTGATGGTTCTCCTTATACATGGAATACAGAGTATAATCTGTTGAAAAAACTTACTGTATTTATAGTTGATACAGAATAGGGTATCGGAGCAATTATGAATTTATATATAAGGACGCTTGGATTCAATAATATGACATCCATGGTTGAGGAAAAATTTATTAAAACAGGAATTAAGGAAAGTATAAAAGAAGGACTTGTAATACGCCACGAGAAATCAGATCGTGGCGTTATTATACTGCGCATCAGTGAGTCGACAGGCCTGTATGTATATGGAAGATATGAAAAAAATACATTTATATATGAGTACTATTTTCCATTTGTTGTGGGAAAGGCTTTAAGTGATAACGAGGAGATGACGGTTGAAAGGCACCTTGATAAGGAATCATATGCTGTTATATGTGATGAATTAAAGACAGGCGTTACGCTTATATTCTATCTCCAGAATGTGATGGATTATCTGGAATATCTGTATAGCGGCGTGGATTTTAAAGCGCTGGATTTTAATCCTGATATCAGGAATGAGATATGTAAGCATCCTATCAGGAATAAAAAGGTTGCTCTTACAGGACTTTCTCTTGGCGGAATTATTATGCTTCCAATAAAGAAGGAGAAGAAAAATGCAAGAAGCAGGCAGGATGAAATTGCAAGAAAGAATCTTATCCAGGCTGCGAAGAATGGCGATGAGGAGGCTATCGAAAGTCTCACGATTGAAGATATTGACAAATACAACGAGCTTTCTAACCGCGTTATGAAAGAGGATATATTTACAATAGTAGACTCAACATTTATGCCATGCGGTGTGGAGTGCGACCAGTATTCCGTAATCGGGGAGATTCTCGAATTGCACGAGGAAGAAAATGTATATACCGGAGAGAAAATATGTATTATGGTTCTTGAGTGCAACAGTCTTATTATAACGACTGCGGTTAACAGGGAGCATCTGCTTGGTGAGCCTGCCATCGGACGAAGGTTCAAGGGACAGATATGGCTTCAGGGAAATGTACATTTCATGAATTAAAATAACAGATTAATTTTTATGGCAATTTACATTATTTTACAAATGTGCTATTATAACAAAGACATATAGTGTTCGTGCATGTCAATTAAATATTTTGTAAATATTCAGAGTCATGTAGAGATGTGTTCTGTAAATGCCTGCATTCAGGCAGATAAGCATTTTATATGGTGAAGTAACTACATGAGTAAAAGTTAAGCCTCGCAGAGGCTTTTTTGCAAATGCGGTTATGGATATTTACAGTATTAATAAAAATAATTTTCAATGAGGGGGACAGACCATGAAATTTTTTAGGAAACTAGGCTTTCAGCTTATTGTTTTTTTCATTGTTGCTATCATGATTCCAATTGTGATGCTTATGTTAAGCTCAATTGCAACGACATCATCGTCAATGGAAAAGAATATGAATGTAACAAGTGAACAGACATTGAATGAGGCACAGAAACAGTTCACTACTTATCTGAAGACTTTGTCACAGCCGGTTGATCTGCTTTCAAGAAAGAATGAAGTAAAGCATCTCGAGGATCAGGGAACATTAGATGATAATGTCAAGGCTGTCAAGGATTCACTGGTAGCATCTGTTAAGGTAACTAATGGAGCAGAAAGAGCATTTTTCGTTACTAATACAAAGCTTGAGCTTACAGGCTGGGCTGAATATAATTCTGAGACAGGCAAGACAACAAGCCAGGGTGGACTTGCAGAGGGCGTAGACAGAACCAAGGAAGTGTGGTATACGGACTGCAGGGGACTTTCATCAAGAAACAACATTTATGCATATTTTTCAAAACCATATTACAGCAAAGAGCTTGATACGACTATAATTACTGTTTCACAGGAAATCAAGCATACAGACGGAAGCAATTATGGTGTTGTCGGCATGCATATAGATTTCTCTGAAATTACAGATTTCGTACATGGAATAGGTCTTCTTAATACAGGCTTTGTTATTCTTGTTGATGAAGATGGCAACATACTTGTTAATAATGATAATAACAAATATGTGACAGATTCAGTAGCTAATCTTGATTTATGGAGCAAGGTTAAAGGACTTTCAGTGGATGATTATGATAAGGCATTTTCATTTGATGAGAAGATTAATGGAGATAAGGTTCATGTAGTAACATCCAAGGACGCTGTTACAGGCTGGACACTTGTAGGATTTATATCTTCCAGCGAGACATCAGCAACAACTAATAAGATGATTAGTAATACTGTCATATTCAGTATCATAGCATTTGTTATCGGTATAGGCATAGCGCTTGCAGTTACAGCATCCATGACAAGGGAAATCAAGAAGGTTTCAGGTAATATGAAGGCTGTTGCAGGAGGAGATTTAACAGGCAGGATTGATGTAAGAAAGAAGAATGAATTTGGTGTCCTTGAGAACAACTTTAATGACATGATTGAAAATATAGCTGTTCTTATCAAGGGTGTTGAGCAGAAGAGTGGTGTGATTATTGAGGCTTCTGCTAAGATTGCCGGAGTATCAAAGTCTACGACAGAGACTGTTGGACAGGTTTCAGAGGCTATACAGAGTGTTGCAATAGGTGCATCAGGTCAGGCAGACAGCACACAGACAGCAACGCAGGAGGTAGAGAATCTTGCCGACAGATTAAAGGAAACCAAGGCATATGTTAATGATATCAGCGAAATGTCTGTTGAGACACAGGCATTAAGCAATAAGGGTCTTACAATTGTTGATGACCTTATTGTCAAGGGACAGCATTCGATTGATAATTCTAAGATTTCTAAAAATGTTGTTGCTGAGATGGTAGGCAGCATAGAAAAGATTAATTTCATATCAGATGCAATTACTGAAATTACGGAACAGACCAATCTGTTATCGCTTAACGCTTCTATTGAGGCAGCAAGAGCCGGAGAGAGTGGTAAAGGATTTGCAGTTGTTGCCGATGAAATCAGAAAGCTTGCGGAGCAGTCACAGCAGTCTACTGATGAGATTAAGAAGATTGTTAATGAGATTACAGTTAAGTCAAAGCAGGTTGAACAGACAATGGATGAATCTGTTAGTATTATAGAGGAACAGAATGTATCTATTAAGGATGCCAAGAAGCTGTTTAATACAATATCTGATTCAGTTAACGGACTTAAGGAAGGTCTTGACAATATTAACAAGCTTAATGAAGAAATGGATGCTAACAGAAGTAATGTTGTAAGCAAGATGGAGGATGTTGCGGCAGTAGCGACTGAGACAGCAGCAGCTTCTGAGGAGGTTACAGCATCAGCAGTTGATGTTGAGCAGACAATGCATGACCTTAACGAGTTCACAATAGAGCTTGATAATATAGCAGAAACTCTTAAGGAAGCAATTAACAAGTTCAAACTTGACAATTAACAAGGGGGAGGAAATTAACATGGAAGAGTCTACAAAGGAACAGAAGAAAGAGCAGAAAAAGGGTGTGAGTGTGCTTGTAAAGATACTTATTCCGGTAATAATTCTTGGAGTATTTACAATAGCCGGATTGGTGACATGTGTGATATCACTGAGGATAAGTTATCTGGCAGGTAAGAAGATTACAGGCAAGGGCGTTGATACGATTGTAGCACTGGATGAAATCAGCCTTGATTTTGAAAAATCACAGAAGCTTACTTTAGCATATATATCAGATCCGACTAATAAAGGACAGACTGATTATATTGTGAAACAGCAGGCAGAGCTTAAGGAAAAGGTTACTGAATATTCTGAAAAGCTTGAAAGTCTGAGTGATGAATTCTCAGCAGAAGAAGTAAAGCTTATGGAAGAGGTATTCAATACAATTAAGACAGCACAGAAGGATACAGAAAGCCTGATGGCATCCGCAGCTAAGGATAAAGAAGGCACATTTGCATTAGCTAACGAGAAGATGACAGAATGGACAGAAACGATTGGTAACAATCTTGATACTCTTATAAGTGAGAATGATGAGAGAATAGCTACTCTTCAGAACAGACAGAAGAATATCTATGAGAATATTACATTAATGATTCTATGCCTGATATTAGCAGCAATTATTCTCTTTATCGCAGTTATCATTGTTGTCTATAAAGCAGTTGTTGCACCGCTTATTAAGCAGAAAAAGGAAGTACATGAGATTATTGATGATATCAATAACGGACAGGGTGATTTAACTAAGAGAGTATCTGTTGTAAGCGGCGATGAGATTGGAAAATCATCAGAAGGCATCAACCAGTTCATCGAGACATTACAGGGAATAATGTCTAAGATTACTACTAATTCTGAACAGTTGAATTTAATAGTCAGTGATGTATCAGCCAGTGTAGATTCTTCTAATGACAATGCAAGAGACATATCAGCAATTATGGAAGAGCTTTCTGCAACTATGGAAGAGGTATCAGCAACAACCAACAGCGTCAATGAGAACACATTATCTGCTGAGGAAATGGTTGAAGCCATGGCAGAGCGTACAGATGAGATATCAAGATATGCTGAGCAGATGAAAGAGCGTGCCAGTGACCTTGAAAAGACAGCTACTGCTAATATGAATAATACACGAGGTGTGGTTTCTGATATTACCAAGGAGGTAAATCAGGCGCTGGAGAACAGCAGAAGCGTAGAAAAGGTTGCACAGCTTACTGAGGATATTCTTAGCATATCAAGCCAGACTAATCTGCTTGCCCTGAATGCATCTATTGAGGCGGCAAGGGCAGGAGAAGCAGGAAAGGGCTTTGCTGTTGTAGCTGATGAGATAAGGCAGCTTGCTGATTCAAGCAGGGAGACAGCTAATAATATCCAGGTTATTAATGAGCAGGTAATTGATGCTGTCCGCAATCTTGTGGATTCTTCCAAGAAGATTGTTAATTACATTAACCAGAGTGTAATGACTGATTATGAAAGCTTCGTATCAGGTGGACAGCAGTACAATGAGGATGCGACTCATATAGATGACGCAATGTCTGAATATGCCCGCGAAGCCAAGGATATATTAAAGAATATGACTGAGATGACAGGTGCGATTGAAGGAATTAACAGGGCAATTGAAGAAAGCGCCCAGGGAGTAACTGATGCCGCTTCGAGCATAGATTCGTTAGTACACACAATGGCAGATGTCTCAGAAAGAATGGATGACAATAAAAATGTTGCTAAAACATTAAAGGATGAGGCAGAGAATTTCGTCAACTTATAGTTGCTGCTCATAGCAGAAATGTTTGTAGAAAATTTAATAAGAAAGCTCATACAGCGTTGACCTTAGGCTGTTTTTATGTTAAAGTATTGGCTGTATGAGTTTTGGTTCTCTTAGTTAAATACCAAAATTTGAATAGATTTTAAAAATGTTTCCGTAGCTCAGCAGGA
>CAVKBP010000083.1:0-11063 GCA_963654395.1 Ruminococcus sp. CAG:382
CAAATCTGACATTTGGCTCGCGATTCCTCCGGCACTTTGTGCCTGCGGAATGGAGATTTGTGCTTGCGCACAAACCTGAGGTGCCTTGAAAAGCAGGTAAGAATGGAGATTAGTATATGTATCATTTTTTTGCAGAGCATGAGAATATCCATGATTCATATATAGATATAACCGGCAGCGATGTCAATCATATTAAAAATGTGTTAAGATTCAAAGAGGGTGACAAGCTTCTTATAAGCAGCGGAGATAATGTTGACTATGAGTGCAGCATTGCAGCTATGTCGGATGAATATATAAGGGCTGATATTCTTAGCAGGGATGAGCGGGGAAGAGAGCTGCCATCCAGAATAATACTGTTTCAGGGACTGCCTAAGGCTGATAAAATGGAGCTTATAATCCAGAAGGCTGTTGAGCTTGGAGCATACAGTGTTGTCCCTGTGGCAATGAAAAGAAGCGTTGTAAAGCTTGATGCGAAGAAGGCTAAGAATAAGGTGGAACGCTGGAACAGCATAGCATTAAGTGCAGCCAAGCAGAGCAAGAGAAGTATCCAGCCAGAGGTTACGGAGGTCATGACATTTAAACAGGCGCTTGAATATGCAGGGAAGTTAGACAAGCTTTTACTGCCATATGAGTGTGCTGAGGGCATGGAAAAGACAAGAAAGGTGATTGAAGAAATCGGACATGGAGAATCTGTAGGAATATTCATAGGTCCTGAGGGAGGCTTTGACAGATCTGAGCTTGACGAAGCAGTGAATGCAGGCTGTGAGATAATCACACTTGGAAGAAGAATTTTAAGGACTGAGACAGCAGGAATGATGCTGTTGTCAGTGCTTATGTATAATATGGAAGAATAGTGTGAAAAATCAGATTGATATCTGATTTTTCACACGGCTATTTGTGACGCAGGCATCACAAATAGCTTTTATCGCAGAGCCAAATCTGACATTTGGCTCGCGATTCCTCCGGCACTTTGTGCCTGCGGAATGGAGATTAGTGTGAAAAATCAAAGATTTTTCACACGCAAGATTTGTGCTTGCGCACAAACTTGAGATGTCTTGAAAAGCAGACAGGAATGGAGATTATTAGTATGGAAGCGTATCTTGACAATTCTGCTACAACGAAATGTGCAGCAGAGGTAGTGGAAACAGCAGTAAAGGTTATGCAGCAGGATTATGGTAATCCGTCTTCAAAGCATATGAAGGGCGTTGAGGCGGAGAAATATATCCGCGAGGCTAAGGAAGTAATAGCGAGGACTTTAAAATGTCAGGACAAGGAGATACTCTTTACCTCTGGTGGAACAGAATCTAATAACATGGCGATAATCGGAACAGCAATGGCTAATAAAAGAAAAGGAATGCATTGCATAGTATCCTCTGTGGAGCATTCATCAGTTAAGGAGCCATTCAATTTTCTTGAAAAAGAGGGCTTCAGGATAACATATCTTCCGGTTGACAAGGCTGGAATAGTGGATATAGAGGCTTTGAAGAATGCACTTGATGATGAGACAATACTTGTTTCAGTAATGTATGTCAATAATGAAATCGGTGCGGTTGAACCGATTGAAGAAATCGGACATTTAGTTAAGGATTATAATCCTGATATTGTATATCATGTTGACGCGATTCAGGCTTATGGCAAATATAAGATATATCCTAAAAAGCTTGGCATTGACTTATTGTCTGTCAGCGGACATAAGATTCATGGTCCTAAGGGAAGCGGATTTTTATTCATTAATGACAAAACAAGAATCAAGCCGATTATATATGGTGGCGGACAGCAGAAGGGAATGCGTTCGGGAACTGAAAATGTTCCGGCAATTGCAGGACTTGCAACAGCCGTAAAGCTTATATATAATAGTGATTTTGATAGTAAGATAGCACATTTGTATGAGCTGAAGGATTACCTTATAGACGGATTAGAAAAGCTTCCGGATGTACAGGTGAACAGCAAAAAGGGAACTGGTTCAGCGCCACAGATTGTGAGCGCAAGCTTTAAGGGAGTAAGGGCAGAGGTGCTGCTTCACTCACTTGAGGATAAAGGAATCTATGTGTCATCTGGTTCAGCATGTTCCTCTAACAAGCCGGGACTAAGCAATACGCTTGTTGCAATCGGACTTGACAAGGAGCTGCTTGATTCGACACTAAGGTTCAGCTTCTGTTATGAGACGACTAAGGAAGAACTTGAATATACAATAGAAACACTTAAACAACTGCTTCCAATGCTTAGGAAGTACACAAGACGATAACTGTCTGAAAATAGATTTTCACACACAGGAAAGGCGGAAGAATAATGTATAAAGCATTTTTGATAAAATATGGTGAAATAGGAGTTAAGGGAAAGAACAGGTTCATCTTCGAGGATGCTCTTGTAAGACAGATTAAGTTTTCACTTAAGGATGTTGAGGGAGAATTTGATGTAAGAAGAGCAGACGGAAGAATCTATGTAAATGCGCTTTCAGACTATGATTATGATGAGGTAATCGAGAGCCTTACAAGAGTTTTCGGTATAGTTGGAATCTGCCCTGTTGTCCAGATTGAGGATAACGGCTTTGATGACCTTGCTGCTCAGGTTATTAATTATCTTGACAAGGCATATAAGGATAAAAAGCTTACATTTAAGGTTAATGCAAGAAGGACAAGAAAAAATTATCCGATGAACTCAATGGAGATTAATATGGAGCTTGGCGGAAGAATTCTTGATGCATTTCCGGAGATGAGTGTTGATGTGCATAAGCCGGAGGTGCTTTTGCAGGTAGAGATACGAGGGGATGTAATTAACATTTATTCTATTGAGGTTCCTGGGCCGGGCGGTATGCCTATAGGAACAGCGGGAAAGGCAATGCTTTTATTATCAGGCGGTATTGACAGTCCTGTTGCAGGATACATGGTTGCCAAGAGAGGTGTGCAGATTGAAGCAACATACTTCCATGCACCTCCATATACAAGTGAGAGAGCTAAGCAGAAGGTAGTTGACCTTGCAAGGATTGTATCTAAGTATTCAGGTCCTATCACACTTAATGTTGTTAATTTCACAGATATCCAGATGGCTATATACGAGAAATGCCCACATGATGAGCTTACAATCATTATGAGAAGATATATGATGAAGATTGCTGAGGATTTAGGAAAGGCAAGCGGCTGTCAGGGACTTGTCACAGGTGAGAGTATCGGACAGGTTGCAAGCCAGACTATGGCAAGCCTTTACTGTACTAATGAGGTGTGTACAATGCCTGTATTCAGACCGGTTATCGGCTTTGACAAGCAGGAGATTATTGATATATCAGAAAAAATCGGCTCATATGAGACATCAATACAGCCATTTGAGGACTGCTGTACAATATTCGTTGCAAAGCACCCTGTAACAAAGCCTAATCTTAATGTTATCAAGCAGCATGAGACTAATCTTGACGGGGTTATTGAGGAGCTTTATAAGACAGCAATTGAGACTACAGAAAAAATCGTGATTGAATAAGGTGTCATTGCGGAGCATAAAAAAACCGCTTTATCATTAACTGATAAAGCGGTTTATGTACAATGAAAAGCATTACTCTACGATGTATGGCTTTAAGATTGCAAGAATTGTTTCGATATCATTGTCTGCGTGAATGTTCAGGTCGATTGGCTTAGAAAGGTCAAGACTGAATATACCCATTATAGACTTGGCATCGATTACATATCTGCCTGAAACAAGGTCGAAGTCTACATCGAATTTAGTAATATCGTTGACAAATGATTTTACCTTGTCAATTGAATTTAATGAAATCTTTACAGTTTTCATTAGAATACCTCCTTAACTGTTTTCTATAAACTATAATATCTATTTGTTAAACCTATGTCAATAATGAAATATAACATTTTAACAAGGAAATGAGGATTAAATTGAAAAAAGTTGCTATACACAGTCTGGGCTGCAAGGTTAATTCCTATGAAGCTGAGTCTATGGAAATTATGCTTCGTGAGGAGGGGTATGAGATAGTGCCCTTTAACGAAGATGTACAGGCTGATATATATATAATAAATACCTGTTCGGTGACTAATATTGCTGACAGGAAGTCAAGGCAGATGCTTCACAGGGCAAAGAAGATGAATCCGGAAGCGGTTGTTGTCGCTGCCGGCTGTTATGTGCAGGCAGATCCTGACGGAGTAAAGAAGGATGAATGTGTTGATATTGTTCTTGGCAACAATATGAAGATAAGTGTTGTTGAGGCGTTAAAGGATTATTTTGGCGGCTCTGATAATACAAGCTATCTGGTTGATATTAATGATAAGTATCAGGAATACGAGTCGCTTAAGATTAACCAGACAGGAGAGCATACAAGGGCATATATTAAGATTCAGGACGGCTGTAACCAGTTCTGTTCTTATTGCATTATTCCATATGTAAGAGGCAGGGTAAGAAGCCGGAAACCAGAAGACATAGTCAGTGAGGTTAAGACACTTGCAGCTACAGGAGTAAAGGAGGTAGTCCTTACAGGAATCCATATATCCTCTTATGGAACAGACCTTGAGAATATAAGTCTTATAGAGCTTATAGAGGCAATACATGAGGTTGAGGGGATTAAAAGAATCCGGTTAGGCTCGCTTGAACCGAGAATAATTACAGAAGAATTTGCTAAAAGAATTGCCAGCTTAGAAAAAATATGTCCACATTTCCACTTATCATTACAGAGCGGATGCGATAAGACATTGAAGGCAATGAACAGAAAATATAATACTAAAGAATATTATGAGGGCTGTGTAAGATTAAGAAATGTATTTGACAATCCGGCAATAACTACTGATGTAATCGTAGGATTTCCGGGAGAGACAGACGAGGATTTCCTTGAGACACAGAAGTTCCTTGAGAAGGTACATTTTTACGAAATGCATATATTCAAGTATTCCAGAAGAAAGGGAACTGCTGCCGATAAGCTGAAGGAGCAGGTTGCAGACACTGTGAAATCTGAAAGAAGTGCCACACTGCTTGCTTTAGAGAAAAAGCAGTCACTCGAATACAGAGAGCGGTATATCGGGAAGAGACTGGAAGTGCTTGTTGAGGAACTGACTGAAATAGATGGCAGTTCATATTATACAGGATATACGAAGAATTATATAAGGGTGGCGGTTGCTGCTGATGAGTTTAAGGAAAATCCAGTAAATGAGATATACGAATGTATAGCAGAAAAGCTTATCTGTGACGGAGTAACTATATTAGCGAGGTGTGATTAATGTCAAGAAAGAATACTAAAGGAACAATATTAGCGATAGATATGGGAAATACTAACATTGTTATTGGCTGTGTCAATGATGATGAGGTAATATTTGAGGAAAGGCTGAGTACAGACCTTTTAAAGACAGAGCTTGAGTATGCTATCAGCTTTAAAAATGTCCTTGAAATCTATAACATAGAATCAGAGGATATCAGTGGTGCAATTATTTCATCTGTTGTTCCACAGCTTGTCAATGTTATCAAGGCCGCTGTTGAAAAGGTCGTTGATATAGAGCCATTTGTTGTTGGTCCGGGGGTAAAGACAGGACTTAATATTCTTATGGATCAGCCAAAGCAGGTGGGAAGTGACCTTATTGTTGATGCAGTTGCAGCAACTCATGATTATGGTGCGCCTGTAATTATCGTTGATATAGGAACAGCGACGACTATAAGCACAGTTGACGAGAACGGCAATTATATAGGCGGAGCAATTCTTCCGGGAGCAGGAGTGTCTATGAATTCGCTTTCCTCAAGAACGGCACAGCTTCCAAGAATCGGCTTTGATGCACCTAAGGGACCAGTCGGAAAGAACACAGTGGACTGCATGAAGAGTGGCCTTATATACGGACATGCAGGAAGCATAGACAGCATTATAGACAGAATAATTGAAAGCTGTGGCTTCGGAAAAAATGGGAAGCCGGAAGCAAGGCTTGTGGCAACAGGAGGGCTTAGCAATGTTATAATCCCATTCTGCCGCAACGCAATAGAGCTGGATCCGGCGCTTCTTATAAGAGGACTTAAATATATATATGATAAAAATGTGTAACCGTACAGAGCCATGTAAAATGAATCATATGTTGAATGCTGGCATTCCTGCATATGATTCTGAAAAGTTATGTTGCGGATACGCTTAACATTTCAAATGCTTCGCATTTTGAAGGGCTGGCTCTGAGGGCTGACCTTGGACAAGGAGTGTTTTATAAAAAAGGAGGAGAATATGCTTAAAGGAAAGACAGTGGTTCTTGGTGTAACAGGCAGTATAGCGGCGTATAAGATTGCTAATCTTGCAAGCATGCTTGTAAAGAAGCACGCAGATGTGCATGTGATAATGACAAGGAATGCATGCAATTTTATTAATCCGATAACATTTGAGACACTTACTGGAAATAAATGTTTAATTGATACCTTTGACAGAAACTTCCAGTTTAATGTCGAGCATGTCAGTCTTGCAAAGCTGGCTGATATATTCCTTGTGGCACCAGCTTCGGCAGATGTGATAGGAAAGATTGCTAATGGAATTGCAGACGATATGCTGACTACAACTATTATGGCATGCAAGTGCCCTAAGCTTATATCGCCGGCAATGAACACTAATATGTTCACTAATCCTATTGTTCAGGATAATATTAAGAAATTAGAGCATTACGGCTATGAGATTATCCAGCCGGACTGCGGTTATCTTGCATGTGGGGACACAGGTGCAGGAAAAATGCCGTCAGAGCAGACACTTTTTAATTACATTTTAAAAAACATAGCTAAGGACAAGGATATGGCTGGGGTAAAGCTCACAGTTACAGCAGGACCTACAAGAGAAAGGTTAGATCCTGTAAGATTCTTATCTAATAATTCCACAGGAAAGATGGGCTATGCTATTGCTAAGATGGCAATGCTGCGCGGCGCTGATGTGACACTTATATCGGGAAAGGTAAGTCTTGAGCCGGTGCCATTTGTTAAGCTGGTAGATGTGGTGTCTGCAGAGGATATGTATAATGCTGTAATGGAGAGTGCAAAGGAAGCAGATATTATAATCAAGGCGGCAGCAGTTGCGGATTACAGACCGGTTAATGTAAGTGATGAAAAGATTAAGAAAAAAGATGGTGATATGTCAATTCCGCTTGAAAGAACGAAGGACATTATTGGAACACTTGGAAGCAGTAAGAGAGACGGACTGTTTCTTTGCGGCTTCTCAATGGAGACAGAGCATATGCTCGAAAATTCTAAGGCAAAGCTTGAAAAGAAAAATCTTGATATGATAGCTGCCAATAATGTCAAGGTGGCAGGGGCAGGCTTTGGGACAGACACTAATGTGATTACTGTTATTACAAGAGATGCAGTCGAGGAGCTTCCTATGATGAGTAAGGAAGAGGCTGCGGATGCACTGCTTGACAGAGTAATGAAAGCAAGAGAATAGTAAATTATGGCTGCCGGCATAGGATATGTATTAACATTTTCTGGTACATATCATAATGCCGGCAGCCATAGCTTTACATATCCTCGCCAAGAGCCTTTATTCTTCCGTATGTGCTTAACAGATATAAGCCTGAAAGACCTACAAGTGCATATATTATGCGGTCTGCCATAGCTGACCTGAATATAAAATGCACGAGATTAAAATTGAGGAAACCGATAAGTCCCCAGTTAAGAGTACCTACAATGGCGACTGTAAGAGCAAAATAGTCTATAGGTTTAGAATTCATAAAATGCCTCCTTAAATCAGTGGTTTTGCTTTAGTAATTAGTATTCAGGTATTCAGGGTGGATTATGCTGGTAGTATATGGATAAAAATTGCAATCTTGCTGTTTTTAAACCTTGTATCAGTCTGCCTGAAATGCTACAATTAAAAATGTTTGTTAATCAGCACAGGTTTTGTGTGAAAAACGAGCAGGAATGGAGATTAGTGTGAAAAATTTTCAATTTTTCACACGCAAGATTTGTGCTTACACACAAACTTGAGATGCCTTGAAAAGCAGGCAGGAATGGAGATTATCATGGCTGGAAGGAAAGTAGTCAGATACAGAAGAAAACCGAAAGCGGCAGCATTTATATTTGCACTTGTCCTTATATATGTTGTGTGCTTTATCGTTATATATGTCTCTAAGGCAAAGGTACAGACCTATGAGGTTGAAGTCGGCTCGCTTATGAATAATGCTTCATTTACAGCAGTCGCCTTAAGACAGGAAGAGGTTTATAATTCATCCTACTCAGGTAATATCAACTATTACCAGAGAGAAGGAACAAGAGTTATGACAGATGAAACTGTGTATACGGTTGATGAAACAGGAAGAGTGTCAGAAATTCTTGCACAGTACACATCAGGGAATGGTAATACATTGTCAGATGATAACCTGACAGTTATTAAGAATATACTTACCAATTATAAGACTGAATATGGTGATAATGATTTCAGTGCAGTCTATGACCTTAAGTCAGATCTTAATGCGGCAGTGCTTCAGTCAATCAATGAAAATATTATGGCTAATCTGGATTCGATTGTTTCAAGCACAGGAAGCCAAGATCTTTTTAAAACTATTAAAGCAGAAAAGCCTGGAATAGTTGTATATTCTGTGGATGGTTACGAGGGAATAACAGAAGAGACAATTGGAAATGTGGATTTTAAGAAGACCTCTTATGATAAGCAGAACCTGAAATCTGAAAAGCTTATTACTGCTTCAGATCCGGCATATAAGCTTATCACAAGTGAAAACTGGACACTTATGTTTCCTTTAACCCAGTCGGATATTGATAATTATTCATTGTCCGGTAAGGATTCAATATCAATTAAATTTACTAAGGACAGTGTTACAGGAACATTTCCATTTAAGATAGTTAATGATGGAAAGAATTCCTATGGTGAGATTACATTATCAAAATATATGATAAGGTATGCGACAGAGAGATTCCTTGATATTGAAATAACCGTATCCGGCAAATCCGGAATAAAGGTTCCTGTATCAGCAGTTACAGAGAATGAGTTCTACACTATACCGAGGGAATATCTTATAACTAACGGTGAAAAGGGTGATTATGGCTTCCTTGTAGAGGAAAGTGATTCAGAAGGAAAAGTCAGTCAGGTGTTTAAATCAGTAGATATATATAAGTCAGATGATACGGCGATATATATTAAAAAGACGGAGCTTACGGCAGGAACACGCATTATTAAAATGGATTCGGGCGACAGGTTCATTGTCGGGCCAGTTGAGAAGCTGAAAGGTATATATTGCGTGAATACAGGATATACAGTCTTTAAGCTGGTAGAGATAATTGATGGCAATAATGAATACTATATTGTCAAGCAGTCATTAAGTCATGGTGTGTCAATATATGACAGAATAATTCTTGACGCGGACAAGTATTCGGAGAATGAAATGATATATTAATTGCTTGGAGGAATTTATGATAAAGGATAATCTTATTGAGGTAGAAGAACATATAAAAGAAGCCTGTGAAAAGGCAGGAAGAAAGCCAGAGGAGGTATGTCTTATAGCGGTAAGCAAGACAAAGCCTGAAAGTATGCTTATGGAGGCATATGACTGTGGCATAAGACAGTTTGGAGAGAATTATGTCCAGGAAATGGTAGATAAGGTCGATTCGCTTCCTAAGGATATAACATGGCATATGATAGGACATCTGCAGAGAAACAAGGTAAAATATGTTGTAGGAAGAGCAGCGGTTATCCATTCTGTAGATTCAGAAAGACTTGCTGTTGCAATAAGTGATGAAGCTGTCAAGAAAGGGCTTGTACAGGATATTCTTGTAGAGGTAAATGTAGCAGGAGAGGAGAACAAATTCGGTGTTACCTGTGGACAGGCAGAAGAATTTATAAGAAAGATAGCTGTACTTCCGGGAATTAAGATAAGAGGCTTCATGACAAGTGCGCCGTTCGTTGAAAATCCAGAGGATAACAGGAAGTATTTTAGAGAATTAAAGCAATTACTGGTTGACATTAATAACAAAAACATAGATAATGTATACATGAATGCTTTGTCCATGGGCATGACTAATGACTATAAGATTGCGGTTGAAGAAGGTGCAACCTGCGTCAGGGTTGGAACAGCAATATTTGGTGCCAGGGACTATTCACACTAATATGTTTTGGGGATACTAAAGAAAGTCAGATTATCAGATATAGGAGAGTGTTTATAATGGGAATGTTAGATAGTTTAACTAATATGTTTAAGATGCATGATGATGACGATTTTGATGACGATTACGAAGATTACGATGATGAATATGATGATGAATACGACGATGAGAAGCCATCTGCAAGAAAGAAGCTTTTCACAGGTTCATCAAAGAAGGAGTCAATAGCTGACGAGGAGACTTCATATACAGCAGAGAAGCCAAGATTTGCTTCTAAGTCTAAGGTGGTTCCTATGAAGAC
Organism: Ruminococcus sp. CAG:382; assembly: GCA_963654395.1. GTDB lineage: Bacteria > Bacillota > Clostridia > Lachnospirales > Lachnospiraceae > Lachnospira. The sequence goes on from CAVKBP010000083.1 coordinate 10,349, forward strand.
ACATTCTTCAAGAGGACTGGAGGTTGTTGTAATAAGACCTGAATCCATGGAGGATGCCAAGGAAATCACAGATACTCTTCTTACAGGTAAAGCTGTTGTTCTTAACCTTGAAGGAATACATGTTGAGATAGCGCAGAGAATCATTGATTATTCTGCTGGTTCTACATATGCAATAAGAGGCAACCTTCAGAAGATAACCAACTACATTTTTCTGGTGACTCCACCTAATGTAGATATTTCAGGAGATATTCCTGAGATTGTGACAGGTGGAATTGATCTTTCATCATTTAACAAGAATTAAACTGGTACAGCGTTTCATAAATAACTGAACCAAAAACGCAGAATATTTTTTTGAATGTGCATATCAAAAAACGCAGGCGTAGCGGGCTACGGCAAGGCTTTTTGGTATGTGCAGTCAGAAAAACAGGCAAGTTTTTGGGATAGTTATTTAGAAATCGATGTACCAGACCAAAATGCTGTACCAGACTGCAGTAATTAATTTTACAGCCACCCACATATAATGGGTGGCTGTTTAAGTATATGAATTAAGGGAAAAGTGTGAAAAATCAAGGATTTTTCACACGCAAGATTTGTGCTTGCGCACAAACTTGAGATGCCTTGAAAAGAAGGCAAGAATGGAGATTAGTGTGAAAAATCAAGGATTTTTCACACGGCTATTTGTGACGCAGGCATCACAAATAGCTTTTATCGCGAG
>CAVKBP010000084.1:0-10890 GCA_963654395.1 Ruminococcus sp. CAG:382
AAAGACCTAAGGAGGTAATTGGTATGTTCTCGGAAGCGTTGAGGATATTAGACAGGAATACTGCAGAGCTGATGGTCGACAGGATGAAAAATGAGATGGTGGTGTTGAAGGGGCAGAATGATGAGCTTGGGGCGAAGAATAATGAGCTTACAGGAAAGGTTGATGAACTAAAAACGGAAAAAGATGAATTGCAGCGAAAACTAAAGAAACAGGACGAGTTGCAGGAAGAATTTGCCTTATTAAAAGCATCCTCTGATGAAAAAGATGCTGAAATTGTAAGATTAAGAAAACTGTTGGCAGAACAGAATAAGTAACTATAATCCATGTATTTGTATTAAAGCAAATACATGGATTTTTTGTAGATTAACCCCCAATTTAAAATGTCAGCCGCATCTGATTCCACGCCACACCGCCATGCGCTGATTTATCTGTCACACCCTCATTTACAAAGCCAAATTTTGAATAGTAATTGACCAGCTTATCCTTGCAGGTCAGCACAAGACCAGCCCGTCCCTGAATCTTCGCATCATCAATTGCTTTCTTTATTAATTGTCCGGCATAACCGTGTTTTCTGTATGCTGGAATCGTATTGACGCCAAATATCATCTGCCATCTTCCATTTTCATCATGGAGAGAAGCATCTGCATACATTTCATCTGTAAGATCCGGCTCATCCGTGACGAAGCCATCAACAAATGCGATGAGCTTTTCATCATCAAACATCAGCCAGAAATGATTTGCATAATGTGCCAGCCGTCCTGCAAATTCTTCTCTGGTTGCCGCCTCCGCAGCCGGAAAACATTCTGCCTCCACTGCAGTTATCAATTCTAAATCTTCTATCGTTGCTGTTCTAATAATCACTCTGATACCTCCGTTTTCTGTCATACAATATTTTTTCAAATGGTTGTACATTCCCTTTTGATTATATATACAACCATGGTTATATTTCATCATGCTGACTGTGTCATATCTGAGTATTCCTGTATAATGCTGCTTTCGGAACTATTCTTTTTTCACAGCCCATTTAACATCGGAATATATGCACTAGAATTATATCCTACGCTTGCTTTTTTCTCAATCGATTTTAATTTGTAGTGATAACAGGATTTACCATAGCTTTACTGTTCACTCAGCAGTAAAACACTTGCCGGATTGATGAAAGTTGATATCATCAACCTGATTCGTAACATTCTATACATCAACCTGATTCAGAATACTATATATGTCAATCTGATTCAATATTCTATATTGATTTTGCGCTATCATGGGTATAAGATAATCTGTGCATTTTAACTGGTTAATTTATGGGAGGAATAAAAGTGAGCTCAGCTAAATCAAAAGAAATGGATATGCTTAACGGAGGGCTTGCGGGAAAGCTTATACTTTTCTCAATGCCGTTAGCATTCAGCAGCATATTACAGCAGTTATTTAATTCAGCAGATGTGGCTGTGGTTGGAAGATTTGCCGGAGACAATGCACTCGCGGCAGTTGGAAGCTGTGTTGCTTTAGTTGGTATATTTGTTAATCTTATCGTTGGACTTTCGGTAGGACCTAATGCGGCACTGGCTAATCTAATCGGACAGAACAGAAGAAAAGAGATTAATCCGATGGCTCATACCATACTTACATTTGGAGCCATACTCGGAATAATACTTATGTGTGCAGGATGGCTGGTTGCAAGAGGCGTTCTTGAATTGTCAGGAACACCCGAAAGCGTAATTGAAGAAGCACTTGTGTACATGAGAATTTATTTCGTGAGTATTCCTTTTATGGTAGTATATAACTTCGGTTCAGCGATACTAAGAAGCTTCGGTGATACCAGAAGACCGATGTATTACCTTATTGTATCAGGAACTGTAAATGTAATTTTAAATCTTGTACTTGTAATCTGCTTCAAGCTTGGTGTATCTGGTGTGGCAATTGCGACAGTTATATCTAATATCATAAGTGCTGCGCTCGTCATTACATATCTTTACAGACGACAGGATGAATTTGCATTCCGTTTTGACAGAATGAAGATAGATAAGGGATATTTAAAAAGAGTGCTTACTATAGGTATTCCTGCCGGAATACAGGGCGCTATATTCTCAGTGTCCAATGTATTTATACAGAGCGGAATCAACTCATTTGGCGAGGCGGCAATTGCGGGTTCATCATTGGCTCTTAATTTTGAGTATTTTACTTATGATATAGCTAACGCATTTGCACAGGCAGCGGTAACATTTACAAGTCAGAATTTCGGAGCAGGCAATATCAAAAGATGTAAGAAAATATTCTGGATGTGCATGCTTTATGGAATTGGATTTACGGAGGTGCTTAGTGTAATATTTATCATATGGGACAAATTCTTTGTGGGAATCTACACTACAAGCGCGGCTGTGGCAGCATTTGGTATCATAAGAATGCGGCATGTATGCTCACTTGAAGGCCTGACAGCTACTTATGAGGTAGAAAGTGCAGCCTTAAGGGGAATGGGCAAGTCACTTGAGCCGGCAATCTTTACAATCCTTGGAACAGTAGTATTCAGATTGATATGGCTTGGCACAGTATTTAAGCTTGTTCCTACATATGAAATGCTTATGAATGTGTATGTGGCTTCATGGGTATTCACAGGTGCGGCATTATTTATTGTGTATGTCCTTCACATGAGAAAGATTAGCAAAAGGCAATTCTGAAGATATGGTGGGAAATAGTGTTGAATCCTGCCACAAAACCGCTAGACTATTTTTATAGACTAGTACAGTGAAAATTAAATATCTGCTATATTGGCGCAGGATGATTTTCTCGTATGCACGGCGGAGAAAAGAGGCGTAGCGGTGGCTACGGCGATTGACAACAACGCAGCATATGAAAAATCAGTCAAGTCAATATGGCGGTTATTTAATTTTCGATGTACTAGATATTTTAATTTATGATTCTAATTTCTGCGTATACAAAAGTCCAAAGCAGCCCGGTCCACAGTTCGTAGATATTGACGGCGATGCCTTCTGGTATATTACCTTTTTAAATGGAACGATACTAAGTGTTTCTTCCTCAATCCATTTTAATTCTTCCTTGGTCAATCCCGCATATGTAATGAACAATATTCTTGTATCTATATCTTCTACGCCGTGGAAACAGCGCTTAATATAGCGTCTCCTCACATGCTCTCTTGTTCCTGCCAATATGCCTCCAACTGTCATTTTGCTGTTTTTCAGGACAACTACCGGATGAAGCATGAGCGCCTCGCTGAGTCTGCTGACTCTCACCGGTATTCTTCCGGAACGCATCAGGTATTTGGTATTATCCACAATAAAGCTCGTATGGATTTTTTCTCTTGCCTGACGCAATAAGGCAATCGTTTCCTCTGCACTCATTCCCATCTCCACACACCGGACTGCTTCCATTACCAGAAGCCCCATTCCGCTTGAGAGATGTCCCGAATTAAGCACATATACATTGTCAAATGTTCTGGCAGCCTCTTTCGCTTTCTGATATCCGCCACTTGCATTTTTAGCCATTGTAATGTGGATTACATACTGCGCATTTGTCAACTGCTCTGCAAAAAACTGTACATAGTCTTCAATCTCCGGTGCCTCTGACTCGACAACCTTTTCCGGATCACGCAGATATTCCAGCAGTCCATCCGACTCTGCCTCGACTCCATCCAGAAAAATTCCTCCACTGGTTTTTATCCTGTATGGCATGATAGCAATTCCTTTTTGTACAGCAATCTTTCCCGGGATATCGCTGACGCTGTCTGTCGTAATGCGGATAGAATCCTTCATCCTCTTTGCGAACACAGGAGAATTCATCTGCAGATTCTTTTCTTCTGTATCTTCCATTGCTACAAACTCATCCGGCAGATGGCGTAAAAGCTCGTGTTCAAGCTGAATGCCGCTCACTGGCTTAAGCAGGTATCCCTCAAAGCCCTCACGAAGATACAGCTTCTGATTATCACTGCCGGCATTTGCAGTCAGCGCTACAACCGGAGTATTAAGATTCAGACCGCCCACCTGGCTGCGGATAGCATGCAGGCATTCGATGCCATCCATCTCCGGCATAAGATGATCCATAAATATCACATCATAATGTACCTGAAGTGTCTTCTTAAGACAATCTTTGCCACTTGTCACAGTATCGGTATTGACTTTGGTTTCCCTGAGAAGCTTTTCTGCGACCATAAGATTAGTTTCGTTGTCATCTACAATCAGTACCCTCGCTTTCGGTGCCTCAAAGCTCTGCTTATAATGCTCTCTTTCATTAAGGGAATACCGGGCTTCCATATCTATTTTTCCGAGTGCCTGTCCGCTTACCTTCCTCTGCGGAATTGTAACGATAAATGTAGAACCCTTCGTATAGACACTATTGACCGAAATCTCTCCGCCCATCAGCTCCACAAGCTGCTTTACAATTGAAAGTCCAAGTCCTGTTCCCTCGATATAATGGTTCTTATCCTCGTCCACTCTTTTAAATGCGCTGAAAAGATATGGAATACTTTCTTTCCTGATTCCAACTCCGGTATCTGCAATAGAGTATGTAATCAGCACATTGTCCCCATCCTCTCTGCTGCACTGGATGTTTAATGTTACCGAGCCTTCTGCCGTATATTTGACAGCATTATTTAAAATATTAATCAGAACCTGCTTGATTCTAACCTCATCTCCATACAATTCCGCCGGAATAGAGGGATCTACTTCAATATGAAACTGTAGATTTTTCTGCTTTGCACGAATCCATATCATATTAACGATATCAGACAATGTTGCCCCGACATCATACACAGCCGGAACAATCTGCATTTTTCCTGCCTCGATTTTGGACATATCGAGAATATCGTTAATCAGAGCCAGAAGCATTTTACTTGCTCCCTGAATACTCTTGGCATCCGCTGCGACCTCATCCGATACATCCTCGCGGAGAATCATTTCATTTAATCCGATAATTGTATTTATTGGTGTACGGATTTCATGGCTCATGCTTGAAAAGAAGCTGTTCTGCGCATGGTTTAATTCCTCAATCTCTTTTTTCTGTTCCCGGGCAATTTTATTTTCGTACTGATAAATGTTTTTTTGAAACAGAATCATTCCGCAGACCAGAATGGTTACGATAAATAACGACAAGGCAGAATCCATGTATGCCATCATCATTGTATGCTCTTCCAACAGCCATGGAAAATGATATGCGGCAAAATAGCATATTCCGTATACGACAAACCCACTTGCCAGAAATATCTCTTTTATCCTGCCATTGATAACCAGACATACATATACCATTCCAAACAGCATCCACACTACACCACCGCCAAGAATTCCTCCGGAGGTCATAAAGTTAAATGGAAGCACAAAGTATATAATGATTGCTCCTGTCGCCACTGCACCAGCCTGGATGTGATGCGATTTTACAGCCCACATGGTTATAATTGTCAGGATAACAAATGTGCTGCCCATGCAGATTACATTTATTACATTTTCCTCCATTAAAGTGCTGCACACAAACACCGCAAATAATCCTAGCAGACCGACTGATGTGAGCAGCCGGTACATTCTCTCCTGCATCCCAAGATTGGGATTTCTGATTGCACCTATGAACTTCTTTGGATTCATGACCACTCACCACCTTCCACTTTGCGGATGATTTCATCTACTATTTCTGCTGCAGGCTCAAATTCAAAATCATCTATATTCTGCGCTGCCTCATCTAAAAGCGCTCCAATCTGCCTGCCCTTGAACTGCTTATCCTTCATTGAGTTAATCAATTTCGCAGCTTTCTCTCCTTCAAAGGTTGCAAAGCACTCTTTTAGCTGAGAAAGGAACTGCAGGAAGTCGTCCTCCTTGATTCCCCCGCTTTCTGTATTCTTTCTGTCGTCTGCATTCTTTTCATCTTCTGTATTCCTTCTGTTCTCTGCATTCGTTCCGTAATCTACATTCTTTTCATCTTCTGTATTCTTTCTGTTCTCTGTATTTGTTCCATAGTCTGCATTCTTTTCGTCTTCTGTATTCTTTCTGTCCTCTGCATTCGTTCCGTAATCTACATTCTTTCTCTTCTCTGCATTCGTTCTGTAGTCCGCATTCTTTTCATCTTCCGTATTTTTTCTATCTTCGTTTCCAGTAAGCTGCTTAATAGATTCAGCAATCTTTTTGTAAAGCTCCATTGTCTCTTTATGATGCGTGCGGATATACTGCTCATCATTTTTTTTTGCCGCAGCCTCACCAGCCTTCGCCATCTCTGATAAAACATCCGCTCCTATTGTTTTAGCCGAGCTTTTCAATGAATGAATCAGTATCTGGTAATTCCCCCAGTCACCCTTGCCATAGTAATCTTCCATCTTCTCAATCTTTCTGGAGCTGTCCCTTGCAAACTGGGCAAGCAGTTCCTTATAAAATGAGAAATCATCCTGACAGTACGCTAAACCAGCCTGTATATCCAGCCCTGATTCTGTCAGCCGTTCCCTGACAAATGCGTCATCTGTATCATAGCTTTGTGTTTCCTCCTGCTGTTCAGATACCACATTTTCAGCATCTTCATATACAATTGAAGCCTTCGGCAGAAGCTTTCTGAGAACGCGTTCAAGCTCACCTGTCTCTATCGGCTTTGAAATAAATTCGTCAAATCCTTCTTTCAGGAACATCTCGCGCGCCCCACTTACCGCATTTGCTGTAAATGCGATGACAGTAAGCTGTTCCTTTTCCTCCGGATGAATTCTTCTTATCCGTTTCAAGGTTTCAATTCCGTCCATCTCCGGCATCATGTGATCTAAGAAAATCAGGTCAAACCACTCCTGCTCACAAAGCTCGATTGCCATCTGGCCACTCTGTGCAGTCTGAACCTCCATCTGATAGCCTTTAAAAATGCCTTCCGCAACCATAAGATTCATTGGCTCATCATCCACGATAAGAACCCTGACGCCCGGACAACTCATCACAGCCCCCTGATTATGATTCATTCCTCCTGCACCGGCATTCAGTATGTTGACCACCGGCAGGCAGTAAAATGGTTTCTGAAGAAGCTTGTAGCGTCCCGGCAGAGTTAATTCTTTTTTATCATTCACTGCCACCACAATTTCAGTCTCTGAATCTAATCTGTCAAGTTCCGCACGATGCCTTAAGAACTCTTGCTTTCCGGCAAATATATGTGTCAACCTGTATTTTCTGGCAAGCTCAGTCAATTCATCAATATTTGATGCTCTCCATAATGGAATATCAAGCCCTGTCACCATGTCAGCGATGATTTCGTTATAAAATGTACGCACTTCTGGAACCTTATATTTTTCCGGTTCGATAAAGCAGGCTACGCATAGTCCTTCTTTATTCTGCACCTTCATATAGCTTTCATAATCTTCAACCTTCTGCGGTATGCTGACAGTTACCTCTGTTCCTTGTCCCGGCTCACTTTCAATCTGTATAAATCCCTCCATGGCAGAAACCAGACCATATACAATAGACAGTCCAAGACCAAGTCCGCCTGCCCTCCTGTTTCTTCCGCTGTTAGACTGGTAAAAGCTTTCTTTGATTCTGCTTAATTCTTCCTCTGCAATTCCGCTTCCGGTATCCTTTACCTTCAGACAGAGATTAACTCCATAAGGCTTCTTCATCGTATAGGCTTTCACATATACAGCACCCTCTTTAGTAAATTTCATGCCATTGTGAATCAGATGATTCAGGATTTTTTTAATCTTGCGTCCATCGCCCACAAGCGCGGCTGGCATTGCCGGTTCCAGATTCACAATAAGCTCCGGATGTTTTTCCCCATCCCTCATTATATTCAGATTAATCACATCATTTATCAGCGAAGATACCATATATACCTCCTCGCTGAGCATGACATGTCCGGTATCGATTTCCGTAAAATCAAGAATATCCTCTACCTGATTGAACAGTCTCTGTCCCGCCATCTGGATTGCATAGATATCCTTGCGTCTTTTGGCATCATTCTCTCTTTTTAGTATTGTAGATGTGATTCCAGTAACCGCATTAATCGGTGTTCTCAGCTCATGTGAAACATTTGTAAGAAAATCCTCTGTTCTCCGGTTCGACTCTGCAAGCTCTGCAATTCTTCCCTGTTTCAACTGTCTGTCTTTTTCTCTTCTGCTTATCCCTATTTTGATGAGATATCCCGAAGTTAAAATAAGCGCAAAATGAAATATAATACGCGTAATCACTTCCGGACTATTTTCCCTGATTCCACCAAGAACGAACACGAAATCATACAGCATCGTCAGGGCATATGTAATCATGAACAAATCAATTATTTTCTTCTTTTCAGCCTCTGCATACAGAAGCATTCCAAATATCATTGCCGGTGCAAGATCATAAATGCTTGTCTCATGGCTTCCGTAGAATACAAACGCAATCAGCGTAAGGCCGGTATTAATATACAGATTGACTTCCGGTGAAAATTTGTGCAGGATATGCGCCCACCAGCACACCAGTATACCTGCCAGAATCAGAAGAATCGTTGATATTTCCCAGCCCATAACTAATGCTTCGCCAAACAGAATCACCGTAAAAATGCTACTGCAGATTAATACAATCAGATACGAAACCTGTTGTCTTTCTTTTTCATCCATGCGCACTCTCCTATTTTTCTCTCATGTCATAGTTAACATCTTCATCAATCATCTGCACCATAATCTCCGCAAATTCAGGAGAAAACTGCCTTCCGAAGCCTTCTACCAGCTCGCTGCGTATCTGCTGCTGAGGCAGTACATCCCTGTAGCTTCTTCTTGAACTCATTGCATCATAGGCATCCGCAACTGCAATAATCTGTGCCTCCAACGGAATATTTTCTCCTGCAATTCCGTCCGGATAACCTCGTCCATCATATCGTTCGTGGTGCCACCGCGCTCCTGTCATAAGCTTCGGCAGCTCCGTAATATTCTTTAAAATAGTTGCGCCCACCGCTGGATGTGATTTGATAATTGCGTATTCTTCATCAGAAAGTGCCGATGGTTTATTGATTATCGCATCTGGAATTCCAATCTTTCCGATATCATGAAGCAGTCCCATCATAAAAATGTCGTTCTGCTCCACCTCTGAAAACCCTGCTCGTTTCGCAATTTCTCTGGAATATTCTGCCACTCTTGTTGAATGTCCGTTGGTATAAGTATCCTTTGCGTCGATTGCTCCGGAAAGTGCCTTTACAATCTGCATGGACAACCTCTCCAACTGCTCTGTCTGCGCAATAATCTCCTGTGTCTTTTTCTCCACTTCATTTGCTAAGCTTGTCTTAAGCCGCACAAGCTCAACTGTATTCTGCACACGAAGCAGCATTACCTCCGGAACAAACGGCTTCTTAATAAAATCCATTGCTCCAGCTTCAAGACATTTCGCCTCTGTATTCCTGTCATCATCCGCGGTAAGAAATATAACAGGTAAATCCGCAGTCTCCTTGTTTTCCTGTATTCTTGCCAGCGTCTCAAATCCATTCATTCCAGGCATATGGATATCTAAAAGGATAAGATCCGGCCTGTTTTCTTTCAGAAATCTGATTGCATCCTCTCCAGATTTAAGGCAGCTTACTCTCATATTCTCTGCCACCAGTATCCGGCTTGCGACCTTCAGATTAGATGCATCATCATCTACAATTAAAATCCACTTCTGCATATGGAACTCCTCCTTTTTCCGTATTCCATGTTTGTAACTTTATTATACTTATTTGTACGCACAAAAGCAAAGCATTGTTATCTATAACATATTTCTCCGGAAAAAAAGAGCACCAGTCCGTTAAGACCGATGCACTAAAAATGTTGATTCGTATTAACCCTCTTATTTCTGTTTGTACCTGAATTGCTGATTTTGCACATATGTTAAGAACATCGTCCGTCTGCGCGGTTTACAATGCTTTTCGTGGACATGCCCTGACACATTCCATGCACAGAATACATTCCGTACCATTTTTTCTCTTTCTCGAATTATCCGTTACATCCACATCCATCGGACATGCCTGCCTGCACTTTCCACAGGAAATGCATTTTTCCTTATCACATTTTATTCTGAGTACTGCATAATAACTCATAGGCTTTAGAAAAACAGTTATGGGGCAGACATATTTGCAGAATGCCCTGTTATCCCTGAATATAAAAGCCATCACAATACCCACCGCATAATACAGGATATTTCCAGCGATAAATGCTATAAACATTATTTTCTCTATATTCCCTACGTGGCTTATAAAAAGTGCTGCAACAAAAATAAATGACAGTGCAAATGTAATATACCTGATAAATCCTATCTTTTTTCCCGGTGTGTGCGGTGTTTTATATGGCAGAAAATCCAGTACCATTGCTGTCCAACAGGCATATCCACACCAGCCTCTTCCAAACAGCAGCGGACCGAATATCTTTGCTACAGCATAATGAATGGTTGCTGCTTCAAACACACCTGTAAACAGATAATACCAGAAGCCTTCAATCTGCATATTCTCCTGACAGATTAAGCCAAGATATACGAGCATATACAGGCCAACCAGAAGCTGAACCGTCCTTCGTGCATATTTATAGTTGAGCTGAAACAGCAAAAGTCCAAGTGCTATAGCTGTTCCAATGTAACTGAAATTCAAAAGGTAAAACAGGTTATCCTTGGCAAGCCACAGCGTTATGGCAACTGCTTCAAATGCTATCCACATAACAAGAGGAATGCACCATTTTCGTTTCGTGTCCATATATTTGTTCCTCCACATATTTTATCATACATCTCAATTATACAGACACTGGCGCCATTTGTATATTACTCAGATAACAGTTCTGTGAAAAACACTTTTCTCACACTTACATCTCTCTTTCTTCTATCGGAAACGCCATGTTTCTCATAGCTTTATTATACACTATCCAAACATATGTTCAAGTGGTTTTTTCCTTAAAATTCTTGGTTTTGAGTCCATTGCTTTCCTTTCTTGGCTACTCATACATAT
>CAVKBP010000085.1:0-10838 GCA_963654395.1 Ruminococcus sp. CAG:382
ACTAATAATTTTCAAGCACAAACTGCTCAAAGAAAGGCAATGTAAACCTTACAACCCCATATTCACTTCCATCCACAATCCCTTTCTTTATCAGGCGCTTTCTATATGGATTAAACTGATTCGTGTCGATATGCAGCAGCTCCCTGATTTCCCTGATTTTGCCTGTCTCACATTTTGCAATAGCATATGCAATCTCTTTATCTTTTCCTGACAGCTCAGACCATATTTTCTCATATACATATTCTTCAAGATACTGACGATACTCCACTAATACTCCCTTATAGTCACCATTATTATTCCATGTAAGATAACCTAACACCTGAAATGCAAATGGATATCCTTTTGTGAGTTTAGCCATCTCAACTGCAGCATCTGAATCCATGTCAAAAGTATCAGCATATTTCTGCGCCACAGCACCTATATTTAATGACTTCATCTCAAGCTTTGGTGCTCTGTATAGAAATGTCAGATTCTTTTCATCCTGTATTGCATTAATATTCTCATACAATCCGGTCATCAGTAAAAATACAGGCAGGTCTTTCCTGACCATAATCTGAAATGCGCTCGCAAATACTCTTATATTTTCATTATTCGTTACTTCATCTATTGCTATCAATATTTTTTTATTATGTTTCTTAAGATTAGCAATCATCTCATGTAAGGCAACTTCTATATCTGTAATAGGAACTGCTCCGCTAATCTCAACACCAAATCCCAGAAAAGACAGATTGATTCTTGCCTCCTTAAATATGGCTGCCAGCTTATTATTGCTTGAAAGATTCGCCGCAAGTCCATTGAGCAGATCCCTGTCCGGGTTAAGCTCAACTACAATCCACTCATCCGATTTCCGCAGCCTGTTGGCAATCTCTGTCATCATAACAGTCTTGCCCGAACCTCGTACCCCCGTCAGCAGATATGTCTGATAAGCCGGATTGTCTCCACTGAAATCATCAATTACCTTATTTTCCTGAGCTGCTCTTGAAACAAAAAGCTCCGGTTCCTTACCAAATACCATAGAATATGGATTGTTCATGCTATACCTCCATCTGTTTTACTGGTTTTGCGTTCTTTTACTACTCTTTACTGGTTTTAATATTTTTTACTACTTTTTACTGGTTTTGTCAACAATCTTAATATATACTATGATATATAGCATTTTAAAATCAGGAGAACTGACATGAAAATATATTTTTACCGATATGGCAGCATATGCGAACCCGACGTAATAGATTCATTCAAAAGACTTGGACTTGATGTTGACGAAGAAACCATTGAAATAGACAGAAAAGACTTATTGCCGGATGAATGCATATCTATCGTTTCACCTAAGCTGATGAACAACAATTATACATTTGTATTCTCAATCAACTTTTTCCCATGGCTTTCAGAAGTGTGTCAGATTATAAATGTCGTATATATTAGTCTTATTGTGGACAACCCGGTGCTCGAGCTGTATTCCAACGCGCTGTCTAATCCGGTCAACAGAGTGTTCCTCTTCGACAGGATGTTGTTCAATGAATTCGAGCCATATAATAAAGGGCATGTGTTTCATATTCCACTTGCAGCCAATGTCCGCCGCAATGATGAGGTCATAAAGAATGCAAGCACACAGGAAACAAGGAAATTTACAAGCGACATATCCTTCATTGGCTCCACATATCAGGAAAAATGTCCTTTTAACCGTGCAATTCTGCCAGAATACGAAAAAGGCTTTGTCGACGGAATTATTAATGCGCAGCTTGGTGTCTATGGATACAACTTCATAGAAGATATGCTCACCGACGATATGACAGAAAGGCTGTTAAGCTGCATACCACAGCATTACGAATTTCCGGAAGGCTATCGTGCCAACAATAAAGCCCTGCTTGCGCAGTATTACTTAAGTGTCAAGGTTGCCGAACAGGAACGCCTGCGCACTCTGAGAATTATGTCCGATTTTTTCAATGTTGATATATACACAGGAAGCGATACCAGCAGCATGCCGCACATACATAACAGAGGATTTGCAAAATCCCTGACAGAGATGCCGCTTATATTCCACAACAGTAAAATCAACCTCAACATAACAGCCAAATCCATTCGCTCCGGACTGTCTCTTCGGATATTTGATGTTCTCGGATGTGGCGGCTTCCTCATAACCAACTATCAGGCAGAGCTGCCGGAATTCTTCGAGATTGGCAAAGACCTCGTGGCATATGAAAGCCTTGAACACCTTAAAGAGCTGTGTGCCTATTATCTCTCACATGATGATGAACGCAATGAAATTGCACAGCACGGATATGAAACGGTTAAAAGAAAGCACACATATGATATCCGCATGCTGCAGATAATAGATAAAGCGTTCCCTGCCCAGTGATTGATATGCCCCTTTTACCGGATATCCAGTAAAAGGGGCATATCTTGCTCTAACAGCTTTCATTGATTTATAATTCTGCCATAATATGTTGGTTCTCCCATTACATCCTCATCCGTTATCATACCCATTTCCTTTCATCACGAATCAATTAAATATAACATCAAATATTTCCTTAAATCTTTCATCACGAATCAATTAAATACAACATCAAATATTTCCTTAAATCTCACATCATATGTATGCAGCTCCGATACCTTTCCATAGCCATTATCCGCTATCTGCTTCCTTTCTGAATCATGCTTAAGGTAATATCTGCATTTATTCATAAGGTCATCGACGGACTCGTACATAACCATGTCCTCACCCGGCACGAACCAGTCATAAAAATCCGCCTGATAATTAGACATAAGAAAACCGCCTGCCCCCATAATATCCATTGCACGGAGCGGCATTCCGGACTTAATACTTCTTAATGTAATGTTGAGATTTATTTTACTATTGTGAAATACATATGGCATTTCATCATAATAGTCAACTGCTCCGCAGTTATTCACATCAGACAATTCAGGAGTTTCATTAGGTGTATATAGATTTATTTTATAATCTTCTCCAAATAATCTTCCTAATTCCAGCATAATTTCTTTTCTATCATCTGTCGCCATCTTCCTTGCGAGAAAATAATCAGCATACAGATATTGCACAGTCTCAACACCGTCGCGGTTCGGCTCAAGCGGAAGACACTTACGCATATCCTTAAGGACTTCTCCGTTAAGCATTTCCTCAAGGAAATAATATCCATATATCTTTCTCTGCGCATTCATAACCGCGTCAAGATATCCACGCGTAAAGTCAGATATCCCAGCCAGCCGTTCATACAGATTGTGCTTCTCATTATACATTGCCCCGACAAATGCTATATCGCCTCCATACACATCTGCCAGCCTATTCCTGTCATCCGCCGGGACATCAAACATCCTCTTCATCCTGTCCGTATTAACCGCCAGCGGAGCATAATATACCGTATTAATGCCTTCCCTCTTCAACTCCAAGTACTGTGTCTTATCAAATATAAAGACATAATTGCACGGATTAATTATCGTATACGAATACAGCAGAACCTGTGGGCTGTCATAGACCACTGCTATATATGGCACATTTCTTGCCTTGCAGTTATTTGATATAACCGGACTGTAGTTAAATGTAAATACACAGTCATAATCTTCCCCATCAATCCCCTCGCTGAACTTCTCATCAAATAACTTATCAAACTCCGGGCTCACCCTGTTTCTGTATTCCTCTGTCTCAACGACAATATATTTATGTCCGATTTTTTCAAAGCATTCTTTGACATCTTCAGTTCCAAAATTATGATATTCAAAAATAAGTACATTCATCAGGAAAGTTCCTTTCTTAGTGTTCCAAACATTTTAGAAACCTGTATGTCATAAGAAAACATTTGTCTAAGCTTAGCATTTCCATTTGCTGCAATCCTCTGCCGTTCTGCGTCATGATTAATATAATAGACAGCTTTTTCACAGCAATCCTGCGAATCAATATAAGTCACATAATCCTCTCCATCGCACATATATTCTCTCAGGTCATAACAGTAATTCGTAAGAAGAAAACCGCCTGCGCCCAATATATCCATCACCCTTAATGGTATTCCTGTCTTAATATTTCTCAGCGTTATATTAAGATTAACCTTGCTGTTGGCAAACAGCACCGGCATCTCATGCATGTACTCAATATAACCATGCTTAACCACCTTAGGCAGACCTTCACATTCCGAACCAGAATACAATGAGACATTACATTTTAAAGAAAGAGCCGACAGAATATTAATTCTTTCCATAGACGAAATATTTGTCTTAATCATATCCAATGCCATCTCGATATCCTTTATGAAAAATTCCGGCTCATCCGAAAAGCTGACATACTTCGTCAGTCTTTGATAGAAATCCTCGTTAAACAGCTCTTCTATCAATTCAGTCCCCGGCATCGTAAGCTGTGCCGATTCAATCCCCTTAATATAGCCCTTCTCATAATCGGGCAGTCCGGCGATACTTTCGGCAAAATCAACCTTATGATTATACAGATTCCCCATGAACGCCACGCCATCATTAATAAACTCCCGCTTAACATCCGTCGTCTGCTTAAGGACCTTATCCACTCTGTCAACATTTACCGCCAGCGGCAGATGATAAATGTGCGATACTCCCAGCTTTCTTATCCGCTCCACCTCTGATGAATCGAAATGAAACATATAGTTATATGGATTATAAATCATCTCCGAATACATCGTCAGGCACGGACTGTCATATATCCAGCATGCATATGGCACTTTATTTCTTAAGGCAATCTTAGAAAGCAGCGGTATAAAATTGCACGAAAATATAAAGTCATAATTCCTTCCTGACCTGCCTGCAGCCTCCAGCTCATGCTCGAATTTTTCAAGAAAACCGACATCCCTTATATAGCTTTGCAGCCCGTAACTGAAAAGCTTAACCTCATGTCCCATTTTTACAAATGTTTCTAATATATCTGATTTAATTATCTCATCCCATGTGTAATATAATATTCTCATCTATACCCTCTTACTCACTCTTCTAAAGGTTTAATTGTGTACACATTTCTGCAAACCTCTTCACATCATCATTGAATCCTGATTTTTCTTTTTTTATCTGTTCTGTGTAATACACAAAATCCTCTCTTGCTTCATAGAAGTTGTCGCATATATAACGCATGCAATTCTCTATGCCTTCGTAATCAGTCTCATCTTCAAACTTATATCTGTCCAGAATCGGTACATCTTCATAAAATCCGGCGCTGCCCCTTTTATTTGTAATAACACAACATCCGCACAAAGCAGCCTCTCTTGGAATTCTGTCCTTTCCGGGATGATTTCCAAAATCAATATATATCTTCGATATATGCATATAAGCTGTCATATCTTCCTCTGTAAGACCAAGAAGTGGAATCCACTTAAGCCAGGATGATGTCCTTTCAATAAGCGGTTTTATCCTGTCCAGTCCCTTCTTAGGATTATACAGAACAATATTCTGTCTCGGCACCTCGGACAGGTTAATTCTATATATATCGCCAATATAATCAGATACATACATAACCTTATCCTTACTGATTCCTACCCTTTCGGTTACATAATGATACGCGTATTCAGACTGCACAAGATGTAGCTCAATCTGGTTTCTTATAATATCCAGATTTCTTTCCTTTGAACTTGAAATATAATTATCAACGCTCATCCACCAGAGTACTTTGTGACAATTATTAACAAGTGAAATCCAGTCCGTTGCTGCTTCGTTAAACACAACTACTGAAGAGCCATCCTCAACCTCTGCCATGCTTTTTGCATGCTCCGTATTATATTTTAAATACTTATCACATGCAGGTACATCATAAGGCTCCGTTCTATTTGGCTCAATGTAGTACATCTGTGCCTTATATCCTAACCTTTCAAGCGTATTGCACATCTGATGTGTAAGTTCTGGTCCTCCGCTTTCAATTCCGGCAGGACACATATTATAAAATGTCATCTCCACTCCTCCATCGTTCTACTATGAATTCACCCCAAGCTGAAACACATATACATTGCTATATCTGCCTTCATTCTGTCTGACAGCCTCAGACAATCCACCGCAGCCACCGGAAGCAATAAGTGAATTACATTTTGCCAGCAAATCTATAGACAATATATAATCCATTCCCATATCGAAGCCTTTTCTTTTTACCTTCTGCCTGCGGTGTAAATCTGCCAACATTTCTCCATCTTCAACCTCATATCGTTCCTGGTCAGTAAAAAAGACTATTCCATCATATCTGTCTTTCAGATATCTGCAATACAACGCATCCTCTGTTGAGACATATATATACTTGAGATTCCACTGTTCCAGACACTCATCAATCTTCTCGCATATCATGTCTATTGAAGCATGTACAGGGTGGTTAGACAAATGTGTCTTAACATAATCCGTTCCTCTCGCCAATACACCAAGCGTCTGCTCCGGATACGGAAGAAATTCTTTTCCCTTTTCACAGATACATCTTTTTACCAGTTCATTATATATTCCACCAGACCAGCTTAAGTTTACATTTTCACTTTGCCTGTCCATTATGATACTCATAACACTTCCATTATAAAATCCAGGTGAAAAGAATACATGCCTGCTGTTCATAACCTCATCCATGCTGTATCCTTCCGGCTGGTTAAAGAATTTGTTCCATACATCATCACCTTCACAATCAGAATAAAAGCATCCAGTACCCATTCTTTTAAGACTGACTACCGGAATGAAGCCCCGGCTCTTTGCATATCTTATGCAGCTGATAACCTTAGAAAATATAACAAATAACCCCAGATTTCCATAGAATGCATCCAGCACGAAAAAATTCTTGTCATCATTATCACTGCCTAATTCTCTATAATCAGAAAACATAAAAGTTAATGCCATAACTTCATCATAATACATAATTCCATCATTGTATCTGTCTATCGGTTCAGCATGAGGTATTCCGAATACAACATGCAGGCATTTAAAGCCATCTGACAACTGATTCAGCATTTCCTGTGTAAGAACTTCCTCATACCAGCATTCACATTCAATATCCGGAAGCATAGGAATAAGTTCTTCCCAGTTACCACCCACAAGTACAAGCCTCTTTCCCTTCCATAATTTCAATGCAGACTGACATAACTCAACCGAAAACTCATTACAGTCATGCAGAAATATACAATCATACTGGTCGAGAAACCACATATCAGCTCCACCACTGTAGCAATACGAATGTAAATATGTATTTCCCTCATCCTTAAGAAGAACCCTGTGCTTATCATCCCTTGCAACAGCATAACCATGCCTTGCAATGACTGTTCTTGACAGATAAAACATATCCGGTCCATAATCTACACACATATCCTCTGGTGCATTATCAATATCAATTGATTCATCCTGTGCTATTACAACCATTTCTTACTCCTTATAACAAATGTATCTCAACATTTCGTCCTGCTCTCAATAGCCTTCTTAAGCTTGGTAGAGCTCGTGCTCTGCGTATACGGAAAGAACACCATCGTAGAGCCGTTCTTCTCTAAGAATTCCTTCTCAGCAAGCCATGCCGGATCATGCTCATAATCACTTCCTGAAAACTGTACATCAAAATGATATAGCTTAAACATATCCCTCGTTCCGGCAAAGTTAAGCGGAAGCCTGACAGCCTCATCAACATATCTGCAGGCGCGCACCATCTCAATTCTTTCATCAAAAGGCACAAATGGTTCAGCCTGCTTATTAAGCCTTACACCCTCATCAGACACCACACCGACAACCAGATACCTGCACTGTTCCTTAGCCCGCCTGAACATATTAAGATGTCCAATGTGGAACAAATCAAAAACACCTGCTATATATCCAACATTGTACGGCTTATCATTGCATGGCTTATCATTACATGATTTTTCACTGCATGGCTTATCATCGCATAATTTATCAATGTCCGATTTTTTCAATCCTGCTGCCAGCCTCTGTGCCACACGCTCTTTCCTCTTGTTCGGATAATCATTCCCTGGATCATATATATGATAATCCGTTATCCCCATAGCCTTTAACTGATTGACAACGCCGCTAAAGCCCTTAATGCATATAATAATATGTCTTTCATTTTCCGGAATATCCTTTAATATATCAGGCGAGTTAACCGGCACTCCCTGCATTTGTGTTCCCCATTTGCTGCTGTTATTATCAATAATAGAATAAATGTCATAGTCCCCTGCAAACTGGAACATAAACCTCTCGGTGAATCTGCCAGAGCCAAAGAGAATCAGCTTCCTTGAATCATCAAAGCCGTCAAATATATCAACAAAAATCCTCTGATATTCCTTTGCACTGTAATTAATCTTCTCCCTGTTAGTATAAAGAATCCTTCCGTCAATCCTCTTATTCTCGTAATATGGTCTTAGAGACAACTGGTTTCTTAATGTATCCGTAAACCTTGACGACATGCGCTGCCACATATCCTCGCATTCCGACAGGCCATATCTTTCAAGCAATTCTGCTCTTGGAACAATCCTCTCGAATTCCTTGTCCGTTCCATCATACACAATCGCTATCGAACGGTACATAATAGCTTTCGCCGGACAATTTTCCATATAAAACTCCTGGTCATAATATATGAACCTGTCCTTGGAAGCCTCCGCCGACTCATCATAGAAACAGTTAAGCGGAACCATATCAATATATCCTTTTTCAAGCACCGGGCCGACATCTCTGCCATCAGCGCTGTTCCTGTCTTTTTCAGACAACACGCCAGTATGCTCTGAGGAATCTAGAATCAATCCATACATATCATCCATAGCATTTATAAAAGCAGTCTTATCCCTCTTAGCGACAGCCTTTAACGCATTCATCGCAACCGGAGCGTCAACATATGGCATTACAAATGTGTCATTATTAATATACGATTCAACTACATTTATACCTCTATTCTGCAAATCCTTAAGATTATCCTGCATCTCGTTAAGCTTATGTATTCCCTCTTCGTATACAGCCCTCTTAGACACATTTATTACACCATCATGCCCGCATATGCTCGTCACAAGCGCATTATCGCGCCCTCTGTCTAATGATATGGTCGCATGAAGAGTGTCATCAAAATGCCCATCCATGCTGCATTCTATTATGTAAGCGTCAGCCATCTTGTGAAACATGCCATTCTTAATCAGATCCGTGTACAGATACTGTTCCTCAAGAAACACACTATCCGGATAGTTATAAAGCGGAAAATACCTCATAGCCAGCTCTTCAACCGGCTCATATCCGTCGGCATATACAAGCTGCGTCTCCTGCAGAGACGGCATCACCGAATAGAACTTATCATTGATGAATCCCGCCTGTCCAAGCATATCCTTCAACTCCGCCATAGAATAACATCTGCCCGCTATAGAGTCCCTGTCTGCCTCTGACAATCTCCTGTAATTCTCAATCCCGTCAAAACTATGATTTGTATATGGATCCCTGTCTCCACATATATACTTAACCGCATAACGGTTCTCCGCCCCGACAACCATTCTTCCATCCGGCTTTAACAACCGGTGACATATTTCTAACAGATTTTGCGGACATCTGCTTTCTTCAATAACATCAATTCCAACTATGTAATCATATACCTCGCCCTCATACTGATTACCCATAAGCTGTTCTACCTGTTCCAGACCGTAGCTCTCCACATCTCCACTGCTTCCAAGAAGCTCGAGCACAGCCTCATCTGCCTGTCCTGGATATATATATAATATACGGCTTCCCGGCCTGAAATTGTACCAGACCAATGCACCCTTTGAAAAATCCCTGATTAATGATTGTGTATCTTCTTTATCTGAAAATGCCATGCTGAATACTCCTTGAATAACTGTATCGTTAATATTTATCAAAAGCCTTCAGAGATTCTTTCATCTCCAAAGGCTTCACATTTACACTAAACCATACTCCTTCAATAACTGTATCTGATATTCTCTATCCGAAGCAGACCTCTTTAAATCTTCCGTTCTTCCATCTGATAAAAGCAGAGTAATCAACTGATTTACCAGCTGTTGACCTTCGCTTCTACCCTCTTCACGACCTTCTTTACGACCTTCTTCACGACCTTCTTCACGACCCAATTTATGCCCTTCTTTGCGTCCTTCCTCCAGTCCTTCTTCCCTGCCTTCTTCCCTGGCATCTTCCCGCTCCAGCTCTAACTGCCTGTCAAATGTATAATCAAGTTTCATATTCTTTGTCACCTCATTTCTTCGAGATATCAAGAATTCCCTCAATATATTGTGTTCAATACAGTAATCGATAGCCATCTCTATATCAATAACCAAATCCTCATCCGTTCTGCCACAATGAAATTCTCTGACCTTGTTGACAAAAATCATATACTCATCAAGCCACTTACAAGCCTGCCTTATATGCGGATTCTTGCCATTATTGATATTATATACCATACAGGTAAGTTCCAACTTCGGATCGTCTGTATGCTTTTCATACGAATCTGAAAGCTTAAGCTCCTGTACATCCGGCTGATTTTCTTCGCCATTGTAAAACACTACAAAATGTGGTGCCGGAATCTTTATAAGCTTTCGTCCATACAGATTGCGCCCCAGCTTTCTCTCCTTACCGTCTCCGCCTCTTCCACTCTCTGTTACCATTCATAATTCCTTCTCCTCCTTATCTGATTACCGGCAAAGCAGGAAATATAAATGAATCCTAGAATATATCATGAATTCATTCATGATAGTCATTCTCCGTCCGGGATGAGCATGCAAGCATGCTCCCCTTACTAATGCTCATTATATCACACAATCCTGCTTTATAGCCTATTTAAAAGCAAGATTTTCATTGAATTAAAACAACCCCAAGCTAAACAGACCCTGTACCGCCCCATTGCTATATAAATGCATATAACAACCGTACAGGTAATATAGAAAAAC